>CBDUEZ010000369.1:0-4228 GCA_965366355.1 uncultured bacterium
GGCGGCTGCGCTCTTCGAGCGATCCGTCGGCAAGGGTCTCGAAGTAGCGGAGATTTTCCGTCGCGGTGCGGTTGGCGTTGAAGGCTCCGCCCAGAACGCCCACCAGGAGGTCGAGATCACCGTCGCCGTCGAGATCGGCCGGGTAGGGCGCGTTGTAGCCGCTCGTGGCGATCAGTTCGCCCGAGGCGGACAGCGGTTGTGGCGTGGACTGCAGATCGGGCGACTGGCAACTGCCGAAGTTCTCGATGAAGAGGAGCCCCGGCTCGAAGTAGTCGCCCCAGAACAGATCCACATCGCCGTCGTGGTCGGCATCGGCGAAGGCCATCGAATTGGCTCCGTGCAGGGTTGTCGGCCGGGCGCCTCCTCCACCGGGCACCGCGAGCTGGGCGACAATTTCGATGTCTTCGAAGCGCGGGTCGACGAGAGTGAACACGGGGTTCCCCGCGTCGTCGAGTCCGACCTCTTCGTAGCGCGACACCGTGCCGTCGATCCGGCCGAGGAAGAGGTCGACCGCCCCATCGCAGTCCAGGTCGATCAGCGAGGGAATGTTCTGTCGGTCGGAGAAGATCGCCCGCCCCTGGTCATCCCTCAGGGAGTCCGTCGCCAGAACGAACCGCGGGTCGGAGGGTGTGCCGTCGTTGCGGAAGTAGCGCACGTAGCTGAACCGCTGCTCCGCCAGCAGATCGAGATCTCCGTCGGCATCGAGGTCGTGAAAGCGCCCCCACTCCCCGATGTCGAGCCCCTGAAACGAATCGGTCCTCCACACGAACGAGGCCGACTCCGGCCCGCCTACATTCTCCATCTGGATGAGCTCGCCGGTGCGTTCCTGAATGAACAGGTCCAGGTCACCGTCGGCGTCGATATCGACCAACTGGGGGCGCGGTACGACGAACCCCCCGAGGAAGGGGTGCTCGACCCGTACACCCTGGGGGTTCTCGACCACGAACGGCCGAATCTCCCGCTCCAACGGGTCATCGACACGAAACGGAAGGCCGGCGCCCTGTCGGGTCGCTCCGCCCTCACCCGCGCCCGCGACACCCGCCCCTCCGCACGCCGTAAGAATCGTCGCCAGGAACAGCACTCCCCACGACCGTAGCGCCACGACCGCCGTGGTCATCGGGGGGCGCGAACGCCGAGCCCCGTCGCGTTGGTCCCGACGACGATCATCTTCACGACCTCGCCACTGTCGAGGTCGATGACCGCGACGGTGCCGGTGTCGAAGGTCGGACCATCACCCATGTCGTGCTGCATCGCGGCGTGGTCCATTCCCTCTCCGCCCATCGCCATTCCCATTCCCCCCGGACCGTTGTTCGAGACGAACAGGAATCGCCCGTCGGGGCTCAACACGCTGCCGTGCGGCTGGTCGGCACCCGGCACCTCGAAGGTGCGAGATACGCGACCCGCCGGGACGTCGACCTCGATCACCGTGTTGTCGCCCTTGTTGCCGAAGTAGACATGGCGGCCATCGCGCCCGTAGACGGGGTGCCAGGGGCGGGGTCCCACCTCGATCTCGCGCACGAAGGCCGGTTCAGCCGGGTTGGCGAGATCGAAGACCAGGAGCCCTCCGGTCAGCTCCGCCGTCCCCACCAGCGTGCTCCCGTCGGGAGAAATCGCGAACTGGACGATCGCGTGTGCGTCGCCCTCGATCTGCACCAACTCGAGGTCCCAGGAATCCGCGTCGATGGCCCCCAACTGGTTCACCCCCAGAGACGCCGAGTAGACGTAATCACCGTCGGGCGTCACCTGGAGGGCGTGAGGACGCGGGAACAGCACGTCGATCTCGTCGACCTCCATGGTGGAGCGCTCGATCACCCCGATTCGCTGTGGTGGATTCACCGCGCTCATGGAGCGTCCGACATACAGCAGGTCGTGCTTCCGATCGAGAGACAACATGCCCGGCACCTCGAACTCGCCCTGACCGAGCAGCGTGTTGTCGCGATCGAACTTCAGCACGCGGTTCTCGCCGATGAGCGATACGTACCAGGCGGAGCCATCGGGTTCGACGACGATGTGGTGAGGCTTGGCGTTCTCCGAAAATCCGAGCGGCCGCAGGTCGACCGTCTCGACCACTTCGAGCGTCGCGATGTCGATGACCGCGATCGTGGCGTCGCCCTGGTTCGCGGCATAGACATAGTCCTGCGCGGCCCCCTCACCGGCGGCCAGGGCGAGTGCGGCGCCGGCCACCACGGCCGACGGAAGGCGGAAGGTTCGGGTGGAGATCATGAAAGCCTCTATTGAGGTCGGGCCAGGCCCGACGAAACGGGTGGAGCACAATCGCGACGAGGGAGGGAGGGCCGTAGCCCCACCCTCCCCCATCTGATATGCAGGTCCAGCAGTCGGAGGTCCCCGGAAGACCGGAGAGTCCTCCTAGAACACCGTGCGACGCACCGTCGGGCGTACCAGGAACAGACCCTCGTTGCCGCTCGTGACGATGACGATCCCGTTGCTGAAGAACGGGTAGTTGCTCCACGAGCCCCCGAAGCCGGCGCCGTTGTCGCCGTAGGGTACGGTGTCGAAATAGGCGACTTCGGTCGGTGCCTCGGGCTGCGAAATATCGAGAATGCGAAGCCCGGACTGGTAGTTCGACTGATACATCAGGTTGCCCACCACGTACAGGTTGTGGTCGGACGATTCCTGCGTACCCATGTGTTCGGCGATCAACTGCGGATCGTCGAGGTCGGAGACGTCCCAGATCATGGTCCGCGTGCGGTCCGCAAGATCCTGAAGCTCGTCGAGCTCGTCGTTCAGGTAGAAGTACCGGTGATCGTCGGTGAGCCACCCCTGGTGGGAGTAGCCTACGCTCGGATACGAGGCCCGAGACACGGCGATCGGGTTGGCCTTGTCGGTGACGTCGGCGATCGAGAGGGCGGTCTCATTCGCGCCCATGCAGATCTCCGCACCCTGGTAGTCCGGGTCGGGACCGACATAGTTGACGCACTGGGCATCGTGGGAGTAGCCCGTGCTCGCGCGGCCCGTCTGCGGGTCGGCGAAGCAGCCGGCGAAGGTCGGCTCCTTGGGGTTGCGAATGTCGATCATGTGCAGCCCACCGCCGCAGGTCTCACCACCGCCACCGGCGCCGACGGCATAGGCGAACCCCGAACCCTCGTTGATCACGATGTTGTGCGTCGAGGCGACGTTCGTATACAGCGCGTCTTCGTCGAAGATCGTCGGCTCGCCGCCATCGAAGTCGCGGAGCCGGGTGAGATCGAACACCTGCATGCCATGCTGACCCGCCCCATCCGACACGATGTAGGCGTGGTTCATGTAGGTCTTGATGTCACGCCAGGCGCTTCCGTTCGCTCCTTCGGTCATCGGAAGGATGCCGACCACGACCGGATTCGTCAGGTCGGTGATGTCGACGAACGAGGCCCGGTCGGTCATGCCGACGAGCGCATAGAGTCGGCCCGTCTCGGGATCTTCCCAGCCCCAGTTGTCATTCGTGCGAATGCCCCGCGCGTTGTCGCCCGACAACTCGAGGACCGGCACGAACGAAACGAGATCGACCTCGCCGCACTCCCACTCGCCGGCTTCACCGTCCTGGCAGCCGACTTCTTCGCCGCGGACCGCGTCGAAGCCCTCGGGCTCGCTCTGCACGACGGCCTCGGCCGTGCGCGTGCCGGAAGCGACGTCGAAGAAGACCACCGAACCCGACCCGGAGTCGGCGCCCGGTGCCGCAATGGCGACGAAGCCATTCCCGGCGCCGATCGCCCGCCCCGCCTGCACACGCCCGCTCAGGGCCTCGGCCATCACCCGGTCGACGCCAGACACCGCATCGCCGGACATCTTGAAGGCGTAGACCGCGCCCGAGCCGCGATTCGCGGCAGGCGCGGAGATCCAGACCTCATCGCCGACGAAGGCCATGGCCGAGCCGAACGCCGCTCGCGGCGATGGATCAAAGGCCGCGACCGTCATCACGGGCTGCCATCCCTCTTCGGTCATCTGGAACGCGTGGGCCGCACCGGCGCCGCCGTTCGCACCGACAGCCCCGACTCCGACCTGTCCGTCGCCCAACAAGATGCTCGAACCGAATCGGTCGTTGCGCGCGACGCCCGCGAGGGGCAGTTCGCCCGCTGCGGTCAGTTGGCCACCACGATTTTCGTAGGTGAACACAGCCCCGGTGCGATTGTCCCGCCCCGACGCGCCCACCATCGCCATCTGTCCGTTCAGCGCGAGCGCCGCACCGAAGGCGTCTCCCGCGACGATCCCCTCGGCTGGGAGCATGCCGGCC
>CBDUEZ010000370.1:0-4213 GCA_965366355.1 uncultured bacterium
GAAGCATGTTTACCGTCTGCGCGCAGGCGCACTACGACTCGGCCCACTTCCTGAACCACTACCAGGGCAAGTGCAACCGGGTGCACGGGCATCGGTACGTGGTCGAGGCCGCGATCCAGACCGCGGAGTTGAACGAGGCGGGGATCGCCTTCGACTTCGTCGACCTCAAGCGCGAACTCCGGGCGCTGGCCGACGGGCTCGACCACGAGCTCCTCAACGACCTGCCGCAGTTCCAGGGTGTCGAGACGAGTGCCGAGAACCAGGCCCGCTGGTTCTACGACGAACTCAAGCGCCGGCTTCCCGCCGAGATTCGCGACGGGCTGTTGTACACGCGCATCTGGGAGACGCCCTACCAGTGGGCGCAGTACGGCCCCGTGCCCACCTGGGCGCCGGCGCATCGCTCTGCGAATTTGACCGGCGGGGGCTGAGGGGGGGCGTGCACCTCCTCCTGACCGACCGAACCGCCTGCCCGCGCTGCGGGCCGGCGTTCCCACTCGTTCTTCTCGCCGATTCTCTCGAACACCGCCGTGTGCGAGCCGGTGTCCTGGGGTGCTCCAACTGCCGGGAGCGGTACCCGATTCGCGAGGGCGTCGCCGACCTCCGCCCGCCACCGAGAGCGCCATGGGCACCGTCGGAGTCGACCGCCAGGAGCGGACCGCCGGAGTCCGCCGACGAACGGGCCCTCACGGCGGCGGCGATGTCGGGGGTGGGGCCGGCCGGCGGGCGGCTCCTTTTGTGGGGCTCGGCGAGTTCACTCGCCCATGCGATGGCCGGCGTCGTGCCCGAGGGCGTCGAGGTCGTGACGGCCCAGGCCGCATGGCCCGTGCTGCCCTCTCCGCCGGGAGTGAGTGCGACGGTCGTGGGGCCGAGTTTGCCGTTCTTCGATGCCACGTTCGCGGGTGTGGTGCTGTTCGGCCCCGACGCGACGGCCGCGGCACTTCGTGAGACCGCCCGTGTGCTCTTGCGGGGCCATCGCGCCGTTCTGCTCCAACCGCCGACCGATGCCCAGGCCCGTCTCGGGGCTGCGGGCCTCCTGCATTTCGTTCACGGAGACGGGGTCGCCGCAGCGGGGCGCTGAGGGCTCGAATCGTCATGCGTTGCGCCGGTTCTGACCCCTCGGTAGGTTCACCAATCTTCCCCTTTCGTTCCTCCCAACGTCCGGACGCGATGTCCATCTGGAACAAGCTTTTCGGCGGCACCGCCGAGTCGGACCAGGTGAACTACTACGGCGAGGGGCTCGAACTCCTGCGAGCCGGGAAATTCCACGAGGCGTTGACGTCGTTTCGACTCGCCCTCAAGGACGCCCCGGGCGATCCCGTGGTCCTTCAGCAGATCGCGATCGCCTACACTCGGATCGGCATGACCGAGGAGGCGGCCAAGACCTACCGCCACGTGTTGAAGAGCAAGCCGGACGCATCGGGCGCGCACTACGGTCTCGCGTTCATCTATCTCCGCAGCGGGCATCATGAAGATGCCGAACGACACCTGAAGGCCTTTCTCGAGCACATTCCTCACGGTGAAGACGCGCACGAGCACGTTTCGCATGCTCGCGCCACGCTCGCCCAGCTTCGTGGCGATGCCATGGACGCGGGTGATTCCGGAGCAGACCGACATGGCGGATAGCCACGTCGTTCTCCGGTGGACCGGCGAGGCGGACCGATTCGAAGGGGGAACTCCCGGCGGACCGTCGATTCTCATCGACAGCGACGGAAAAGCCGGGCCTTCTCCGATGACCGGGGTGCTTCTATCGCTCGCGGGATGTATGGCCGTCGACATCCGGATGATCCTCGAGAAGGGGCGCATTCCCCTCGACGACCTCGAGGTCGCCATCGAGGCCGATCGTGCGGCCGAGCCTCCTCGGCGCTTCACAGCGCTGCGTCTCGTCGTCCGCGTGCGGGGGCCGGGAGAGGAGCATCAGGCGCGCCTCGAGCGGGCGGTCACGCTGAGTCGTGACAAGTACTGCAGCGTCTTTCACAGCCTTCGCACCGATCTGGACGTAGAGATCGACATCGAGCGGTTGTGAACACCTCCGCCTCGACCGAGGGCACACCGCCACCCGGCACTCTGTGCTCGCTCTTTCTAGGGGCGGTCAAGCGGTTCGGACCGGCGCCGGCGCTTCGGGCGTTCACGGGGCAGGGAGACGAACTCCGCGACCTCTCGTACGACGAGCTCGCCGAGCTCGCCCGCGCGGTCTCCGGCGGTCTTGCGGCCATGGGGGTGCAGAAAGGAGACCGCGTCGCCCTGCTCTCCGAGAATCGGCCGGAGTGGGCCGCGGCCGACTACGGCTGCCTCCTGGGCGGATTCGTCGACGTGCCCGTCTACTCGACCCTGATCGCCCCCCAGATCGCCTACATCTTGTCGAATGCGGGCGCCCACGTGGTGTTCGCGTCGACGTCGGAACAGGTGACCAAGGCGCGCGCCGCCGCTGTCGAGGCCGGCCTCGATCTCACGATCGTGGCGTTCGACGCCCTGTCGGACGCTCCCGAAGGAGTCATCGCCTGGACCGACTTCCTCGAACGAGGGCGGGCATTTTTCGAGGGGGAGCCCGCGGCCGCATTCGAGGCCCGCGCGTTGGAAGCAAAGCCCGAAGATGTCGCCACGATCCTCTACACCTCGGGCACGACCGGTCCGCCCAAGGGTGTGATGCTGACGCACGACAACCTGCACTCGAACGTCTGGGCCTGTGCGAACGTGCTTCGGGTCGGACCGGGCGATGTGACGCTCAGCTTCCTGCCGTTGAGTCACGTGCTTCAGCGCATGGTCGACTACCTGCTTCTGTCGGGCGGGTGCACCATCGCCTACGCGCGCGACATTCGGAATGTCGCCGAGGATCTCAAGGTGGTACGCCCGACCGTCGCGGTTTCGGTCCCTCGCCTCTACGAAAAGGTCTACAATCGTGTGATGGAGGCGGGTGGCGCGCGGGGCGCCCTCGTGGCGTGGGCGGCGGGTGTGGGTCGAAAGTGGTCGACCCTGGTTCTCGCCGGCCGTCGACCGGGGCCGTTTCTCTCCCTGCAGCGAGCGATCGCCGATCGGCTGGTGTATCGCAAGATCCGCGAGGGTGTCGGAGGGCGACTCCGCTGGTTCGTGAGCGGCGGCGCCCCACTGGAGCCCTCGATCAACCAGTTCTTCTTTTCGGTCGGCCTCCCGATCCTCGAGGGGTATGGGCTGACCGAGACGAGTCCCGTGACGAATCTGAATCCGCTCGAGGCGTTTCGGATCGGTACCGTCGGGCCACCCGTCCCCGGAACGGAGATCCGCATCGCCGACGATGGTGAGATCCTGGTGCGGGGCCGACAGGTGATGAAGGGCTACTACGGCAAGCCCGAGGCGACGGCGGAGGTCATCGACGACGAGGGATGGTTCCACACCGGCGACATCGGTGAGATCGTCGACGACGGATACCTGAAGATCACCGACCGCAAGAAAGACATCATCGTCACGGCGGGCGGAAAGAACATCGCGCCCCAGCCCATCGAGAACCGACTCAAGACCAACCCGCTCGTGGAGCAGGTGGTGATGGTCGGCGACAAGCGGAAATTCCCGGCGCTACTCCTCGTTCCGGCCTTTTCGGTCCTCGAGAAGTGGGCGGCGTCGAACGGTGTGCCGATCTCGGATCGGCGTGCGCTTCTCGAAGACCCGCGGGTGCAGTCCCATATCGATCAGGAAATCCGCGAACACCTGGGCGACCTGTCGAGCTTCGAGACCCCCAAGAAGATCGCCCTGCTCGACCAGGAGTTCTCGATCGAAGACGGCACGCTGACGCCCAGCATGAAGGTGCGCCGCCGGGTGGTGCAGGATCGGCTGAAAGACGTCATCGACCGCTTCTACACCGACGACAACGCACATCGCTCCGTCTTTCCGGGGTGGTGAGCAGCCGCGTCGTGAACACTTCCGTCGTGGATACCTCCGTTACGGATGCCCCCGTCGTGGATACCTGCGTCGTGATGGTGACGGTGCCGTCCGACGAGGTTGCGAGCGGTTTGGCTCGGGCGGTCCTCGAAGAACGTCTCGCGGCGTGCGTCAACGTGGTCGGGGGCGTGCGCTCCCTGTTCCGATGGGACGGTGCGATCACCGAGACGAGCGAGGTTCTGCTGCTGCTAAAGACCCGTGTGGACCGGGTCGATGCTCTCCGCAGCCGGGTGGTGTCACTCCACCCGTATGAGGTGCCCGAGTTCGTCGTTCTCCCGATCGCCGAAGGTCTCGAGGCCTATCT
>CBDUEZ010000371.1:0-4180 GCA_965366355.1 uncultured bacterium
CGTGATACCTGAAGTTCTCAGGGCACGATTCTTACCCTGAAGTTCTCAGGTGTCAAGTTCGCACGGGCCACCATAGAATTGCGCATGACTTCCCGACGAGAGTTTCTCCGCCACGCCGCGCTCGCTTCTGCCGCCCTCACCCTTCCTGCGTGCGCGAGTTCTGCTCGCACCGAGTCGATCTCCGGAATCGGATCGAGCGCCACCGCCGGCGGCGCCACGCGGGGCACCGTCGCCGAGGGCGATCCGCGCGACGAGGCCTACTGGCGGGAGATCGCCGCCCAGTACGAGGTCACCGATCGCACGACCAACATGGAGGCCGGATACTTCGGAATGATGCCGGCTCCCGTGCTGGCGGCCTATCACCGCAACATCGACCGGGTGAACCGCGAGAGTTCACTGTTCGCGAGGCGGGATTTTCCGGCCATCTCGGCCGAGTCGAGGCGGCGGGTGGCCGAGGGACTGGGGGTCGCTCCGGGCGAGATCGCCTTCACGCGCAACGCCACCGAGGCCCTTCAGGCCCTGATCGGCCAGTACAACGGGGTCGAGCCGGGCGACACGGTGATGTATGCCGATCTCGACTATCCGGCCATGCAGCAGGCGCTGACCGCCCTGGCAGCTCGGCGGGGTGCGCGCGTCGCGACCCTCGACATTCCCGAACCGGCCTCGCACGAAGCCATCATGGCCGCCTACACGGCCGCCTTCGACGCCAATCCGCGCACGCGGCTGCTGCTGCTCACCCACGCCAACAACAAGACCGGGCTGATCCACCCCGTTCGAGCCCTCACCGAGCTGGCCGAGTCGCGCGGCGCCGACGTGATCATCGACGCCGCCCACTCGTTCGGTCAGGTGCCCCTCGCGCTCACCGACCTGGGCGGGGCCTTCATCGGACTGAACCTGCACAAGTGGGTGGGTGCCCCCGTCGGGGTCGGCGCCATGTACATCCGACAGGACCGCCTGGCGTCGATCGATCGACCCCACGGTGACGAGGGCTCGCTCGAGCGGATCGACAGCCGCATCCATACCGGCACCACCGACTTCGCGGCGGTCATGACGGTGCCCGATGCGCTCGACTTCCAGGACGCGATCGGGGTGCCCCGCAAGGCCGCCCGGCTGCGCTATCTCCGGGACTCCTGGGTCGGCCCGGCTCGCCGGATTCCCGGGGTCGACATCCTGACTCCCGACGACCCGGACCTGGTCGGTGCCATCACGAGTTTCCGACTGCACGGCGACGGATCCCGAGCGACCAACTACGCCCTGGCCGACACCCTGCAGGACGAGTTCGGCATCTTCACGGTGGGGCGGTCGGGACTCGCCAAGGGGGACTGCGTGCGGGTCACGCCGGCGCTCTACAACAACCCGACCGACGCGGCGCGGCTGGTCGAGGCACTGACGATACTGGCGGCGCGACACGGTTGAGGCGTTGACCCCTCGACCTCGTCCCCGCCACGGCCGACTACGCCAGCTACGCGGGTCGGGCCAAGGCCCGTGAGGGTCGAGCTCCAGGTCGAGACGTAGAGACAAGAAGCTGAGACGTCGGGGTTCGGTCGCCGGCGTGCCGCGGCTGCATCCTGGACGGGTACACCACCCGTGCAGGAGACCGCGAGATGCGACACCACCATCGACTCGTCCTCTCTCTGGCCGCAGCCAGCGTGGCACCGCGACCAGCCACGGCCACCGAAACCGAGGCCACACAGCTCCCTCCCGACGCCGCCATCCAGCCCTTGCTGGACGCGCGCGTCGAAGCGGGAACCGCCACGGGGATCGTAGTGGGCCTCCTCGACGTCGACGGCACGACCACGATCGTCCAGGCCGGGACGGCGGGGCCCGAGGCCCACTGGAACCCTGCGAACTGGATCTTTCCCGTCGGACCGGTCGCCAGCGTGCTGACCGGCACACTGCTCGCCGACATGGCGCAGCGGGGCGAGGTGGCGCCGGACGCCCCGATCGACGGACTGCGGCCGGAGCGGGCCCTGTTGTCATCGGAGCGACGCCGAGCCGTCACCCTGGCCGACCTCGCCACCGTGCGAGGGGAGTCGCCGGACGTGTTCGCGACGGTGCTCGACCCCCCGAGTCGGCGCGGGGCCGAGCCGTGGCCCGACGCAGAGTCGGGTATCGGACTGCTAAATCGACTCCTCGCCTCGCGACTCGGCACGAGCTGGGACGAAGCCGTTGAACGGCGCGTGTTGGAGCCGCTCGGCATGACCTCGACCGGCCTCGATCCGGCGGGACGTATGCACTCGACAGCCGAAGACCTGCTCCGCTTCCTGGCCGCGAACCTGGAGCTGCCGCACACCGGGCTTCACCAGGCGATGCGCATGGCGCACCACCCCCGGGTGCGCATCGATCCGCGACGCACGGTCGGCCTCGCCTGGAACATCCACTCCGAGGCGGGTCTGCGAACGATCTGGCAAGGAGGGGCGACGGGAGGAAGCCAGGCCTTCATCGGCTTCGACCCCGATCGCGGCATCGGAGTCGTCGTGCTGGCCCAGGGGAGTGGCCGCATTACCGACTTCGGGCTCCGCCTGCTGAATCCGGCCGCTTCGATCGACCCGCCGGAGTGATTGTCGACCCGAAGACGTGACTTTCGTCTCGAAGACTTGACTTTCGTCTCGAAGACTTGACCACCGGCCCGGCAATACTACACGCGTAGTTGACAAATCAGCGCCCCCGCGTCACTGTGATACTATCCGTGTAGTATCACTGCCGCTTCACACGTCCATGCGGGGTCCCATGATTCTCTCTCCCCGAGAACTCGACGTCATGAACGTGCTCTGGGACCAGGGCTCGGCCACGGTGGCCGAGGTTCTGGAGCACCTCTCCGACGAGCTCGCCTACACCACCGTCCTCACGATCCTTCAGCGCCTCGAGGAGAAGGGCCACGTCGGCCACGAGTCGGAGGGAAAGGCCCATCGCTACCTTCCGCTCCTCGAGCGGGGCGCGGTTCGTGCGAGCGCCCTACAGCGCATGAAGCAGACGCTCTTCGGCGACTCGCCCACCCTCCTCATGGCTCACCTTATCGGCCGAGGCGAACTGACCCAGCGGGAACTCGAAGACCTCCGGGCGCTGGTCGACGCGCGACTCGAGAAGGAGAGGACGGCGGAGGAGAGGATCGAAGGGGAGAGCGACGCATGATCGCCGCCTGGATGCTCCACGCCGTGGTGGTGGGGTGCCTGCTCAGCGCCGGCGCTCTCGCGGCGGAACACCTGCTCCGGGCCCATCGGCGGCCGGCCCGCGGGGTGTGGGTCGCGGTAATCGTGGCCTCCCTCGTATGGCCCACGGCTCTGTGGATCGTGGCGAACCGACCGGCGGCACCCCTCCCGACGCTGCCGGAGGCTCCACCGACGGCAGTGGTCAGCGCGCTGGGGGCGCCGACCGCTGAGCCAGAGGCGGCTCTGCTGCGGGTGGCGCCCAACTCGGCGCTTCGGGGCTTCGACGGGCCCATTCTCCGGGTGTGGGGCGCAACGAGCGCCGCGCTCGCCCTCTTCTTTCTGGTTCTGGTGGCACGCACGCATCGACTGCGACGGGGCTGGCGCACCGCGCAAATGGCCGGGCGAGACGTTCTGGTCTCTGAACAATGGGGTCCGGCGGTGGTGGGCTTCATCCGGCCCCGAGTGGTCCTCCCGGGCTGGTGCGAAGGATTGGCCCCCGACACGCTGGACTTCGTGTTGGCCCACGAGGAGGAACATCTGCGGGCCGGCGATCTTCGGCTCCTCCTGACGGCCGGTCTGCTGCCCGTAATCGTGCCGTGGCACCTGCCCCTGTGGTGGCAGCTGTCCCGCTTGCGCACGGCGGTGGAGGCCGACTGCGATCTGCGGGTCCTGCGACGGAGCCCCGGCCGGACCCGGCCCTACATCGAACTTCTTCTCTCCATGGGACAGCGTGCCGTCGCACCCGCACCGCTGGCCGCCCTCCTTTCCGAGCCCTACGCCACCCTCAAGCGGAGGATCCGCATCATGACCATGCCCGACCCGAAACGCCCCTGGATCAGCGGGAGCCTCCTCACTGGAGCGGCCCTGCTGCTCGGCGCCCTGGCCTGTAGTGCTCCGCCGCCCACCGACGCCGGTCCCGACACCGCCGCCCCCGCGAATCCGACCGGGGCGGAAGCCGCCTCCAACCCCCGGTCCCAAACGCCCGGAACCGACGGTGCCTACCCCGTCTTCACTCCGTATTCCGTGGCGCC
>CBDUEZ010000372.1:0-4154 GCA_965366355.1 uncultured bacterium
ACGTGGTCGCCGAACTTCTCGAAATCAGTCGATCATGGATCTGAGTCGAAGTCCCAGGGGGGACGCCCCCCCTTCCCTACATCTTCCATCTCGGGGTCGAGCATGACCCCGCTCACCGCCGGCGTGACGGCCGGGCTCCTGGTGATCGTCTCCGCCCTCTTGTCGGCCGCGGAGACCGCCGTTTTTTCGGTGTCGCAGTCCCGCATGCGCACCCTCGTCGAAGAGGGGTTCGCGGGCGCGCCCGACCTCGCCCGCCTCCGCAATCGGGCCACGTCGATGCAGACCGCCGTTCACCTCTCGATCACGATCTTGAACCTGGTCGCGGTCGGGTTCGCGGTGATCGTCGGGGCACTCGTCGGTGAGGCCACGGGCGCGCTGGTGGCGTTGGCGGTTGCGGTCGCCGCCCTGGTGGTTCTGGCCGAGATCGCTCCGCGCGCGCTCGCGTTCCGGCATCCGATCCGGATGGCCCTCGCCTCCGCACCGATTCTCGCCCGCCTCGAGCGGGGCATGGGCGCAGTGCTGTCGCCGTTCATTCGACTCGAGAACCTGCTCTCGGGCCTTCACGGCGACGCCGACGAGTTGGTCGAACGCGAAATGCGCGACCTCACCGAGTTGGGGCGGGAGGAAGGCATCGTCGACTCCGAGGAACACGCCCTCGTGGAACGGGCCTTCCGGCTCGACGAGCGGACCGCCTGGGACGTCATGACGCCCCGGGTCGACGTCTTCGCCTGGCAGCAGGACATGACGCTCGATCAGATCGTGCCCACCCTCCATGGAGTCCCCTACTCTCGGGTCCCCGTCTTCGGCGATTCCGTCGACGACGTGACGGGCATTCTCTACGTTCGCGAGGCCTACCAGACGTGGGTCACCGGAAAGACCGGTGTCGCGCTGAAAGACCTCGCGCGGGAGCCGTTCTTCGTGCCGGGCTCCCTCTCGCTGGCGGAGTTGTTGAAGAGCTTCCAGGCGCGGCGGCTCCACCTGGGCATCGTCGCCGACGAATTCGGCGGCACCGACGGTCTGGTCACGCTCGAAGACGTTCTCGAAGAACTCGTTGGTGAGATCGTCGATGAGACCGATGTCGACGAGGAGTCGTTGGTGCATATCGGATCCAACGATGTCGTCGCAGACGGCCAAATCGATCTTCGACACCTCAATCACGCCTTCGCTCTCGCCCTCCCCGAGGTCGAGAATCGCTCCCTGAACGGCTTCATTCTCGAAGAACTCGGATACGTGCCCGTCGTGGGAGAGACGCTCGAGGTCGACGGCGCCCAGATCGAGATTCTCGAGGCCACCGAGACCAAAGTGCTTCGCGCGCGCATGACCCGTCGTGCGTCGGCCGGCGACGACCGCGAGAACTGAGATATGGGACTCCTCCTCCCCTTCGGCGACCATACGCCCCAGATCGCCGACGACGTCTTCATCGCCCCCAACGCGGTGGTGATCGGTCATGTGCGGATCGAGCCCGGTGCCAGCGTCTGGTTCGGCGCCGTGATCCGCGGCGACGATCCGGACCACCCCATTCTGATCGGGGCGCGATCGAGCATTCAAGACAACTGTGTCGTGCATGTGGGCAACTGGGGTCCGACCGTCGTGGGGGCTGACGTGACGGTAGGGCACGGCGCCGCCCTCGAGTGTTGCACGATCGGAGACGGGTGCGTGATCGGCATGAACGCCGTGATCCTCCAACACGCGTCGGTCGGCGCTCAGTGCGTCGTGGGCGCCGGGGCGGTGATCACCGAGGGCGCCGAGTTTCCGGACCGCAGTGTGATCGCCGGCGTTCCCGCCCGACTCAAGAAGACCCTCGATGGTCGCGCCGCCGAATGGGTCGCCCGCGGGGGCAGGCACTACGTCGAGCTGTCGCAACGATACCGGGCCGAGGGCCTCGATCGGCCCCGAGAATAGACGACTCCATCGGGTCCCGCCCCCCCGGAGTCCCGATCTCCCCGCTGCCCCCGGGTCTCAGAATCCGGCGAAGGCGCGATACCAGGCGATCAGGACGTCGCCCCAGAGCCAGGTGGCGGCCCCGGCGTAGGCCAGGAAGATCCCGAGCGGAATCAGCTGCCGGAAGACCAGCGTGAGGGGAATCGCCGCTACGAGGGCCAGCACCGATCCACCGAGCGTGGTCAGCAGCACGCCGGCCGGGCCCAGGAACGCGCCCACGAGCGCCATCATGCGAATGTCTCCACCGCCCAGGGCCGACGCCGGCGCCTCTTGCGGGAGGCCCTCGTCGGCCGCTTCACGCGCCGAGTCCCGCTCCTCCTCGAAGGTGGCCTCCTCGAACGACTCGGCCCAGGCGAGGAGAATGGCGACTCCCCCGAGCAACGCAGCCAGAGCGGTGAGTCCGGCCCCCGTTCCCAGCGTCATCCACAGAACGGTCGCGATCACTGCGACACCGACCAGAATCCCCGTGCGCACGGCCGGCTGACGAAGGCGGGCCACCCGCCCCTGCACCGTGGGGTCAGCCCGCTGTTCGTCGTGGGTATCGAACGCCTGCTCCAACCGCTGCGGATTCGTGCGGCGCACCAGCCAGGTTCCGAAAATCCCCACCAACCAGAAGCCGACGAAGCCCGCGA
Source organism: uncultured bacterium (assembly GCA_965366355.1). Lineage (GTDB taxonomy): Bacteria > Gemmatimonadota > Gemmatimonadetes > Longimicrobiales > Gaopeijiaceae > Gaopeijia. Next base: position 2,574 of record CBDUEZ010000372.1, read on the forward strand.
TCGCGCCGGCCACGGCCGACGTGGGCCGAATTCCGCCCGGGGCGAAGGCGAGCGCCAGCCCGAGCGCGGCGCCTCCCAGTGAAAACTCGTCGGGAATGATGTAGAAGCGCGCATCGCTGACGGCGATGCCCAGCAGAATCGTAAGAAAGAGCGCCGCCCGCAGGGCCTCCCATTCGAGTCCCCACATCCAGGCCGAACCCGCCCAGATCACCGCACTGCACAGTTCCACGAGCGGGTACTGGACCGAGATCGGCGCCCGGCACGAGCGGCACCGGCCCCGCAGGAGAAGCCAACCGAATACCGGCACGTTGTCTCGGGGCGAGATCGGGGTGTCACAGCCGGGGCACCGGGATGGCGGATGCACGACGGATCGACCCACGGGCCACCGCAACGTGCACACATTCAAGAACGAGCCGAGGGCCAGGCCGAAGATGCCGGCCACCCAGGGAATCCAGACCTCAGGCAAGGTCGCCTCCGTCACTCCGGGTGAGTTCGTAGAGAAGGATCGACCCCGCCACGCCGGCATTGAGGGATTCGGTGTGGCCCGACATCGGAACCCCCACGGCCCGGGCGGCCGCAGCCCGCACGGTGTCGCGCGCCCCGCGCCCCTCGCTCCCGACGACGAGCGCCCAGCCGCCCCCCTCAGGGGGTCGCCGGACCGGGTGGCCACCGGCGTCGGCCACGAGCAGAGTCAGACCCACGCGGTCGATGTGAATGAGAGTCTCCGCTGCGGTGCGCTGCGCGACCGGGCACAAGAACATCGCCCCGGCCGACGCGCGAATCGACTTCGCACTCCAGGCGTCGGCCGTGCCGTCGAGGAGCACCACACCGTCCAGCCCAAAGGCCGCCGCCGAGCGGGCCAGAGTTCCGACATTGCCGGGATCCTGCACACCGTCGAGCACGAGCAGCCTCGCCGAGGGCGAGAGGTGGTCGAACCATTCATCACCGGGCTCCGCGACGACCATCAGAACTCCCTGGGGGGACTCCGTGTCGGCGAGCGGCCCGATCTCCGGATCGGTCACCTCGATCACCTCGGTGAGACGAGAGAGCCGTTGGGCGAGCGACGGCTCGAGCTCGAGGAGGCGCGGGGAGACCACGGCGAAGCGAGCCTTCACACCGGCGTCGAGTGCCGCCCGCACGGCCCGCGGACCCTCGACGAGTACCAGGCCCTCGCGTTGTCGACTCTTTCGCCGGTGCAGGCGGGCGATGCGGCGGGCCCGGGCGTCACTGATCGGCATGAGGGAACCTCCTTCCAACCGACACGGTACGGCGGCGCGTCACCACCGTCTCTCCTCGCCCTCTCGACCCCTGCCCGTCATGGCGGAATCCGCTACCCATCCTGTGGCCCTCACGATCGCCGGATCCGACTCGGGCGGTGGCGCCGGCATCCAGGCCGACCTCAAGACGTTTCACGCGTTCGGTGTGTTCGGCACCAGCGCCGTGACGGCGATCACGGCGCAGGACACGCGTGGCGTGCAAGCGGTGCACGTGATTCCCATCGATCTCGTGCGGCTCCAGATCGAGATGGTGATCGAAGACCTCGACCCCCGCGCCATCAAGAGCGGCATGCTGGGTACCCGA
>CBDUEZ010000373.1:0-4141 GCA_965366355.1 uncultured bacterium
GCGATTCAACTCCAGGCCGCCCACGAACTCGAGGTGCTTGCTCGGCGCCCAATTGAAGCTGGAGTCGATCTTGAGTCGGCGCCCGTCGAAGAACTGACCCGTCGTCACCGTCAGATTCGGGCGCACGCTCCACCCCCTCGGTGACCTGAACTCCAGGGCCGCCTGGGTCGCGACATATCGATCGGCCGGCACCGAAACCAGGGGCGATAGGTCGAAAGGCGCGACCACGTCTTCGACGGCGGTCGTGACCTCGGCCTTGAACGTCGTGCCGTCGGCGGTCTCGAGCTGTAGAAACGGTTGAACTTCGGCCGTCTCCACTTCGCCGTCGGCGTTGCGAAGCCAGGCCTTCGAGGTGAGCCCCAACCAGATCCTCCGCCACCTCGCTCCGGCCTCGGGATACCACTGGTAGTTCCAGTCGCTCTGGGCACGCTTGAAGTCGGTGCGGGCCTCGAACCCGATGCCCGGATCATACCCCGCGCCCGACCACACGAAGATGTGGGTGTAGCTGAGCCCCTCGACTCTGCGGCGGGTCCACTCGGCCATGATCCGGCCCGCATCCACCCCATCGGCGACCGCGTCGCGGGCGTCGTTCCCGCCCTGGATCGTCTGCAACACCTTGAGGGTCACGTACTCGTCGCCGAAGGGGCGAAGCAGAGCGTCGGTCCCCCACGTCACGTTGTAGAGCCCGTCGGTATCGATGCGCGAGGTCGTCATCGCACCCACGAAGGAATTCTCGTTCAGAACCTGCCGCCGCAGTCGCAGCACCCCGAAGTTTTCGCTCGGGGCCTCCCCCACCCGATCGGTCTGCATCTCGATGATGCCGAGGTCCCAGGCGCCCACTCGGCCCACCAGCCGGGCACCCCCCAGAATGGGTACGGGTGAGCCGGACTGCAGGCCGATACGCCGGGAATAGAACAACGTCCCCTGCTCCGCCCCGGTGCCGAACGAGAAGATGCCCGCCCTCTCCTGAAAGAAGGGACGCTTCTCGTCGAAGAAGAGGGAGAAGCGCGTCAGGTTCACCTGTTGCTGGTCGGCTTCGACGGCCGCGAAGTCGGTGTTGAGCGACACGTCGAGAGTGAGATTGGGGGTCGGATTGAACTTGGCGTCGAGGCCCACCTCGACGTTCTCGTTGCCCTCCGTGCGCCATCTCCCGGCGCCCTCGGGAAGTACGGCCGAGCGGGCGGCCCCCGTGAGAGCGTAGGGTGTCACATAGGTCGGTGACCGGGGCTCGACATCGCGAATCCGAACATCTTGCCAGGCCGACACCTGTGTGTACGAGGCGGACCGTGGAATCGCTGGATAGGTCCAGCGCGACCCCGTGGCTGGTTCGTAGACGTAGACCATCATGCCCATGACGGCCGCTCCGTCGGCCCCGGTCTCGAACCGGAGTGAGGAGAACGGAATACGCATCTCCCCCGACCAGCCATCGTCGAGAATCGCCGTTTCGTAGTCCCAGAAGGCGTTCCACGAGGTGCCCCGAGGCCCCCCCGAGCCGCGCTCCTCGACTCCCCCTCCGGAGATGCTCATGTCCATGCGATTTCCGAGCGGCATTCCTACGAACCGGACGGCGTTTTCATTGTCGTTGAAGGTGTCGAGCAGCACACCGAAACTGTCGTCTCCGCTCCACCGGTCGCGGGTGAGCGAGAAGGCTCGAATATCAGACGGGTCGTCGTGATGGAATCGCGCCGCCAGATAGAGGGCCTCGTCGTCATAGGCGGCCCTGACCTCGATGCGTCGCCCGGAGTCTCCCCGGTAGCTCGGCTCGTACATGGTGAGTGCGAGGGGAGGAACGCTCGACCAGGCCTCTTCATCGAGGACACCGTCGACCGTCACCGCACCCGCGAGCGGATGCAGATCGACGATGGGCCCGGCCTCGGGGGCGTCGCGGCCCGTGTCGACGATCGGCACGGAGGGCGGCCCCTTTTGAGCAGGCATGGCAGACACCTCGCCCACCTGGGCGACGAGGCCGACGGCGGCGAACAACGCGATACGATTCATGAGTCTCATGGGCGCCAAGAAAGCGCCAACGGGGCCGTTGCGCCACCGGGAGCGCCGACGTTCGCGGCCCCCGAGGCCCTCAGCCAGTTTGACCCTCCTCACCGTCCGTGAGCCCCGCTACGACAATGGGCCCCTGAGGGGCTGCGCCGAAGACCGGTCGCAGGATGGCCGCCAGCACCAACACCACCCCGAACGAGACCACGAGGAGGGGGCCCGTGGGAAGGTCCCAGTAGAACGACGTACCGATGCCTCCGATGACGGCGATCGCCCCGGCGAGCCAGGCCACCAGGAGAGCCGCGCCGAACCGGTGCGTGTAGAGAAAGGCGATCACGGCCGGAATGACCAGGGCGCTGAAGACCATGAGAACGCCGGCTACCTCGACCGAGAAGGCGATGACGATCCCGAAGGTCAGGTAGAAGATGAAGTCCCAGAGACGGATGCTCGTCGCCTTCGAGGGCATGAAGGTGACCGCGAGAAATCGGTCACGCAGCAGGAAGTGCACGGCGCCGATCACGGCATAGGCCACGCCCATCTTGAAGATCGCGGGCCAATCGATCCAGATGAGCGAGCCGGTGAGCGTCTCGCTGAGATGTTCGGTCCCTTCAGCGGTAAGGCCGGCCAGAAGGATTACCAGGGCCGACGAGACCACGTAGGAGATCCCGATGATCGCCTCCTGGGGCACGACCGACTTCTCCATGCGAGTGAGAGAGAAGACGAACGCGCCGAGAAGCGTGAAGGCCATCGCGAACCCCAGCGACAGGGTGGTGCCGGGTTCGATGCCCGCGAGGAGCGCGACCGTGGTCCCCAGGGCAGCGATCTGTGCAAAGGCCAGGTCGACGAAGATGACCCCCCGGCCGATCACGTGGAGGCCCAGGTAGGCATGGATCGAGAGGATCACGAGAGCAGCCACGATGGGTGGCAGCATGAGATCAAGCATGATCGTTCCGGCTGGAGGTGCGGATCAGCGAGCGTGGAAGGCGATAGCGAGTTCGTTGACCCAGGTGTCGACCAGGGCGAAGTAGTCGTCGACCCCAGCGCGGGCGCCGGGCGAGAGGGGAACCTGAACCACCGTGGCATTCCCCCGTCGAGCCACGGCGTCGACCTTGTCACGGTCGAAATAGGTCGCCGCGAGAAGGACCCCGATCCCGTCGTTGGTCATGCGCTGGATGAGTTGGGCCACGTGGCCCGGAGTGGGCGCGATCCCCGGCTTCGCCTCGACGTAGTCGGCGCACGTCACGTCGAAACGGTCTTCGAAATAGGCCCAGTTCTTGTGGTAGCAGATCATCTGCTTGCCGCGGAACGCCTCGGCCGTGCCGAGCCACCCACCCAGCTGGTCCAGGAGCGGACTTCCCTCGAACTCCTGTGAGCCGAGAAAGCCGAAGAGCGTGTGATTCATGGCCAGCTGCTCCAGCGTCGGCCCGCCCACGAGCTCGACCAGGCGAGCACCGAAGAGGTGCTCGTGCATGCGCTGCGTCAATCGAGCGAGTCCCGCGTCGAAGATGGCGGCACGGTCGGGGGCGACCCGCTTGAGCCCCGCCGTGATGTTGCGACCCACCTGCAGGGTTCGAAGCGGATCTGTGGTGATGTGAGGGTTGCCGAAGATGTGTACATCGCCCCCGCTGCGGTCGGTCGACACCGGGATGTCGAGCAGTTGCACCCCCGTATACGCCGTGATGTAGCCACGCCCCCCTTCGATCACGTCGGCGTTCCCCGCGCGGTCCAGCAGCGTCGGGACCCAGACTTCGAGGTCCAGGCCGGTGGTGACGAAGGCGTCGGCTCGCCTCAGGTCGAGCGCAAAGCTCGGCTTGGGACGAACGAAGTGGGCGTCTTCGTTCGGATTCGCGATCGACGACACCTCGACCTCGGCACCACCGATCTCGGAGACGAGCTCGGCATACACCGGCAGGGTGGTCACGACCCGCAGTGGGGCCCGCTCCGAGTGTGCGTCGGGGTGGCCGACCGCACCGACACCGGGGCCGAGGGCCGAAATGAGTACCGCAACAATCGTGCTTTTGATCATCATCCGTGTCTCCGTCGAGGGGTGCTCGGCTGCCCGCCGCCGAGTGCCACTAGTAGGTCTCGTGCTTGTGGGGGCCCATCGCGAACGTCACCTGGAGAAGAAACCGCCCCTCTCTGGCCGATT
>CBDUEZ010000374.1:0-4135 GCA_965366355.1 uncultured bacterium
GACCTGCGCTATGAACGTCCCGGGGGTGCGCGGCAAGGGTATCCGATCTCGGCCATCGACGGGTACACCCCAGCCGAACCGCGCGGGCCGATCGCAATGCCCGGAAGCTACACCGTTCGTCTGACTGTCGATGGAGTCGTTCGCGCCGCGCCGCTCCGCGTGAAGATGGACCCCCGGGTGGCGACTTCGGCCGCCGATCTTCGACTTCAGTTCGAACTCTCGTGGCGCATCAAACGTGTCCTCGACCGTCGCGAAGAGGGTGGATCGAGTCGCCTCCAGACGCTCGCCGGTGAGCTCGAAAGCCTCTATCGCATTCTGCAGGGGAGCGACCAGGCCCCGACTCCGGTTACCGTCGACCTCGTCGAGGTTCGCCTTGCTGAAGCGGAGTCGCTCCTGGGAGGGTAGGTTGGACGACCCTCACTCAGACCCGGAGCACGCCTTGAACATTCTGGACCCGATCCACGCCCGCCGATCCGTCAAACAATTCACGGATCGCGAGATCACCCGCGACGAGATCGAGAGACTCCTCGAGGCCGCGGTGCAGGCGCCGAACCACCGCATGACCGAGCCGTGGTGTTTCTACGTCCTGGGACCCCGCGCGCGACGCGCTTTTGGGCGGGGGCTGGGTGGGCGCAAGGCCAAGCGGGTCGAAGACCCGGCGGCGGCGCAGGCCGTGATCGACAAGGTGTCGGAATCACACGCATCACTCCCCGCGATGATCGCCGTGGCGATGGTCCTCGATGAAAACCCGGAGATCCAGGCCGAGGACTTCGCCTCCATGTGGATGGCCGTTCAGAACCTGTGCCTCGCGGCGCACGCGACCGGACTCGGGACCCACATCAAGTCCGGGGCCGTCATGGACGATCCCGGAGCGCGCGAAGCGTTCGGGGTCGCCGACGGACAACGGGTGGTCGCCATGATCGAGTTGGGCGAGCCCGCAGCGATCCCCGACCCGAAGGTGCGAAAGGCGGCACGGGACTGCACGACCTGGGTCGACTGACCCGGGCCGTTCTCGCCGCGAGTGCTCAGAAGGCTCGCAGGTACCAGCGCTCGCCCCACAACTGCAGCTCCATGGTCTCCACTCGATCGCCCTCGGGCCCGAAGCGAAACGGCACCCGGGCCACTCCGCCCTCGATTTCGACCGGCCCCGCCAGCACACCGGTGCGGAACCACTCCACGAACGATTCCCAGCCCTCGGACTCCTTGGTCAGCGCGCAGATCTCGGCCACGTCGCCGTCGGTCTCGATCGACGGGTGGCAGTAGCCGGCCAACGACGAGGGGTCGTCCTGGCGGGCGGCGGTGAAGAGCGCCTCCACGAGCTCTTCGGGTCCCGCGTCGGGGATCCCCTGCGGGCCGAGGGCGAGCGCGGTAGAGGCGCCCAACAGCGAGACGACGAGGGCGGTCGTGAAGGGCAACGAGCTCATGAAACCTCCGAGCAGGAGAGCGTTTTCCGTACGTTCACTCACGCGCGTCGAGGGGCCATCGAGGATCATTCCGGAAGGGGTGGGGTGGGCTAACTCTCCGCTGCCGGGTGCGCCCTCCTGGAGGAAGCCTCATGCCTGCGATCACCGTGTCGAGCCTTCTCCAGCTTCTGATCGGACTGGGACTGCTCAATGTCTGGCTTCTGCGATCGGGCTCTTCGACGGCGTTTCGGGGGGGGGACTCGACCTCGCTGAAGGGGGAATTCAACGCCTACGGGCTCCCCGATGTCGTGTTCTACGCGGTGGGATTCCTGAAGGTCGGGTCGAGCGTCGCCTTGTTGGCTGGTCTGTGGGTTCCGCAGGTGGTGCTGCCCGCCGCCGCCATCGTCGCCGTTCTCATGGTGGGTGCCGTGGCCATGCACATGCGAATCGGCGACCCCCTGGTGCGTTCGATGCCGGCCGCGGTGATGCTCGTTCTGGCAGGCACGCTGCTGTATCTCGCCTGACCGTGAACCCTGGCGCCCCTTTCCGTGTTCTGCATGTGTGGTTCTCGAAGCACATCACTCGGAGAAGGCACCATGGCACATGAACGGGCGGTCCTGGCGGGAGGTTGTTTCTGGGGAATGCAGGATCTGATTCGCAAGCTCCCCGGCGTCGTATCGACGCGGGTCGGCTATACCGGCGGCGACGTGCCCAACGCGACCTATCGCCATCACGGCACGCACGCCGAAGGCATCGAGATCGTCTTCGATCCGGAGCAGACCTCGTATCGGAGCCTGCTGGAGTTCTTCTTCCAGATCCACGACCCCACGACTCCGAATCGCCAGGGCAACGACCGGGGGCTCTCGTACCGGTCGGCGATCTACTACGTCGACGACGCACAGCGGCAGATCGCGCTGGATACCATCGCCGACGTCGAGGCCTCGGGCCTGTGGCCCGGGAAGGTCGTCACCGAGGTGGAGCCGGTCGGTGATTTCTGGGCGGCCGAGCCCGAGCACCAGGACTACCTCGAGCGGATTCCCAACGGCTACACCTGCCACTTCGTTCGGCCGGGTTGGGTGCTCCCGGCGCGGCAGCCCGAGTCGGCGTGATCGAGTTCGCGTTCGACAACACCTTCGCGTCGCAACTCCCGGGATTCTACGCGCCGTGGAAGGGGGCCGAGGCGCCTGATCCGCAGGTCGTGCAGCTCAACGCGTCTCTCGCCCGAGAGCTGGGACTCGATGCCGACGCCCTCGACACGCCGGAGGGGGCGGCGATCCTGGCCGGGAGCCGGGCGCCCGCGGGCGCCGCACCCCTGGCCCAGGCCTACGCCGGTCACCAGTTCGGGGGATTCGTGCCCCAACTCGGTGACGGCCGCGCGCTCCTGCTGGGTGAACTGATCGACCGGGCCGGCGACCGGCGCGACCTGCAGCTGAAGGGGTCGGGGCGCACGCCCTTTTCGCGCGGGGGCGACGGCAAGGCGGTTCTCGGCCCGGTGCTGCGGGAGTACCTGATCGGCGAGGCCATGCATGCGCTGGGCATTCCGACCACCCGGGCGCTCGCCGCCGTCACGACGGGCGAGCGCGTGCACCGGCAGGGGCTGGAGCCCGGCGCGGTTCTGGCGCGGGTCGCCGCGAGCCATCTGCGCGTGGGCACCTTCCAGTTCTTCGCCGCGCGGGGGGAGACCGACAAGGTGCGGCAGCTGGCCGACTACGCGATTCGCCGCCACTACCCGGCGTTGGTCGACACCCCCGACCGCTATGTCGGCTTTCTCCGGGCCGTCGGCGAGCGGCAGGCCACCCTGGTCGCCCGGTGGATGGGGGTCGGCTTCGTGCATGGCGTGATGAACACCGACAACATGGCGATCTCGGGCGAGACGCTGGACTACGGGCCCTGTGCCTTCATCGACGCCTTCGATCCCGGCGCGGTCTTCAGTTCGATCGATCGCCACGGGCGCTACGCCTATGCGAAGCAGCCCTCGATCGCCCAGTGGAATCTCGCCCGCCTGGCCGAGACCCTCCTTCTCGTCTTTTCCGCCGATGAACAGGACGCGGCGATCGAGAGCCTCACCCGCGAGATCGAGGCATTCGCCCCGCGCTATCAGGCGGCGTGGCTGGAGGTGATGCGGCGGAAGCTGGGACTGCACCCGGGCGAGGGAGACGCCGAGCTCATCGACGACCTGCTCGCGCTCCTCTACACGAACAAGGTCGACTTCACCCTCTCGTTCCGGGCTCTCGCCGACGCCCTGCGCGGCGACCGCGGGCCGCTCGACGCCCTGGTCGACGATGCCCGCGTGTGGGATCCGTGGCTCGAACGATGGCTCGAGCGGTGTGTGGCTCGGGCGCCCGAAGGCCCCGCCGCTGGCGGGGCTGTCGGCGCCGCCGCTGGCGGGGCGGTCGGCGCCGCAGTCGGCGGGGCGGTCGCGCAGCGGGCCGCCGAGGCGATGGACCGCGTCAATCCGCTCTACATTCCGCGCAACCACAAGGTCGAAGAGGCGCTCCAGGCGGCGTCGGTCGGGGCCGACTTCGCCCCCTTTGAGCGCCTGCTGGCCGTGCTCGAGCAGCCGTTCGAGCGGCGCCCCGGACTCGAGGAATACGAGGCGCCCGCCCCGGGCGACTTCGGTCCGTACGTGACCTTCTGCGGCACCTGAGGCGGGCTCCCCCCGCCGCAGGCGTGGTCTCCGCCGCAGACGTGGTCCCCGCCGCAGACTCAGGACCCGCGCCGGTCAGTCCCCG
>CBDUEZ010000375.1:0-4123 GCA_965366355.1 uncultured bacterium
GCCGGAGTTGCGCAAGCCCTCGCGGAATGCCGCCTGGGCGAACTCGAGTGGCACGGCCCGGACCACCTCCACTGGATGGTCGAGGCGTGGAGGCGAGCCTTCGCGGATCGAAACCACTGGCTGGGTGACCCCGATCGGGTCGAGGTGCCTCTGGGCCGTCTGCTCTCCCCGGCCTATGGCGCCGCGAGGGGGGCGTCGATCGACCCGAAGCGGGCCTCGCGCTCCATCGATGTCGGGCCGGGCGGCATCGACCCCCGGGAGGGTGGCGCGGAGGCCGCGGGGCCGCATGAGGGTCGGCACACGACCCATCTTTCCGTGGTCGACGCGGCGGGCATGGCGGTGTCGCTCACGACCACGCTCAACACCTGGTATGGCAGCAAGCTCGTCGCGGGGGGCACCGGTGTGCTGCTGAACAACGAGATGGACGATTTCACCACTCGACCCGGCGTGCCCAACTTCTTCGGACTGGTCCAGGGCCCCGCCAATGAGATCGCGCCGGGCAAGCGGATGTTGTCGGCGATGACCCCGACCCTCGTCACCCGGCCCGATGGGAGCCTTCGAATGGTCGTGGGGAGTCCAGGGGGCGCCACCATCATCACCACCGTGTTTCAGGTCGTGTCGAATGTGCTGGACTTCGGGATGTCGCTCGCGGACGCCACCTCCGCGCCGCGGGTGCACCATCAGCACATGCCCGACCGAATCGATGTGGAGCCCGACGCTCTCCCCAGCGGAGTGATCGAGGCGCTCGAACGACGCGGACATCGCGTGCGGATCGGCGACGAAACCTGGGGCGACGTCGAGGCCATCGGAGTCGCCGAAGACGGGACTCTCGAGGCGGTCGCCGATCCCCGACGAGGGGGCAGGGCGGGAGCGTTGTGACGGCGCTCAGTCGGAGGGGTCGAGAGCTCCGAGCAGCTTCTTGTGGATTCCCCCGAAGCCGCCATTCGACATGATCACGATCACGTCGCCCGGCGCGCCGTCGGCCAACAGTCCATCCACGAGCTCATCGACGGAGTCGAGATGTCGAGACGGCACGCCCTCGGCCGTGAGCTCCGCGGCCAGCGCGGTCGGATCGAGCCCGGTGGTCTCGTCGTACCGTTCGGGGCGATAGAGCCCCGCGAGCCACACGCGGTCGGCGGCCCGAAGGGCGTTGGCGTAGGCGTCCTGGAAACGCCGCAGTTGCGCGGTATAACTCCGGGGCTCGAAGACGGCGACCACGCGCCGGCCCGGGAAACGATCTCGCACGGCCACGAGGGTGGCCCGCACGGCGGTGGGATGGTGCGCGAAGTCGTCGATCACCGTTATGCCTCGCCGCTCCCCGACGACCTCCATTCGCCGCCGCACCGTTCGAAAGGTCTCGAGACCACGCTCGACCTGGTCCCAGGTGGCCCCCACCGTCGTGGCGGCAATGGCGGCGGCCATCGCGTTGCGCACGTTGAAGACCCCCGACAGGGGCAGGTCGAGGCGGCGGCCGGCGTCGGCTCCGTGCGTGAGGGTGAACGACGTTCCGTCGGGTCGGTGCTCGATGTCGCGCGCGCACCACTCCGGCCCGCCGGCGCCACCTTCGTCGGGGAGTCCGAACGACCAGACCGGCGCGGGAGAAGCGGGAGCGAGATCGCGCGCGGCCGGCGTGTCGAAGCCGAGCACGAGCCGCCCGGTTCCAGGAACGAGGTTCACGAACCGCTGGAAGGCGAACCGATAGGCCTCGTCGTCGCGGTAGATGTCGGCGTGGTCGAACTCGACGTTGGTCACCACCGCGGTGTGGGGGAGGTAGTGCCACATCTTCGGGCCCTTGTCGAAATAGGCCGTGTCGTACTCGTCGGCCTCGATCACGAAGAGATCCCCTTCGGTCCAACGGAACGACGTTCCGAAGTTCTCCGCGACCCCCCCGATCAAAAACGAGGGGTCGAGCCCCGCGCATTCCAGAAGCCAGGCCAGAATCGAGGTCGTCGTCGTTTTTCCGTGGGTCCCGGCGACGGCCAGCACTCGACGGCCACGAAGAAACTCCTCCTTCAGCGTGTGCGCCGCCGACGTGTAGTACAGCCCCCGGTCGAGCACGGCCTCGAGTTCGGGATTTCCTCGACTGATGGCGTTCCCGACCACGACCCGATCGGGTGTGGGGTTCAGGTTGAGCGGCGAGAAGCCATCGGCCCACTCGATACCGAGGTCGTCGAGAATCTCCGACATGGGCGGATACACGCCGTGGTCGGAGCCCGTGACGCGATGGCCTTTGGCGCGCAGAAGTCCCGCCAGCGATCCCATGGCCGTACCCGCGATGCCGATCAGGTGGTAGTGCATCAGCCGAACAGGAGGCGGACGATCCAAACCGCGAAGAGCATGGCGGCGATGTCGGCGGTCAGGCCCGCGGGAACGGCGTGCCGGGTCTTCTTGATGTTGACGGCGCCGAAGTAGACGGCGACCACATAGAAGGTGGTTTCGGTCGAGCCGAACATGGTGGCCGCCATCTTCACGAAGAGCGAGTCCTCGCCGTACTGCTGGATCATCTCGGCCACGAGTCCCGCGGAGCCCGACCCGGTCAGCGGGCGAACGATGGCCATGGGGAGCACCTCGCCCGGAAAGCCGACGAGGCTCAGGACCGGGTTGAGGATCTGTACGAGGAAGTCCATCGCTCCGCTCGCCCGAAACATCCCGATCGCGAAGAGGATGGCGACGAGGTAGGGAATGATGCGGACCGCCACTCCGAAGCCCTCCTTCGCCCCCTCGACGAAGGCCTCGTAGACCGGCACGCGCTTGTAGAGGCCGTAGAGCGGAAAACCGACGACGATGGCCGGGATCACGAAGACCGAGAGAAGGCTGATCCAGTCGCGTACGATGGCCATGTCAGGCTCCCCCCCGCTGCGGATTCGAGGCCCGGGAGCCCGGGAGTCGGGCGTAGAGCTTGGCCGCGGTGATGGCCACCACGAGCGAGGCTCCGGTGGTCAGGATGATCGCGAAGATGAGCTGATTGATCTGCAGCCCCATCAGCGCGAGCAGCAGCACCGGCGGAATGATCTGGACGCTCGCCGTGTTGATGGCGAGGAGCATCACCATGGCATCGGTGGCGGTGTCGTCGGACGGATTGAGCGTCTGCAGTTCCTCCATCGCCTTGATGCCGAAGGGGGTGGCCGCGTTGCCGAGTCCGAAGATGTTGGCCGTCAGATTCAGCGCGATCATGCCGAGGGCGGGGTGATCGGGCGGCACGTCGGGAAAGAGCGGTCTCAACACCGGCTGCACGAAGCGCACGAGCGACTGAACCAGGCCCGCTTCTTCCGCGATCTTGAGGAGTCCCAGAAACAACGCGAGGACCCCGATCAGGCCCAGGGCGATCTCGGCCGCCGTCTCCGCGAAGCCGAGGGCTGCGGCGGCGATCGCGTTCATCTTCACGAAGCGCACCGGCTCGAAGGTGAGACCCGCCTGAGTCCCGGCGAGGCTCACGACCGTGCCCTGGAGTTCGTCGTCGTTCGACCTCGAGACGCCCTGAATGGTGGCGAGGGGCTCCGGTAGAGTGGCGTCTGCCGCGAAGCGGATCTGCCGGCCGTCTTCGGTCTGCACCAGGGTGCCGGCCCAGGTCGCGTCGGTCGGAGGCGCGGTGCCATAGAACTCGGCGAAGCCCGTCGGGTCGACCGAAATCACGACGGGCACGAACCGCCGGTTTTCGTCGAATCCCTCGGGATAGTCGATGCCGACCGACAGCGTCTGGCCGTTTTTGTACCGGTCCTGCACCAGATCGGCTGTGTCGTACACCCCGGCGAACACGAAGCTCGTGATGATCAGGCCCGCCCAGATGTAGTTGAGCATATCGAAGGGGTGCGAGAGGGAGGGGAGTGGACCGTTCGGCGGCTCGGTCACGGTAGAGCCGGCGGCCGGGTGCGACAAGTCGCCTTGCAACCCCTCGCGGGCCGGCGCCGTCCATTATGACAACGATGTCGGCATCTATACGGAGAACCCCACTATGGCGCCCCGAGATTATCCCGGAGAACTCGAAGAGATGGTGATGCTCGCCGCGCTGAGATTGGGCGACGAGGCCTATGGAGCGTCGATCCTGCGCGAACTCGACGAGCAGGCCGGCCGTGAGGTGCCCCGGGGGTCGGTGTACGTACTCCTCGAGCGGCTCGAGTCCAAG
>CBDUEZ010000376.1:0-4105 GCA_965366355.1 uncultured bacterium
CGACGGTCGGGAATGTGATTTCTTTCACGACATTCTCTGGCGGCTAACGGCGGATGCAATTGAAGATGCCGAGCATCGTTGAGATACCTGGCGCCTTCCGGCTTGAGGTCTTGGCCCAAAAGGGCATCGGCCCTATCCACTTGCAGTATCCCGTCAGAAGACGCAGCATACTGCGTTCTCCATCAGCCACACCATGAAAGGGGCTCATCACAGAATGCGCGTATTGACGAGACTTTATTTCGCCCTTGGGCTCGCGGTACTCTTTCCTGGCGCTGTCTTCGCACAGACCTGCTTCGGTGGACCAAGCCTGGCAACTTCATCGGGCAACATCCGGGCCGGTGCAGATTTCATCGACGGAGTAAACGAGTACGGGATCGGGGCTACCTTCGGTTCGCAGCCCCTCTTCTTCGGGGGAGGGTTCTCCTTCGCCGACATCGACAACTCCGAGGTCTCGGCAAAGACCTTGTCCGCCTTGATCGGTACTGAATTTCGCCCCTCCACCTCCTCCTCTGATCTCATGATGTGCGCGGTCTTCTCAACCGCTCGCGTCTTTGGCATCGAGCTTCTAGGAGTTGACCTTACCTCCTGGAACTTTATTCCTGCTCTCGCCGTCGGCTACAATGCGAGAGTATCGCCAACCGTGTCGGTCGTACCGGCGGCTCAGGTTTCGGTCGTTCACGCGCGTTTCAATGCGGATGCAGGTGTATTCGGTGAAGCGTCCGAATCCGACACAAGCGTTGGGCTGTCCTTTGGCCTCGGCTTCCTGTTTAACGAGCGGTTCAGTGTGGGACCTAGAATCGCGATCCCCCTCTCGTCGGACGATGGGGACACCGTGTTTGGCGTGACCGCCTCAATCGCCTTCGGTTCATAGACGAGTTCACCCGCCGTTCAACATTGTGCCTTGGCCTGCTGTCGACGGACCACACAGTGGGTTCTGCCGCGACGGGCTCGGCCCCAGAGGTTCGCTTGGTTATGGCGGGGGCCCTGCAGAAATTGCGTTCATTTGGACACAACACACTTGTCGCGGGACGCACTGGAATCATATGTTTCCTCGACGAATCCACCCCCTTCCTTCGGGAGTCTAGTATGAAGCGACTGATCGGCAGTCTCCTTCTCGCCGTCGCCGTAACGTTCGGCTCGTCGTCCGAGACCCAGGCCCAGTTCACGTTCGGTCCATTGGCGGCCTTTCACGATGACTTCGACTTCGGAATCGGCGCCGATTTCTCGATGCCGATGGAGAGCATTCATGAGCAGGTTGAGCTCTGGGGCTCTTTCATCTACTTCTTCCCGGATTTCAATTTTAATTTCTGGGAAATCAATGGCGGGCTCGCGTACAACTTCCCGACGTCTGGCTCGATTACTCCGTATGTCGCCGGTGGCCTCATCATCGCGCGATTCTCGGTCGACGGCGCCGACGAGCTGGTCGGCTTCGGTGCTTCTAGTACGGACATCGGATTGAACCTCGGCGGTGGCATTAAGACCGGCCTGGGGGACTCCCTCACGGGCCGTGTTGGAGCGAGGCTGGAGTTGAAGGACGGAAGTGGTTTCGTCATCGAAGCCGGTCTCGGCTTCCCGATGGGAGGCTGACCCGGTAGGATTTCGCCAGCGGCGGAAGTCCTTCTGAGTTCCTGGAAGGTTCGAGGAGGCCCCGGACGTCGTCCGGGGCCTCCTTTTTTTTGTCGGTGGTCGAAGAGACCCATAGCGATCTGGATTCGGGCAAACCGCCACGATTGTTGCAGATCCACAGGCCCGGCACCTCGCTTCGGGCCCCCAACCGGCAGTAGGAGCGGCTCTCCGTGCCACGTGCGCTCCAGGCAGCCCATGGCACGCCCGTTGCATTCGAACGGGCGCGCACCTGCCCCCCACGCCACCTCACCGTGACCCACCGACTCCCCCTCTCCGACGTCGTCGCGTCTCTGTCGTACGCCCTGGATCTGACCGAGGGCCAGCCCCAGGGGCACTCGATCCGCTCCTGCCTGATCGGCATGCATATCGGTCGCGAAATCGGGCTCGACGCGGAGTCCCAGTCGCACCTCTATTACGCGTTGCTCCTGAAGGACGCGGGGTGCTCGGCGAATGCCGCTCCGCTCGTGCAGTCGTTCGGAGCCGACGACCACGCCGTCAAACGGGCACTGAAGACGACGAACTGGTCGAACTACGTCTCGGCAGCCGTGTACGTGGCCCGGCACGCCGCGCGCGGAGGCACGCCGTGGGCACGATTGCGCCACATCGCGGGCCTCGCGCGAGCGGGCGGAGAAAAAACGAAGGAGCTGATGCGCATCCGGTGCGAGCGCGGCGCTGGAATCGTGCGCGAATTGGGATTCCCGACCGAGACCGCCGAGGCGATCCGCGCGCTCGACGAACATTGGGACGGCCGAGGGCAACCCTCGGGGCTTCGCGGCGAGGATATCCCTCTCCTCGCCCGAATCGCAGGCATCGCGCAGACGACCGAGGTTTTTCTACAGGCCGAGGGAGTGAGTGGTACGGTCGAGATGCTCCTGGCGCGTCGAGGAGCCTGGTTCGATCCAACGTTGACCGACGTCCTGCTCGAGCAGGCGGGGAGCCCGGTATTCTGGCGAGGAATTCTGGCGGCGCGACGTCCCGCCGCCCTCTCGGGCCAAGAACCGGCCGAGCGCGTCCACTGGGTCGACTCCACCGACCTCGACCGCGTGGCCGAGGCCTTCGCCGATATCATCGACGCCAAATCCCCCTATACCTTCCGGCACTCGAAGGGTGTAGCCGAGATCTCTCGCCATATCGGCCGCGTGTTGGGCTGCCCCCGACACGACGTCGCGGTCCTCTATCGCGCAGGCCTTCTCCATGACATCGGGAAGCTCGGGATCTCCAATCGGATCCTCGACAAGCCCGGCGCGCTCACCGACGCAGAAATGGCGGAAGTGCGGCTCCACCCACGCTACTCGATGGAGATATTGAGCCACGTGGCAGCGTTTTCGGAAGCCGCACCGGCGGCCGCACAACACCACGAACGACTGGATGGCACCGGATATCCGTGGGGCCTGGCGGGCCCCCAACTGAGCATCACCTCACGGATCGTCGCCGTCGCCGACGTTTTCGAGGCACTCACCGCCGACCGGCCGTACCGAGGCGGCATGCCCGCCTCACGAGCTCTCGATCTGATCGGAGCCGAGGCCGGGTCGGCCTTCGATGCCGATGTCGTGACCGCCCTCGCAAGCTGGGCAAAAGAGATGGCCCCCGCGCAGTGGGCCAACGCGAGCTGACCCCGCTTCAACCGCCCTCGATCACGCACCCCGTACCCAGAAACGAGGCGGAGGGCTCGAAGCGCCCATAACAACCGGAGGGTGCCACGATCCCCCCACCATCGACGCCCAACAAGGTCACGGACACCGAGAAGGCGCCCTGAGCATAGGGAAAGCGGATCTGCCACCGCTTCTCATCGATGATCAGCGTCGACGGATCCAGGACGAGATAATCGAATTCTGCGGGTTGCTCCGGGGGGATTCGGCGAGACGACACGAGAGCGACGTCGTCGACCGACGAGGCGGGCGAACGCACCCGGAATGTGAAGTCGTGGCGCCCCTGCAGCTCCGCAGGAATCGAGATCGTCGGCGGGAGTTCGAACTTCACGGAATAAGTCCCCGGGGAGAGACCCGCAGAAGGGCCGCTCGCGTCGGCACACCCGCTAGAGGCGGCCGTGACCAGGGCCCCTCCCAAGGCAAGGGCTCGCAAAGCCGCCCACCGCCCGCACCGCCCGAGAGTCATTCGCCGCCGCTCACCGGGTGGCGAGACTCGAACTCCGCGCGACTCAGCACCAATGTCGTCTCGTCCCATTCGTCTTCGAGTTCGACCCCCAGACCGTCCGCCAGTCTGTTCACGTAGTTGTAATACGCGACGACCTGGCAGATATCGAGGACCGCCGCGTCGCTGAATCCGTTCTCTCGCAACGTCTGCACGTCGGTGGCGGTGACCGTCGCGGGCGCCCGCGTGAGTTTCGAAGCATAGTCTAGCATCGCCCGATCGGCGGAATCCACCCCCGCACTGCCGGGATCCAGAGCAAGCGCGCGTGCGAGGTCGGCGCTTCCCATCAACGAACGGAGGCCCGCCCCGTGGTGGTTGATTCAGTAGA
>CBDUEZ010000377.1:0-4099 GCA_965366355.1 uncultured bacterium
CTGACCCACCCGCACTACGACAATTTCTCAGAAGAAGAAATCGACCGGCTGCGCGGGCCGAACACCGTTCTCATCGCGCCCGCGTCGATGAAGAAGCAGTTGACCGACGCCGACCACTTCCTGCGGCCCGGCGATATGCTTCAACTCAAGGATTTCGATCTCCTCGCCATGCCGGCCTACAACATCGACAAGCGCTACCACCCGCCCGAGGCGGGATGGCTTGGCTACGTCTTCACCCTCGGTGGGGTCACCTTCTATCACGCCGGTGACACCGATCTGATCGACGCCATGATGTCGGTGAGGTGCGACGTGGCCTTTCTCCCCGTCGACGGCCACTACACCATGGATGCCGATGCCGCCGCCCGCGCCGCCGAGTTTTGTGGAGCGGGGGTCGTAGTGCCCATTCGATGGTCCGACGGCCCGACTGCCCAGGAGGCCGAACGCCTCGCTCGGATCAAGGGCCTCAACGTAGAGATGCTGGAGCGAAGCGCATGATTCGTTGTCCCCGATCGCTGACCGCCCTCGCCACGGCGACGGCCCTGATGGCCACCTCATCGTGTTCACCCATGACCGACGACGCCCCGAACCCCTCCAGTAGCGGTGCCTCGATCGGAGCGGGCCCCGTGCCCCTGCCGATCGCGGGTCGCTCGACGGTGTATGCACCGCACGGGCTGGTGGCGACGAGTCAGCCGCTCGCATCGGCCGCCGCGCTCCGAATTCTCGAGAACGGTGGTAACGCCTTCGATGCCGCCGTCGCGGCGTCGGCGGTACTGTCGCTCGTCGAACCGCACATGACCGGCCTCGGGGGCGACCTGTTCGCCATCTTCTGGTCGGCCGATGAGCAGCGAGTCGTCGGCCTCGACGCATCCGGCCGCGCCGGCGCGCGCATGAGCGCCGAGCAGATTCGCGCCGACGGGTTCGATCGGGTGCCCTACCAGGGTCCCGGTTCGGTCACCGTCCCCGGCGCCATCGCCGGGTGGGCTGCGCTGGTGGAGAACTACGGCTCGATGAAACTCGCCGACGTGCTGCAGCCCGCGATTTCGCTCGCGGAAGACGGCTTTCCCGTGTCGCCGATCATCGCGGGTCAGTGGCAGAATCAGCTCGATCTTCTCCAGGAAGACGAGGCCGCGACCGCGACCTACCTCGTGAACGGTGAGCGCGCCCCGCGTGCGGGGGAGTGGTTCCGCAACCCCGACCTCGCCGCGTCGCTCCGCATGGTCGCAGAACAAGGGCCAGGCGCCATGTACGGCGGTCCGCTCGGGCAGCGCATCGTGTCGCACCTCGACGAGGTCGGCGGCTACCTGACCAACGCCGACATGGCGGCGATGGAGGTCAGCTGGGTGGAGCCGTTGAGCGTCGACTACCGAGACTGGACGGTGTGGGAGTTGCCGCCGGCAGGGCAGGGCATCGCGGCGCTGCAGATGCTCGAGATGCTCGAACCCTTCGACCTGGTGTCGATGGGGCACAACTCGGCGGAGTACCTGCACCACCTGATCGAGGCCAAGAAACTCGCCTTCGCCGACCTCGCGCGGTACGTGTCCGACCGGGACCATCTGGAAGTGACCGCCGAGGCGCTGCTCGACCCCGACTACATCGCCGAGCGGCGCGCCCTCATCGATCCCACCCGGGCGCAGGAACAGGTCGAACCCGGCGACGCGGCCCAGCAGAGCGAGACCATCTTCCTGGTGGTGGCCGACGACGAAGGCAACCAGATCGCCTTCATCCACTCGATCTTCGAGTACTTCGGTTCGGGGGTGGTGGCCCCGGGCACGGGCTTCGTGCTCCAGAATCGGGGCGCCGGCTTCACCCTCGAAGACGGGCACCCCAACCAGGTCGCCCCCGGTAAGCGGCCGTTCCATACCCTGATTCCCGGCTTCGTCACCCGGAACGGCGAACCCTACATGGCGTTCGGCGTCATGGGTGGCTCCATGCAGCCACAGGGCCACGTACAGCTCATCCTGAACATGCTCGACTTCGAGCTCGACCCGCAGGCCGCGGTCGACGCGGCGCGGTTCCGCCACATGGGGGGACTCCGTGTGGCCATCGAGAACGTCACCCCCGAGCTGGAGGCCGAACTCGAGGCTCTCGGACACGATGTGATCGAATGGCGGCGCACGGCTTTTGGGGGCGGTCAGGTGGTGGTGCGGCTCGACGGGGGCGGCTGGGCGGGCGCTTCGGACGCCCGCAAGGACGGCCTGGCGATCGGCCATTGAGCGGGGAGGGAACGATGTATGATCCCGATTCCGTGATCCCGTTCGACCGCCTGCCTCCCGGCTTCGCCGAGACCCTCGACTCCCCTCCGGCCGAACCCGTGAAGACGCGGCCGGCGGCCACGGTCGTGCTGCTGCGCGACGGGAGCGTCGGGCCCGAGGTGCTGCTGCTCAAGCGGGTACGCACATCGGGCTTCGTGCCCGGGGCATACGTGTTTCCGGGCGGGCGGGTCGACGCCGACGATTCTTCGCCCGGCCTGGAGGCGCGCCTCGAGGGCATCGACGCCGCGGGGGCGGCCCAGACCCTGGGGCTCGACCCTCAGGCGTCACCGCCTGCGATCGCCTATGTGCTGGCATCGATCCGAGAGGCCTTCGAAGAAACGGGGCTTCTCCTGGCGCGCGATCCGGCCGGTCGGCCGTTCCCCTCGGCGGCCGATGAGCCGCGGATCGCCGAGGCGAGGGCCCGACTTCTGGCCGACGAGGCCGCCTTCCTGCCCGTGCTCCACGATCTCGACGCGCGACTCGACGGCGCCGCGGTCGCCTACATCGCCCACTGGATCACGCCTACCGTCGAGCCCCGTCGGTATGACACCCGCTTCTTTGCGGCCGCAATCGAGGGGCCGGGCACGGTGGAGGTGCACGCCTCGGAGATGTCGGACGCCGTCTGGCTCACACCATCGGCAGCCCTGCAGCGAAATCGCGACGGGGGCCTGCCCATGGTCTTCCCGACCCTTCACACGCTTGAAGCCCTGTGCGGCTTCGACTCGACGCGCGCGATCCTGGACGACTATCGAGATCGACCGATCCCCCCGATCCTGCCGCGTCTCGTGCGCACCGAGCGGGGCGTCGGATTGGATATCGACGGGGCCTGACCGCAAAGCACGCGCGGTCACGACCGCAGCGACCGTGACGCCGGCCGCCCCGCGGCGGGGAGGTCCGGCGCGAAGGCAACCCGGTCCGGGCGCCCCGGCTACATGCGTCGGTAGCCGGGCCCGCTGCCACCCTCGCGGGGAGTCCAACGAGGCCCGAGCACGTCGGTCGCCTTGCAGTCGACGCAGTTCGGCGCATTGACGATGAGCTTGTCACCATCGCGCTCGTAGACCCCCGCCGGGCACAGGTGCACATACATCTCGGCGGCCTCGGCCGAGACGTCGTCACCGACGATGAGATGACTCGGAATGTCGTCGCGAGTCTGGTTCCCCGATTTGAACACCGCGTCGACCTTGCTGAAGGTCAGCGTCCCGTCGGGCACGAACGGCTCGTCGGCGCCCAGCGCCTTGGGCTCGGCCGCGTCTTCCTCGACCGAGATCTTCCCGCCGGGAAAGGCTCCGCCGGTGAGCGTCATCAGCCCCGCCCTGACCCCACCACCCACAAAGCCCTTCTTGAAGGCCAGGCGCATGTTCCGCGTCTTCTTCATGTCGGCCACCACGTAACTCTGGTCGACCGACTGCGTGTAGCTCGCCAGCCCGTCGGCCGACACATCGTCGGCCTTGAGGGCCCGGAAGATGGCGCGGGCCGCCAACATTCCGGAGTGCATCGCGTAGTGAATGCCCTTCAGCGACGGCACGTCGACATACCCCGCCGAATCGCCCACCACGCAGATGCCGTTGCCGTGACGTCGCTCGGGGATCGAGTAGTAGCCTCCCTCCGGAATCGTCTTGGCTCCCCACTCGACCATCTCACCGCCCTCGAGGTAGGGGCGGAACAGCGGGTGCAACTTCAGCCGCTGGAGCAGTTCGTGCACGTCGAGTCGCGCATCGTGGTAGTCGAGCCCGACCACGAGTCCCATGGAGACCAGGTTGTCTTCGAGCGGGTACATCCAGGAGCCCCCGAAGGCGTCTCCCGGGAGCGGCCAGCCCAGCGTGTGGATGATCCGGTCCAACGGCTTC
>CBDUEZ010000378.1:0-4072 GCA_965366355.1 uncultured bacterium
TCCGCCCGCGTTCCGCACCCAGGGCGAGGCGTACGGCCACTTCACGCGACCGGCCTTCGGTACGCGCGAGCGAGAGCCCGGCGAGGTTGAGCCAGGCGAGCAGCCAGACGGCACCGGTGGCTCCGGAGAGCAGCCAGATCTCCTGGGTTTGATCGCCGACGAGATACGACCGGAGGGGCTCGACACCGACCTGCCACGAGTAGAGGGCCGACGGATCCTCGGCCCTCACCCGGTCCGCGACCCGGTCGAGTTCTCCCTTCAGGCCCTCGATGGAGGCCCCGGGGGGCAGTCGGGCGATCGCAGCCCAGTTGATGAAATTCCGGGCTCCGACCTGTGGAAGAATTCTCGGAACCGTAGCGGTCCAGACCTCCGCTCCCTGCGGGTAGGCCGCCCCGTCGGCCACCACGCCGACCACCTCGAAGCTGCGTCCGACGACGCGAACGTCGGCGGGAAGATCGGGGCTACCCAAGCGGTCGCGCCAGAACGACTCGGCCACCGCCACCACGGGCTGGTCGGCATCGGACGCCCCCAACGCCCTTCCCCGAATGAACTCGGGCCGCATCACGTCGAAGAACTCGGTACTCACCTGGTGAACGACAATCCGCGCGGGCCCTTCCGGGAGGCTCATCGAGACCGCCTGCGGCCGATGCAGCGCCGCACGCGAGGCGATGCTGGTATCGGTGGTCCAGTCGTGCCAGGACGTCGACGACACCTGCGGAAACGTCTCACCTTCTCGGGAGCCCGACATCAATACAACGAGCTCGTCTTCGTCCGGATACGGCAAGGGGCGCAACAGAACTCGCTCCACCACGGTGAAGGACGCCGTGACGAGCGACACACCCAGCGCAACCGTCGCGACGGCGAACAACGAGTAGGCGGGGCGGCCCAGTGCTCGGCGCCAGGCCAGAGAAAGGTCGGCGGTGACTCCACCGACGAAGGCGTACCAACCGAGTCGGCGATCCCGAGCCCGTCCACTGCGGGCCAGCTCCTTCCGTGCGGCCTCCAGGTTGCCGAAGCGCCGAAGCGCCTCCTCCCTGGCCGCCTCGGGCGACCACCCGTCGCGCACCAGCTCCTCGGCGCGCAGTTCCAGGTGCACGCGGATCTCCTCGTCGAGCTCGCCCGCCGATCCCGAGCGAGGGAGGCGAAACAGCCGACGACGCCGGTTGCTCATGGGGCTTCCATGGCCAGAATCCCGCCGACGGACCGGGCATACCGGTGCCAGGTCTCGGCGTCGGCCGAAAGCGACTCCTCTCCCCGCGGCGTCAGGGTGTAGAAGCGGGCCCGTCGGTTGGTTTCCGTTCGGCCCCACTCGGCCGAGACCAGGCGCCGACCCTCGAGGCGATGGAGCGACTGATAGAGCGCGCTGTCGGCGACGTCCAGGCTCCCCCCGGAGTGGACCTCCAACCAGGTGACGATTCCGTACCCGTGCCGGGGCCCCCAGCTCAGCGACTTGAGCACCAGAAGATCCAGCGTGCCCTTCAACAGCGGCAATGACCCTTCGGCAGCGTCTCCCACGATGTACGACCTCGTCTCGAGTTACCTCATCACACACCCCGTGTGTTCTGATGTAACGCGACCGCGACACGACCGCAACGGTCTTCTATTCGCGCAACGCCTGGACCGGATCGACCCGGCTCGCGCGAAGGGCCGGGATCACACACGACATCGTCGCCACGACAAGAAAGAGCAGACCGACCGCCGCAAAGGTGGGCAGATCGGTCGGTGGCACCCCCACCAGCAGGCTGTCGAGGAGTCCCGAGAACGCGTAGCCCGCCAGGAGCCCCGCAGCGATCCCGGCCATCGCGAGTGCGAGACCCTGGCGCAGAACCAGACCGACGATTCCCGCGCTCCCCGCCCCGAAGGCGAGGCGCACCCCGATCTCCGCTCGGCGTTGTCGCACCACGTAGGCGAGAACGCCGTAGAGTCCGACCGACGCCAGCACCATCGCCAGGACGCCGAAGGCGATCAGGAGCACCAGGGCGAACCGCGTATCGGCCATGGCCCCCTCGACCAGCACCTCCATCGCCTGCACGTCGCCGACGGGCAGCGTCGGATCGATATCGGCCACCGCCGCCCGGGCACCCGCGACGAGTCGGGACACGTCACCGTTCGTGCGGAGAATCCACGACGAGGCGAAACTCCCCACGTATCGGTCGGAGAAGAAGATCGTGCCCCGACCTTCTTCGGCGAGAGAGGTCAACCGTTGGGGTTCGACCACCCCCACGATCTCGAAAAACTCGGCCTCGTCGGGGTTCGCGACGCGCGCCATCAACTGCCGGCCCACGGCCGATTCGCCCGGATACGCGAGGTCGGCCAGGGTTCGGTCGATCACCACGACGCCCGCGCTGTCGGCGTGTTCGGCGCGGGTCATGTCGCGCCCTTCTTCCAGCCGTGTGCCCACCGCCTCGAAGTAGTCCGGCTCCATCGCGGCGAAGTCGGCCTGCCGAAAGAGCGAGGGGTCGGCCTGGGCCTCCGGAGTGCCCCAACGACCGTTGAACGCCACTCCATCGAGGGGGAGCGGAAACACGGCCGATGCCGACTCGACGCCCGGAATCGCCGCGAGGCGCTCCCGCAGGGCATCGAGCATCTGGGCCCGCTCGGGCGAATTGGGATACCGGGCGAACGGCACGGGAACCGACAGCGTCAAGACGCCCGAGGGTTGGTATCCCGGCTCGACGTTCCGGAGCTCGTCGAACGACCGGACCATCAGTCCCGCTCCGATCAGGAGCACCGTCGACAGCGCCACCTCGGCCACGACCACGCCGTTGCGGAGGGTGCGCTGCGAGCGGGCATCCGACGACGGACCACGCTCCTTCAAGGCAAGCGCCAGATGGATTCGAGATCCCTGAAGGGCCGGAACGAGTCCGAACACCAGGCTCGACACGGCGGCAGCGCCGACGGCAAATGCGAGAATGTTCGCATCGAGCCCGACCTGATCGAGCCGTGGCAGATGGGCCGGCCGCAGCGCCAGCAACATGCGGGTGCCGAACCACGCGAACGCCGTACCCAACAGGGCGCCCCCGACCGCAAGGACCCCGCTTTCGAGAAGCATCTGCCTCAAGATGCGCCATCGACTGCCGCCCACGGCGGCCCGGATCGCGACCTCCCGCTCCCGACGCGATCCCCGCACCAACAAGAGATTCGAGACGTTCGCGCACGCGATGAGGAGCACCAACCCGACGGCGGCCATCAAGGCCAGGATAACGGGCCGCACGGGCGCCACGAGCGCGGCGTGCAGCGGCTCGACCGACAGTTCGTAGCCGGTAGACGCCTTCAGCGGATACGTCTCCCGGAGTCGTGTGGCCAGCTGATTCGCCTCGGCCTGGGCGCGAGCGACCCCCACTCCCGGACCAAGACGCCCCACCACCTGGAGAAACACATTGTTGCGCGGAGCGTTCTCGTAGTCGATGCGCATTGCCGACCACAGGGCGGGGGCCGCGACGGTATTGCTCACGCTCGGCAACAGAAGTTGAAAGCCCCTCGGCAAGACGCCGACGATCTCCGTGGGCGCCCCCCCGACCTCGATGATGCGCCCGATGACGGAGGCGTCTCCTCCGAAGCGCTGCTGCCACAGCGCGTGCGAGAGGATCGCCGCGTTGTTCACGAAGGCCGGATCACCCGGCTGCACGTTGGGATCGGTCGGGTCCCCGTCACTCTCGATGAAGTCCCGCCCAAGGGCGGGGCGCACCCCCAGGAGTCGAAAAAGATTCGGCGTCGCCCCGCCCACCGGCACCTGCACCGGATCGCCGTCGGGGCTGGCGAGGGCCTGATCGAACGTGACCGCGGCGGCCAGGTCGGCGAAGGCGTTGCCCGATTCCCGCACGTCTTTCAGGTCGGGCGGCGACATCGGGAAGTGTTCGACATTCCGTTCGGTGAGCCGGCCCCACACCATCACCAGTTCGTCGGGGCGATCGTAGGGCAACGGCCGCAGCAGAACGCTCTGCACGACGCTGAAGATCGCCGTGGTGGCTCCGATCCCCAGGGCGAGTGTGAACAGGGTCACGGCCGTGAAGCCGGGGCTCCGGGCCAGAGACCGAAGTGCGTATCCGAGGTCCTTCCTCCAACCGCCCAT
>CBDUEZ010000379.1:0-4057 GCA_965366355.1 uncultured bacterium
GCTGGATCATCGAGGCATTCGTTCATCAGGTCATCGACGTTCCGGTGCATGCCGGGACCTTCGGAGGCGATCCGGTCGCGACGGCGCGCGCCGCCGTAGCGGCGGCCCGTGAACAGGGTCGTTCGGTCCTGATCGTCGACACCGCGGGGCGCCTCCAGATCGACGACACGTTGATGGCCGAGCTTGGGCGGCTGAAGGAAGAGCTGGGACCCCAGGAGATCCTGCTCGTCGCCGACGCCATGACGGGTCAGGAGGCGGTGCGCATCGCCGAGGGGTTCGATCAGGCCCTCGATATCACCGGGGTCGTGCTGACGAAGATGGATGGTGACGCGCGGGGTGGCGCGGCGCTCTCCATTCGGGGTGTGACCGGGAAGCCCATCAAGTTCGTGGGTGTCGGCGAGACGGTCGATGACCTCGACACGGCCGACCCGCAGCGGCTCGCCGGGCGCATTCTCCAGATGGGTGATGTGGTCGGCCTGGTCGAGCGGGCTCAACGCAGCATGGACCTCGAGGAGCAGGAGAAGCTCCAGGAGAAGATGCTGGGAGGAGGGCGTTTCACTCTCGAAGACTTCCTCACGGCCATGCGGCAGATCCAGAAGATGGGTCCCCTCGACCAACTCCTGAAGCTGATCCCCGGCGCGGGAAAGCTGAAGATCCCCGGAGGACAGGTCGATCCGAAGCGCATGAAACACGTAGAAGCGATCATTCTTTCGATGACGCCCAAGGAGCGGACGAACCCCAAGGTGATCGACGGCTCCCGTCGCGCCCGCATTGCCCGCGGTTCTGGGCGGCCCGTCTCCGAAATCAATCGGTTGCTCAAGCAGTTCACCGAGATGCAGAAGTTCATGAAGCAGATGAAGGGCTTCGGGGGCATGTTGGGGAAGGGCGGAGGGTTTCCGGGAATGCCTTTCGGTCGATGACGTCGGCGAGCCGTTCTCTTGCCGCTCCGGGGGCGCCCGGGTGAAATTGCAGGCATGAATCCCACGAAGAGCCCCCTGATCCCCGTATCTCTCCGGGTTGTGGCGGCCCTCTTCTGCGTGGTGGCCTCCGGCTGCGGGGGCGTGAGTTCCTCTCGGGTGTCGCCCTCCGAGATTCCCGCGATCGAGCTGGGTCTCCAGGAGTCGCCCGACGACGCCGGCCTCCGCCTGCGCTATGCGGCGGCCCTCTTCGCCGGTGGACGATGCGCGGAGGCCCGGGTCCAGGCCGAGGCCGGCGCGGCTCTTGTGCCCGACAACGGCGTGACGCCATTGATCCAGGGCCAGTGCCTCGAGGCGGAGGGACAACTCGTCGAGGCCGTCGACGTCTATGGCGCCTACATGCGTCAACATCCGGCGGCCGACGGGGTCGACGCCGTGCGGGGTCGCCGACTGCTTGCCGAACGGGCCCTCGCCGAGAGTCGCGCTCGCCAGGCGCTGGCCGCGGAGTCCGATCTGGCCACCCAACCCGCCGAGCGAGGCGTGGTGGCGGTCCTTCCCGTGGCGATCCTCGGCGACACCGACGGGGAGTATGCGGCACTTTCGGGCGCGCTCGCGCAGATGATCATTTCCGATCTGTCTCTTCTGCAGCGGATCCGCCTCGTCGAGCGCATTCAGCTGAGTGCCCTCATCGACGAGATGGCGCTGTCGGAAGCCGGGCGGGTCGATCCAGCGACCGCCGCCCGGGTGGGACGCCTCGTAAGGGCCGAACGGATGGTTCACGGCGTCATGGTCGTCAACCGCAACACGTTGCGACTGCAGGCGTCGCTCGTCGGGCCCGATGGGGTCGGCGCGGGGGCCCCCGAAGTCGCGGGATCCCTCCGCAACCTCCTGGACCTCGAGAAGGAGCTGTCCCTCTCCCTGGCGGAGCGCCTCGCGGGCCCGCTCACCCCGGCGGAGCGACAACAGATCCTGGACAACGGACCCGAGAGCGTCGAGGCCTTCCTGCGGTGGGCCGACGGCTTGATCCTCGAAGACCGCGGTGACTTCGCGGCGGCCGCCAACGCCTATCAGGCCGCGGCTCGCCTCGATCCGGGCTTTGCGGATGCCCGCACCCGGGCGCAGGGAGCTGCCTCGGCCGTCACCGTGATCGGCCGCTCCCCTTCGGAGGTGGTCGGCCTCGGTGCAGTGGCGGCCCGGGCGGCCTCGGGGGTCGCCAACCCCGGCCTCGATCGGGCCCTCCAGGGGGCGATCTTCGATGTCGCGTCACTCGGCCCGGAATTGGCCACGGGCACGGGACCGGTCGCCCGGGGCACCCAGACGCCCGGAGCCAATCAACCCAACCCGGTGCTTCCGATCGACGTACTTCTTCGAATTCTCGTGAGGATCCCTCGATGAGAAGACTCGCGAGGATTGGTCTCGTCGGGGGGGCTGCCCTGGGGCTGGCCACGGTCGGGCCGGCCGCGCCGGCGAACGCGCAGACGAACGCCCAGGTGCAGGCGGGGGTGGTGTACGAGGGATTCACCTTCGGGCAGGGCCTCGGCTTCGACGCCCTGCGGGAGATGACCGTTCCCGTTGTTGCGACCTTTGCGCTCGGCCACCGCACCGACGTTACGCTCGCCTCGGGGTATGCCCGCGTCGAGATGGATCTGGCTGCCGGCGAAACACGGTCGCTGTCGGGGCTGCTCGACACGGAGGCTCGACTCGCCTTCACCCTCGTAGAAGACCGGCTTCGTCTTCTGGTGTCGGGATCGGTGCCCACCGGCATCGGCTCGGTCACCGAACAAGAGGTCGTGCTCCTGGGAGCGTTGTCGAACGACCTGCTCGCCCTGGCGACACCCAGCCTCGGGGGTGGTGGCTCGGTCGGAGTCGGCCTGGCGGGTGCGTCGACGGCGGGAGCCTCGTCGGTGGGGTATGCCGTCAACGTGCGGGTTCCCCTCACCTATGAGCCCATTCTCGGAACCGGCGACGAGGTGCGGGCCGGCACCGACGTGCGGGTGCGGGTGGGGCTCGAGTCGCCCGTCGGGCGGCGCGCCTTGTTCCGAGCCGCGACCATCGCGTCGATTCGTGGCAAGGACGAGTTGAATGGGGCCCGCGTGAACGGCGTGGGAAGCCGCATCGCCGGGTATGCGTCGCTCGACGCTCCGCTCAGGGCCATGGTCGTGACCGTGTGGGGCTCCGGTTTCTACCGATCCGACCCCGCCATCGAGGCGACGGCCGTCGGTGCGGCGTTCGTGCCGCGGGGCGCGCTCCTGTCTGCGGGCCTTCGTCTGACCATGGCGCTCGGGGCCGTCACCCGCTTCGAGCCGGAGGTCGAGTTTCGCAGTGCCTCCGCGGCTCCGGATGCGGCCGGCCTTCAGCTCGAGCAGCTCGGCGATGTGATTCGTTTCGGAGCCCGGCTTCGCCGTCCCCTCAGCGGAGGCCTGTCGTTGGTGGCCCACGGGGAGGGGCTCACCGGCACGATCCACGACGGGCTGGCCTCGGCCTCGACCACCGGGTTTCGCGCGAGCGTGATCCTGGAGTGGAATCGATGAACGTGTCGCGCGGCCTCCTTCTTTTCGTCGCGATGGGCGTCGCCGCGTTTGTCGCGGCCTGCGGCGAACGCCCGACCGATCCGGGCCTGACTCCGCTCCGGCTCCAGGTGGTGCCGGTGTTCCGCCAGGGGTCTGTCACTCCAGTGCTCCCGGTCGACCAGTTGAGCGTACGCGTCTTCGACATCGAAGAAAACGTTCTGGCCGACATGGTGGTGGACGTGCCGGTCGGCGCATCGGAGGTCGAAGCCGAGCTCAGAATCGACGCGAGCCCCGGCGAAACGGTCGTGATCGAACTCGCCCTGCAGAACGCCGGGCACGACGTCTATTTCGGCGGGCCCGTCGCGGTCGTACCCACCAATGAGCCGGTGGCGATCGACGTCGCCTACGTCGGTGAGGCGGAGTGCGACACCACGGTCGGGTCGGCGAACATCGGACCGATCGGTGCGGCGTTCGGCCGCGTCACGGGTCGACTCGAGCTGGGCGACTGCTACGATGCCGGCACCCGGAGCTTCGCGGACCGGTGGACGCTCGTGGTGCCTCGCGATGCCGGCCTGGACCTCGCCGCTGCGTCGACGGAAGGTTCCTCGAACCATCTCGCGGTGTCTCTCG
>CBDUEZ010000380.1:0-4020 GCA_965366355.1 uncultured bacterium
CACTCCTGGCAACCTCGGCGGCTCAGTCCCCCCTCATCGAATGAATGGGGTCGACCCGCGCGGCCCTCCGCGCCGGCACCCAGCTCGCGAGCCACCCGACCAACGCCATCGCGAGGGCCATGCCCCCGAACGTGAGCGGGTCCATCGAAGGCACGCCGAAGAGCATGCTCGACAGCGCCCGTGAGGCGACGGCGGCCACCCCCAGTCCCAACACGATTCCCACCGCCACGACCCGCACACCCTCGACGACGACCATGCGCCGCACGCGTCCCGCCTCGGCCCCGAGCGCCATGCGCACCCCGATCTCACGCGTGCGCTGCGAGACGACGTACGACAACACCCCGTAGAGTCCCACGGCGCCGAGCACGAGGGCCAGACCGGCGGCGACCGCCATGGTCAGCATGGTGAACGAGAGCGACCGCGTCGATCGCTCGATCAACGACGACATCGTGAAGATGCGATAGACCGGCGCACCCGGGGCGACCTCCCTCACGAGGGCCCGCACCTCGGGCACCAGCCCATCGGCGCGCGTCGACCGCACCACGTAGCCGGGCGAGGTGAGCCAATAGGCCCCCGGCGCCTCGCCCCAGAGCGGGTAGTAGGCCGTCGGCCGCTTGATGTCGCGCAGGTCGTTCTGAACGACATCATCGACCACCGCGATGACCTCGTGCCACGATTCCAGTTGGGAGTTGCGCAGACGTTTGCCGAGGGGATCGAGACCCGGCCAGAGCTGATCGGCCAGGCTCTTGCTGACGACGACCTGGCCCGGCACCGTCGCCTCGCCCGCGCGGAAGGGCCGGCCCGCGATCACATCGATCCCCATCGCGGCGAAATAGTCGCCTCCCGCGAAGGTGAAATTGCCCTGCACGCCGGCGTCGGTGCTGAGATCGCTCCCCGCCGCCTCGGCGACGAACCCGACTCCGAGCGTGCCCTCTTCGAGAGGCACGTTTTCGACGATCCCCACTGTTTCGACCCCGGGCAACGCCGCCAGGCGGGCCATCATGTCTTCATGGAAGCGGGCCCAGCTGGGGCCGTCGACCAGGTGCTCCAGTTCCGGTGCGAACTGGAAGGTGAGGATCCCGGAGGTATCGAATCCCGTGTCGACGGCCCGGAGCTGTTGCACGCTGCGCAGCATCAGGCCCGAGCCTACGAGCAGAACGAGCGCGAGCGCCGTCTGTGATACGACGAGCGCATTCCGCCCCCAATGTCGCCGGCTCGTCGAGCCGCGGCTCCCGTCGCGCAGGCGCCCGAGGTCGGCCCGGGACGAGCGCAGGGCGGGGCCCAGCCCACAGATGAGCGCGGTGGCCGCGGCGGCTACGCCCGTGAAGAGAAGGGTGAGCGGCGACAGGTGAACGTCGGCGATCCGGGGTACGCCATCGGGGATCACCGCGAGGTAGAGCGGAAGAAGCACCGCCGCCAGCCCGATGGCCAACAGACCGGCCGCCGCGGCCACCACGATCGCCTCGGCCATCGCCGCGCGCACCAACGCCCCACGCCCGGCCCCGATCGCCTGCCGCACGGCCATGGCCCGGCCGCGGCCCTCGGCTCGAACCGTGAACAGATTCGCCACATTGGCGCAGGCGATCAGCAACACGACACCCACGGCCCCCATCAGCACCCAGAGGGCGGTCGAGACGGGTCCGAAGAGCATCTCGGCGACCGGGGTCACGACCGGCACATGTTGCTCGATGATGCGGGCGTACTCGGGCGAGCCGCCGTAGAGTTCGGGGAGCCGGCGGGCCAGCACCGTCAGTTCCTGCACCAGCGACGCTTCGTCGGCTCCGTCGGCCAGCCGTCCCACCAGCTGGATTCCGAAGCGGCCCACATTCGTGATCTCGGCCGCGGTCACCTCGGGGTTGGGCACCCAGGCGACAATGTCGTCGAGCGGGAAACGAAAGTTGTCACCCATCACACCGACGATCGTCTTCTCGCCATTGACCACGAACATCGAGCGCCCGATCACCGCCGGATCGTTCCCGAACCAGGTCGTCCACAACCCATGGCTCAGGAGGGCCACCTGCCCCGCCTCTTCGGGTCGCGGCAGCCGTCCCAGGATCGGCTCGGCGCCGAGCGTCGAGAACAACGAGAGCGAGGGCATCGACACCCGAAGCCGTTCGACCCGCTCGTCGGCACGAACCGTCGCCGTAAAGCTGTTGAAGCTCGCCACCGACTCGAGCTGGGTAGCCTCGTCGCGATACTGCGCGTAGAACTCGATCGACGCGCCGAACCGATCCGGCAGATCCGACCCCGGAGCCGAGGCGCTGATGTGAACGAGCCGATCGGCCTGCGCATACGGGAGCGGCCGCAGGAGCACCCCGTCGACCAGGCTGAAAATCGCCGCATTGGCTCCGAGCGCGAGCGCGAGCGTTCCGACGGCGGCGGCGGTAAATCCGGGCGCTCGTCGCAGGCTACGCACGGCATACCGCACGTCTTGAATCCACTGACCGATCATCATCCCCACTCCCGTCTCGAAGTCTGCGTTCTCACCGGGGTCGCCGATCCATGTCGGCGCCCATCGTTCCGCCACACCCGACCCCACCAGATCCACCGCGGTGGCTGCCAGACACCCCCACCCTCTCCACCACCCGCCCTCGAAGGCGGCGGTGCACTCCTCGACCGCCTGCCCCCGGATCTCGTCGCCAAACCGCCGACGGAACACCGCCGGATAGGCCAGCAGGAGCATCCCGAACCATAGTCTCACGCGTCGGCCCTCACGGGCGCCCCGGGCTGAGCCGCTCTTCGGCCAACGCCGCCGCACCCTTCAGGCGGCGAGCCTCCTCGGCGAGCGCAAGCCGGCCTTCAGGAGTGAGCTCGTAGTAGCGCCGGGGCCGTCCGGGATGCGGCGCATGGTGATCGGGCGCCCCGGTTTCGACGATCCGTCCGGCCGAGATGAGCCGCGCGATCACCCGGTACAGGGTGCCCGCCCGGGGCGTCAACGTGCCCTCCGACTCCTCTTCGACGGCGTCGCGCACCGCGTAGCCGTGCAGCGGCCCCTCGGCCACCGCCAGGAGCACGTGGTAGTCGAGGGTGCTGAGTCCCGCTTCGGTCGCTCGATCCATATCCCGCTCGTGTCTGATTGCGTAGTGCGCATATATGCCACCAGAGTATTTACGGACGAGAGCCGTCGTTGGCAAGTTTCGCGGCGCGGGTTGCCAAGTGTTGCGAAGGGCCCCTACGTCGGAGCTTCGCGGCTCCGGCAGGGAGGCCGCACGCGGCCTGCGCCACGGCGGCCGTCGACGCCCCGACCAAGGAGTACGCGGCCGATGCAGCGGGAATGGACGGTGCACAAGTTCGGGGGATCGAGCCTGGCCGGGGCCGACGAGTTCGGCCGCGTGGCCGATATCGTTCAAGCCGACGAGACGGGGCTCCGCGCGGTCGTCGTGTCGGCATCGTACGGCGTGACCGATCGGCTCGTGGCGCTCCTCGACAGGGCCGTCACCTCCGAGCCCGCCTGGGAGCAGCCGCTCGCCGAGCTCCGCGAGCACCACGTCGGGCTGGCGAACCGCCTGATCGCGCAGGCCCACCGGGCCGAGATCGTGCGACTCCTCGACGACGACCTCTCGACGATTCGCAAGGTGCTCGACGCGGCCCACCTCTTCCGGAGCGTGCCCGACGAGGCCACGAGCCTGGTCACCGGCTTCGGCGAGGTGTGGTCGGCCCGTCTTCTCACCGGTGTGCTCGCGAGTCGGGGGGTCGCGACCCGCTGGCTCGACGCGCGCGAGGTGCTGGTCGTGACCCCGGGCGAGCTCGGTCCCGTGGTCGACGACGTCGAGACACGGGCCCGGCTCGACGCGGCGCTGGAGGGGCACGACGGCGAGATCATCGTGATCACCGGGTATGTGGCCCGCACCCCGTCGGGCCGGCCGACGACCCTCGGCCGCAACGGCAGCGACTTTTCGGCCTCGATCTTCGCCGCCCTGCTGGGCGCGACCCGCGTGACCATCTGGACCAACGTCGACGGGGTCATGAGCGGTGACCCGAGGGTCGAGCCCGAGGCCACCGTGATTCCGAAGCTGTCGT
>CBDUEZ010000381.1:0-4015 GCA_965366355.1 uncultured bacterium
GCCGACGGCTTCCTCTTCTCCGCCATTCCGTGGGAAGACGGCGACGAGGTGGTCATGGTGAACATGCGCAACCCGAGTCAGAACATTCCGTCGGGGGGCGGCGTGTCGGCCGCGAGCTTCTTCGAGATCCGGGAGTCGGACGCCTTCGCGGAACTCGCGCTCTACACGAACTCGATCACGAACCTGAGCGAAGACGGCCGCGACCCCGAGCAGATCCAGCTGGTGGCGTCGAGTCCGGGCTTCCTCGACATCGTGCGCGCCTCTCCCTCGATCGGACGGGGGTTCGTGGCCGACGATGCGCTCGAAAGTGCCGACCCGACCGTCATCTTGATGCACCCCTTCTGGGAACGTCGGTATGGGGCCGACCCCGGTGTCATCGGCCGAACGGTCCAGATCGAAGGTGAGACGCGCACGATCATCGGGGTCATGCCCGAGGAGTTCGAACTCGTTCCCGCCAACGTCGACGTGGTGACGACGGGCAACTTCGAGGATCAGCGCGCCGAACACCGTCGGCAGTTTTTTGTCGTAGGACGCCTGGCCGAGGGCATGAGCATCGAGCGCGCCAGCACCGAGGTCGCCTCGATTCACGAGGGGGTCGCGGCCCTCGCCGATCCCGTCGCCTATGAGGGGTGGGAGGCGCAGGTCGAGTGGTTCCGCGACGTCTTTCCCGGCGAGACCGACACGCGGCTGATCCAGGTGATGATCATCGTGTCTCTCTTCGGACTCATGATCGCCTGCGCCAACGTGGCGAACCTGTTGCTCGGTCGCGCCGAACAGCGTCAGCGCGAGGTGTCGGTGCGAACGGCGCTGGGTGCGGGCCGAGGGCGGATCATTCGCCAGATGCTGACCGAAAGTGTCGTGTTGGCCGTCATCGCGGGGGCCATCGGGCTCGGGCTCTCGACGCTGCTCGTGGGCTGGTTCGAGTTTGCCATGCCGGCCGAGCTTCCCCGCGCATTGTATCCGAATCTGTCTCCTCGTGTTCTGATTCTGTCGAGCGCGGTCACGCTCGGTGCGGGGCTCCTCTTCGGACTCGCCCCGGCGCTCCACGCCGTGAAGGGTGACCTGCGCGACGCCCTGGCCGGCTCGCGCGGAGGCACCGCCGGTCGCTCCCGCCGCCGGGTGCGTAACGCCTTCGTCATCTCGGAATTCGCCGTGGCTCTCGCGCTGCTCACGGGTGCCGGAATTCTGGTGAAGGCCTTTCAGGTGATCACCGGGGGGGATTCCGGTTTCGAGTCGGCGGGCGTCATGACCTTCGTCGTGGCTCCCACGGCCGAGCGCTACCCGGCCGGGCCCGAGCTGAGGGCCTTCCAGATCGAGGCGATCCAGGCCCTCGAGTCTCGGCCCGAGATCGGGCGTGCCGCGCTGATGAGCCAGCTCCCGCGGGCGCGAAACAGCGCCCTCACGAACTACACGATCGACTCACAGGATCCGCCGGCCCGCGCCGCCGACCTCGAGGCGAACTGGGTGGTCACCTCGCCTGAATTCCTGGAGGCCCTCGAGGTGCACATGAATCGGGGACGGTTCTTCGACGGTCGGGACGCGGTGGAGACGCAGCCCGTGGCCGTGGTGAGCCAGGCCTTCGCCGATCGGCATTTTCCCGACGAAGACCCGCTCGGCCAGACGGCGCACCACGTCGTAGTCGGCGTCGCCGGCGGGGATCGACGGTGATACGCTGCTGGTCGCGGGCCAGACGATTCGCCTGACCCGCGACCCCACGGGGCTCGCCGCCGAGCAGGGACGTGAGATCGTCGGGGTGATCGACGATCTGCCCATGCACCGCCTGGAGATCAACCAGCGCCCCTCGCCCACGGTGTACGTCCCGGCCGGGCAGGTGGATCTTCGCGCCGTGGCCTTCACGGTGTCGGCGGCCGGGAGTGGAGACGGCATGGCCCGCGCGATTCGCGAGGCCATTCTGTCGGTCGATCCGACGCTGCCTGTGGGGGCGATGAAGACCCTGGACACCCATATCGACGAGCAGCTCGCGGGCCCGCGCATGATCGGCCTGTTCGTGGGGGGAATCGGGGCGATCGCCCTGCTGCTCGCCGCGATGGGCATCTACGGGGTCATGGCGCACAGCGTCGTGCAGCGCACCCGCGAAATCGGCATTCGCATGGCGATGGGGGCCGAGAGGGGCACGGTCATCGGGATGGTGGCCCGCAGCGGCTTCTCGCTGATCGCGGTCGGGATGCTCGCGGGCGCACCCCTGGCCTGGCTGATGTATAGAATCAGCCAGGCGGCCCTGGGCGAGCTGACCGGCGTCATGTCGCCCCTCGCGCCCTTCCTCTTCGTGACGGTGGTGCTGATCGCGGTGGCGGGTCTGGCGACCCTGCTGCCGGCGTTGCGGGCGTCGACGATTCGCCCGGCGCGGGCGCTGGGGGGCGACTGACCGGGCGGCGGACGGGCAACGTTCAGGTGGTCCGACGGCGCGCTCCAACCCGCACAAGGAGCGACTCGAGCACCTCGTACGGCTGCGCGCCCACAACTCCGAACCCGCCGGCCGCGAAGGTCGGCACGCCCGTGACACCGGCGTTCCGGGCGGCAAGCCAATGGCCGTCGATCACCTCGGCGAAACGACGCTCCTGCAGGACCGCGCGAGCTTCGTCTCCGTCGAGTCCGACCGACTCGGATGCTGCAACCAGAACGTCGGAGTCGGCGAGGTTCAAGCCGTCGACGAAGTAGGAGCGAAACAAGGCGTCGTGAAACACATCGGTGGCGCCGAGACCGTCGGCCCACACGGCCAACTCCTGGGCCAGGCGGCTGTTGTAGGTGTGGGTCCGCTCACCGTAGTCGATCCCCTCGGCCGCCATCAACGCGCCCAGCCGCAGGTTCATGCTCTCTAGAGTCGACGCTTGCCCTGCGAAGAGATCCACGAGTGTACGACCCGCCGCCGGCGTGTCCGGATGCAGCGGGAAGTAGGTGTACTCGGCTCGGATATCATACGCAGCCTGCAGTCTTCGAACGCGCCCGGCGCTCAGGTAGCACCAGGGTCACACGAAGTCGGTGAAGACCTGCAAGACCTCGGGGGCTGACTCGGTCGTGGAAGGGTCGGACATGGGTGACGAACTCCTGCCGTGAGTGTGGCCCTGCTAGTTCCCGATCAGCCCCGCAGCGATCCGGTACGCCACCCGGCCGTTGCCCGAGAACGATGGCGCGACCTTCACGTAGATCGTCTCACCGGCGGCCACGTCCATCGAGATCGACTCGTTCGTCAGCACGCCGCTCTGGTCCTGGTCGGATCCGTCATCCGGCTCCCGGAGGTCGTCGGCGCGGAAGACGTCGAGCCTCAAATCGCCCGCGTCGTCATCGACCGCGCGCGTGAGCACGGTGAGCACACCGGCCGAGGCGGAGGTGACGGAGTACCAATCCCATCCGTCGCCCCGGGCCGGGTTGATCTCGTCTTCGTGCGCGCCATCGATCTCCAGCGCGGTGGCCCCGCTGGGCTTGCCATCGGGATCGGGATCGGCCGCGGCCATCGCGGTCGCGAGAAAGGTCGCTCCAACCTCGAACGAGACCGTTCCGCTGCCGTAGTTCTGCTCGACCACGACGGCGTACTGGCCGCCGGCCGGGATCTGCACGATGAGCTGTTCGGCGCCCATCTGACCGCCGAGATCGGAGTCGCTGCGCCCCTCCAGCAGCACCTGGCCCTCGTCGTCGGTCACCAGGAGGACCAGATCGTCATCGTCGGTCCCCGCGCGCACGACCACGGCCAGGAAACCGGGGCCGTCGAGGTCGACGACATACTCCATGGGCTGCGCGGAGAGGGTGCCCGTAGCGGTCGAGCCGACCGGAAGGGGTGTCTGTGCCGACAGGGTGGTGGGCACGAGGGCCGCGGCGGCCACGAACCATGCGAGACGACGGTTCATTCGACCTTCTCCGGTTGGGATGGGGCTTCGGCGAGATTGTGGGGGCCGAAGGATCAAGGTGTGACGATGGTGGGGGCGCCTGGAGGGGTCAACCGCAGGCGCCGAGACGCCCCGTTGGGGGACCCGGAGGTGAGCACCCTTGTCGTTGTAAC
>CBDUEZ010000382.1:0-3978 GCA_965366355.1 uncultured bacterium
TCTTCACCCGACAGGGCCAGTGTTATTGGCTCAAGGTCTGGCAGATCCCCGAGGGGAGTCGGCAGGCGAGAGGTCGGCCGATCGTCAATCTGGTCAACATGCGAAACGAAGAGGATCTCGCCGCGGTCGTTCCGGTGCGGGAGTTCTCCGAAGACAAGTTCCTGGTGTTTGCGACCCGCCGTGGCAAGATCAAGAAGTCGTCGCTGGCCGCCTACGGCAACATCCGGGTCGTCGGGCTGAACGGCATCAACATCCGGGAGGGAGACAGCCTCATCGATGTCCAGATTCTGGACCCCGATACCCAAGTGCTTCTGGCTACGCGGAAAGGCATGGCCATTCGGTTCCCCGAAAGCGACGCCCGCCCGATGGGCCGCGCCACCGAGGGAGTCCGGGGTATCAACCTGCGGGGCGACGATGAGGTGATCGGAATGGTCGTGACGCGCGACGATGCCAACCTCCTGGTCGTGACCGAGCACGGCATGGGCAAACGAACGGAAGTCGACGCCTATCGCCTCCAGGGTCGCGGTGGGTACGGCGTGATCAACGTGAAGGTCACCGAGAAGACCGGAGAAGTAATCGCGATCAAAGCCGTGACCGACGATGAGCAGCTCATGGTGATCACCCGCAAGGGGGTTGTGAATCGGCAGGCTGTGTCGGAGATCCGGACGATCGGGCGCGCCACTCAGGGTGTGCGATTGGTGAACCTCGATGACGGCGACGCCGTGGTCGACGTCGCTCGTGTCGTCGTCGACGACGAGGAGGTTGAAGAAATCGAAGGTGGCGAGGGGGAGGCGGGGCCCGACACGGAGCCGGAGACCGACGCCGGCACGGAGCTCGACGCCGGCATGGAGCCCGACGCCGGCACGGAGCCCTAGTCGTGACGACGGCGGCACCACCGCTGGTATCGATCGCCGACATTCGGGCCGCGGCCGAGCGGGTCCGGGAGCATGTGATACGGACGCCCCTCC
This sequence comes from uncultured bacterium, assembly GCA_965366355.1. Taxonomy (GTDB): domain Bacteria; phylum Gemmatimonadota; class Gemmatimonadetes; order Longimicrobiales; family Gaopeijiaceae; genus Gaopeijia. The sequence goes on from CBDUEZ010000382.1 coordinate 969, forward strand.
TTCCGTCGCCGGAACTCGCCGAAGCGACCGGTGCCGCCGAGGTGCGCCTGAAATGTGAAAACCTCCAGCGCGCGGGCGCCTTCAAGGCCCGCGGTGGCATCAACTTCGTCGCTCAGTTGCCCCCCGAAGCGCTGGAGCGCGGGATCATCACCTACTCCTCGGGGAATCACGCCCAGGCCGTGGCGCTCGCGGCGCGCCTCCAGGGCGTGCGAGCCGTCGTCGTGATGCCGACGACGGCACCCGGCGTGAAGGTCGAGGGAGCCCGGCGACTCGGAGCCGAGGTCGTCTTCGAGGGCACGACCTCACTCGAGCGGAAGCGGCGCGCCGAAGCGATCGCGCGTGACGAAGATCTCACCATGGTCCCTCCATTCGACGATCCGCGGATCATCGCCGGGCAGGGCACGGTGGGCCTGGAGATCGTCGAGGATTGGGTCGATGTCGACCTCGTTCTGGTGCCGGTCGGTGGCGGCGGGCTCGCATCGGGTGTGGCCGCCGCGGTCCGCGCCCTCCGCCCGGAGGCACGAGTCATCGGAGTCGAGCCGGAAGGCGGTGCCTCCATGCGCTCGGCCCTCGCGGCTGGAGGGCCCGTGACCCTCGACTCGACGGGGTCGATCGCCGACGGTCTTCTGCCCGTGCGCTCCGGCGACCTGACCTGGCGCCACATGGACGCCCTCTCCGACGGTGTGGTGACGGTCGATGATGCGGCGATCCGCGATGCCACCCGGTTTATCCTGCACCGCCACCGGTTGGTGGTCGAATTTTCCGGGGCGGCGACCGTGGCCGCGCTGCAGTCGGGGGCGGTGGAATGCGCGGGCCGCAACGTCGTCGCCGTTTTGAGTGGCGGCAATCTCGACCCGTCGTTCCTGTCTGAACTGACGTGAAGGGGCGCGTGGGTGGGGCGATGAAGTCGATCGCCCGCTTGCTGCGTCCGGTGGTTCGGATCGGTGCCCTTCTGGTGGTGGCCTATGCCCTTCTGGGGTTCTTCACCGCCCGGATCGGGCCGGGCCCGACGTCGCTTCTCGAGGTCGGGTCGTCGCCGCCGGAAGTGTTGGCCGGCGATCTCACGGCGTGGCGGGTCGATCCGGCGTCCGAGTCGGCAACTCGGTGGATGTCGACCCGGGGTGTGGAGCTGCGCGGCGCGATATCGGTTCACAGCGGGCGATCCCACGACGCCGTAGGGACGTTCTCCGAGATCGCCGATGCCGCCGCGAAGGCGGGCCTCGATTTTGTGGTGCTTGGAGACCATCCGAGCGACTGGCTCGAAGAGGCGGGCGCCCTCGACCCGGTGGTGATCGGCTCGACGGTGCTGATCCCGGGTCAGGAAATGGTGCTGGAGGGCAAAGGTCGAGCGCTGGTCGTGGGACTCGATGCCGACACCCTCGTGCAGCGCTGGGAGGGTGAGGTCGCCGACCTCTCGGCCCGGGTTTCGAACGTGGGTGGCTTCATCTCGGTCGTTCACGCGCGCAGTCCCCGGGGCAGGGAGCGTTGGCAGGTGGGCGTCGATGCCCCCGGGGTGGATGCGTGGGAGTCGATCGACATGTCTGAGGTGGCCCGACTGAGGCTGGCCGACCGCTGGGCCGCCTATCACATCACATCGTTCCTGGCGGGACTCGTAACCGGTACCTCGCACCGACCCGTTCTGCGGTTGAACCGGGAGGGTGCATCGGCTCCCGGCCTGCTCGCGTACGACAGCGCCCGAAGCCGCGAGACCCTGACGCTCACCGCGGCCCTCAACCATCATCCCAAAGCCCGGATCCTGGGGCAGTTGGTGCCGAGCTATTCGGCCTTCTTCCGCACGTACACGAATCACGTCCTCGTTCCGGAGGCCCCCGGCGCTGAGCCGTTTCTGGCTCGGACTCGGATCCTCGACGGACTCAAGACGGCGCGGGTCTACGTTTCGCTCGGCGATGCCGATGACGCGGCCGGCTTCGATTTCGGGCCCCTTCCGTCGAAGACAGACGCTCCGACAGCCCAGGATGGGCGGCCGCTGGATGCGCGCCCACTCGCCGTTCGGCTCCCGCCCGAGGCCCCCGGCCGAATGTTGGTCCGGGTGCTGGGGAATGGAGTCGAGCGAGGTTGGTTTTCGGCTGAGCCCGGCGAGATCGTCGCGTTTCGACCGCCCGGAGCCGGCGTCTACCGGGTTGAGGTGTATCGCGCGGGCCTTCCCCTGGGGTCGCGCCGGTACGGCATGAGTCTCTGGCTTCTGTCGAATGCCATCGACGTGGGTCCCGCGTAGCCTCCCACCACTTCCGCTCAGGTACTTTCATGCGGCATCTCGTCTTGTTCGACATCGACGGAACCCTCGTCTCCGGGGGGCCCGCAAAAGACGCCTTCCATCTTGCCCTCCTCGAGGTCTTCGGGACCGCCGGCGACATCGAGGGGAGCGACTTCTCGGGCAAGACCGATCCCCAAATCGCGAGAGAACTCCTCTCCGGAGCGGGCCTCGAGTCGCAGGACGTCGATCGAGGGCTTCCCGCCCTGTTCGGTGTCTACCTCCGTGAACTCGAAGCCCGGCTGCCCGCCGACCCGGTCACCGTTCTTCCGGGGGTGCGCCCCCTACTGAGCGCGCTCGCCGACGTGGGCGATGTGGCGTTGGGACTCGTCACGGGCAACATCTCCGGAGGAGCCGATTTGAAGCTTGGATCGGCCCGTCTGCGGAGCCCATTTCGGGTTGGGAGTTTCGGGTCGGACCGCGAGGTGCGGAACGACCTGCCCCCTGTCGCCATGGAGCGGGCTCGAGCGGAGTGGTCGGTCGAATTCGACCGCGATCGCACCTGGATCGTTGGAGACACTCCCCGGGACGTAGGCTGTGCGCAGGCACATGGCCTTCGAACCCTGGCGGTCGCGACGGGCGGGTTTGGAATGGATCAACTTCGTGAAGCCGGGGCGGAGCGGGTGCTGGAATCGCTGGAGGACACGACGGCCGTTCTCTCGATCCTAACGGCCACCTAGCTCCCAGACGAGCCGACTTCCTTGATCCCGCCCCCCGGGGACGGCATCTTTCGGTTCC
>CBDUEZ010000383.1:0-3965 GCA_965366355.1 uncultured bacterium
TGTATCGTCCAGTGGGGCGACAACATCGACAAGTTCGGGATCCGCGAGGGCGAGCAGGTCACGGCCTACATCGACATTCAGAGTCGCGAGTACAACAGCCGTTGGTACACCGACGTCAAAGCGTGGCGGCTGGATCGGGACGAAGCCGGCGCGGGAGCGGCGGCCGGTGCGGCGCCGCCATCGTTTGCGGGCGAGCCTTTTCCGGAGCCCCCGTCTGACAGCGGCGCGGTCGAAGACGACCTGCCGTTCTAGGGGGAAACCGGACTGCGCTCGCTATTGGTAGCGGCCTGCGCGGCTCCGAAGTGACCCCGAAACACGGCCCAGCGTATGCGGGGCGTTGGCCAGCTCCTCTTCGCTGCGGAGGGCCCGGATGAACGTCTCCATCTCGACCGGCGCGCCGGTGCGATAGCCCTGCAGATGCTGGACGCCCAGGTCGCGTAGCACCTGGGCCTCCCCTTCCGTTTCGACCTGTTCGGCCACGATCTCGAGTTGGAGGTCGTCGGCCACGGTCACGATGCCGCGCAGTAGGGCCCGGTTCTGGGCACACACTTCCACGCCCCGGACCAGAGCGCCGTCGAGCTTGACTCGATCGAGCGGCAGCTCGGTGAGGTGGCGCAGCGGAACGCCGTCGGATCCGCCGTCGTCGAGAGCCGCGGCCAGGCCCGCCGCCCGAAGCGTGAGCAGGGTCGAGCGCGCCTCGGGCAGATCGGCCGGCGGAATCCGCTCGGTGACCTCGACGCCGAGTCGCGTGGCATCGACCGGACCCGCGGCAAGCGTGTCGACGAGGGTCTGTGCCCCGGGCCCGACCAGGTCGGGCATCGCGACGTTGAGCCAGAAGCGCACGCCGTCGTCAGACAGCGCCGGCGTCACCTGCGCCGCCGCATCGAGCATTCGTTCGGTCCAGACGCCGCTGGCGCCCACCGACAACATGGCCTCGATCAAGGCGTCGAGCGGCACTTGTGAGCCGTCTTCTCGAGTCCAGCGAGCGAGCAACTCGGCTCCGGAGACCCTTCCGGAGTGCGCATGCACGATCGGCTGGAACACCGGTTGGATCTCCCCTCGGGCGAGCGCTCCGTCGATCTCGCGGATCAGGCTGCGACGGTAGTTGCGACTGTAGATCGCATGCCGGTTGCGGCGGTTCTTCTTCGCGTCGAGCAGCGCCGTGTCGGCCTGCAGCAGCAGTTCGTCGATGTGCATGGGACCGTCGGCCACGGCGATCCCGATCGTCGCGCGCAGGTGCAGGCGCACGCCCTCGATCTCGACGGGTTCCGCAAGGTTGGCGTGCAGTCGCTCGGCGACGGTCGCGGCCTGAATGCCCGGATCGGTGAGTCCGTGAAGGATCAGGACGAATTCGTCACCACCGATTCTGGTGATGTGGTCGTCGGGCCCCACCACCGCCGCGCACGCCTGTGCGAAGCGAATGAGGGCGGCGTCGCCCACGCTGTGTCCCCAGCGATCGTTGATCGACTTGAAGTCGTCCATGTCGGTCAGGAGCAGTGCCGACCGACCCGCATCGGGCCGAAGAAGCCGCGGCTGCTGCTCCTCGAAGAGACTGAAGCGGCTGCCCACTCCCGTCAGCGTGTCGCGCTCGGCGGCAGCCCGGAGTCGCGTCTCCAGCCGACCGCGCACGGTCATCCACCAGGCGAGGACTCCGAGCCCGGCGAGGGCGACCAGGAATCCCCCCACGATCGCGATACGGCCGCGCACGCTGGCCAGCGCCGCGGCGTCGGCGAGCTGACCTTCGGCGAGGGTCAGGAGTTCGTCGCCGGAGCGTGACATCGTGGTGAGCGACGCCGAGGTCGCCGCGAAGAGCTCGTCGGGCGAGCCCGGCACCCACTGCTGGCGACTCTGGCCGAGCAGCCAGGCATACCCCTCTTCGAGCCGCCGCACAGGCGGAGAGGCTCGCACACCCGCGACGGCGAAGGCCATCTCGGGTCCGAGGTCGCGCGCAGCGGCGACATCGAATTCGGGCTCGAACGGCGTCCGCCCCTCGTTTTCGTCCCGGAGGCTGGCGAGGCGCGCGGCCTCGCCGTCCAGATAGGCCCGCAGACCTTCGTGCGAGGCGGCCGAGACCCCGGTCTCCGCCCAGTGCGCGAGAACGAGCTCGGCGAAACTCATCGGCACGTACACCCCGTACTGGGTGCCCACCGCAAACTCCAGGAGCTGCGACCAGCGGCCGGTCAGGTCGCCTGGAAAGATCCCCGAGAACGAAGTCGTGAAGGCCCACTGCCAGGCCCACAGTCCTTCGGGCGGGGGTGAATCGGCCTCCATTCGCCGAATGCCACCGTCAAGCGTCTCGCGGAGCCGTTCGATCGTGGCTTTCCACGCCGGCAGCGGTTCCATCGCTGTGAGCCGGCTCCGAATCTCGCCCAGCGTCAGGGCCACATCGGCGCGCGCGCCGGGAAGGTCGTGGAACGACTCGCGGCCGTAGCCCGCACGGACGGCTTCCAGACCCAGCCTCCCGACGGCCACGCCCGCCTCTCTCTCGAGGCGCAACAACTCCACCCCCTGCTGAATGCCCGGGAGCTCGGCCTGGGTGCGGCGTGCGTCGATCCAGATCCCTGTGCTCAACGCGACCAGGGCCACGCACAGCACAGCGGCACACCACCAAGGCCAGGCGACCGGCGTGGTACGGGTCCCTTCCGGGACGACGGGTGTTGGACGGCGATCGCGGACCGGCTCGATCATCGTCGGTGGATGCGCGGAGGGAATAGGCGGCGACTCCAGACGGGGACGGGTCTAGAGGACAGCATCGGAATGGAGGGGCGCGGTCTTGAGGTCCGGGGATGGCTCCGTGATCCACCGGCCTCGTCATTCCGATCGAAGCGCGACCGCGGGGTCGGTAGAGGCGGCGCGACGACCCGGGATCGCGGTGGCGATGAAGGCCACCGCGAGCGTGATCGCACAGACCGATCCGAATACGAGCGGGTCGGTCGCACGCACCTCGTAGAGCAGCCCACCCATGTAGCGGCTGAGCGCGAGTGCGCCGATCACCCCCATCGCGATCCCGACACCAGCGACGCGCAGGCCGTCCCACACGACGTGGCGGAGGGCTCGGCCCGGGCCCGCGCCGAGGGCGAGGCGGATCCCGGTCTCTCGCACGTTCTGGCGCACGAAGGTGGCCATCGCACCGTAGATGCCCACGACCGACAGCAGGAGGGCGACGCCGGCGAGCAATCCAACCAGGAGGCCGGTCGTTCGGCGACCGATCATCGAGTCGGCCGCGACGTCGACGGCGGTCTGTACATCGGCGATCGGTACGGAGGGATCTCGCTCACGCAACAGCGCCCGCACGGCCGGAACGACATCGAGCGGGGCACCCGCCGTGCGCAGATGCAGGAACATGTTGGAATAGGAATCGCGCTCGAAATCGTAGTAGATCGTCCCGAGACCGGGGTCGTCGAGGCCGCTCGTCTTCACCGTCTCCACGACACCGACGACCTCGACGAAGGGGCACCCTGCGACGGTGCACCCTCCGCTGAGAAATCGGCGGCCCACAGCCGAACCCTCCGGGACGTAGCGCTCGGCCCACGCCCGATCGACCACCGCGTGTCGCATCGTGTCGGTCGTGGCTGCGAAGAGGCGTCCCTCGACCAGGCGCAGGTCCAGCACGTCGAAGAAGCCGGGGGTGGCGGTGATCCAGGTGGACTGGGTCTGGGGGGCGTCGGTCCCCGTGGGCTCCCCCTCGAGCACGAAGTTGTTGCCGCCTCCCGTACCGATGGGGGGACGGGCGTCGGCGAGTCCCACCTCCGACACTCCGGGGACCGCGGCCAGCCGGGGCAGCAGGTCGCCCCAGAAGCCGCGCACCGAGGCGTAGTCCGGATAGGTGGCTTCGGGAAGCGCGACCTGCATCGAGACCATTCCGTCGAGGTCGAACCCGACGCCCTCTCCCTGCAGCTGAGCCAGGGAGCGGCCCAACAAACCGGCGGCCACCAGCAGCGGGATCGCGACCGCAAACTGGGTCG
>CBDUEZ010000384.1:0-3960 GCA_965366355.1 uncultured bacterium
GCGGTCGCCCTTCTCGCCACAGCTGGCAGCCTGGCTTTCGTCTCGGCGCAGGACCCGACGGCGACGGCCGATGCTGCGGCTGCTTCGGCGGCGGCTCCCAACCCCCAACCCATTCAGTTCCCGCACGACATTCATGCGGGCACGTATGAGATGGACTGCCAGTATTGCCACTTCTCGGCGGAACGGTCGGTCGATGCCGGGATTCCCCCCGTATCGACGTGTATCGGATGCCACACGATGATCCCGGGTGCTCAGCAACCGGCCGAAGTGGCGAAGATCCGCGAATACTTCGATGCGGGCGAGAGCATTCCATGGGTTCGCATCCACAAGGTTGCCGATCACGTGCACTTCCCCCACATGCGCCACATCAATGCCGGTCTCCAGTGTCAGCAATGCCATGGTGAGATCCAGACCAAGGGCGTACTGGTCGAGCCGGATGATGTCTGGGGCAAGGGAAAGATGGGGTGGTGCATCACCTGCCATGTGGAGCAGGACGTTTCACGCGACTGCACCGTCTGCCACTACTGATCCGCCAGGACGCGAAAACTCATGACTGAAGGCATCAAGCGTCGGGACTTCTTGAAGGTCCTGGGAGTCGGCGGCGCATCGGCCGGGCTCGCCGGTTGCTCGACCCAGACTGCAGAGACCCTCCTTCCGTATGTCGTGCCGCCCGAAGACATCACCCCTGGGGTGGCCACGTGGTACACGACCGTCTGCGGCGAATGCGCGGCCGAGTGTGGCATGTGGGTGCGGACTCGCGAGGGTCGTGCCGTCAAGGTCGAGGGCAACCCGAACCATGCGGTCTCGGGAGGCGCCCTGTGCGCACGCGGCCATTCCTCGATCCAGGGGCTCTACACCGCCGATCGTTTCCCCGGACCGAAGGTGCGACGCAACGGATCTCTGGAAGACATCTCCTGGGATGAGGCCGAGGCCCTCCTCGCCGAGCGTCTCCAGGGTGCGGGCGGGAACGTTCTCCTGATCAATGGTCGAACGGGCCCCACGCTCTCCGACCTGATGGACGGCTTCGTTTCAGCCGTCGGCGGCTCCCGCGTCGAGCACGACGGGCTGTCGCTCGCCCCGTTGCGCGAAGCGACGAGGATCGCCTTCGGCCGCGACGTGGTGCCTCACTACGATATCGAGGGCGCACGGTTCCTCGTCTCGTTCGGGGCCGACTTCCTCGAGACCTGGATCTCGCCGGTCGCCTACGGGCGCGCCTTCGCGCGTATGAGCGGTGAAGACCACGGCGAGAAGGGTGAGTTCGTCTTCGTGGCCCCGCGGCTGTCGTTGACGGGCCAGAACGCCGATGAGTGGGTGCCCATCAGGCCGGGCGCCGAGGCCGCTGTCGCGCTCGGCATGGCGGCGGTATTGGTCGCGGGCGGGGCCGACGCGGGTCCCTATGCGGGATTGCTCGGGGCCTACGACGCGGCTACGGCCGCGACCGAATCCGGTGTCGAGGTCGAGGTCATCGAAGACCTCGCGCGCCGCTTCGTTGAGTCGGGCCCCTCCCTGGCGCTTGGACCGGGAATCGCCGGCCAGCACCGCAACGCCACGGCTGCAAACCTCGCCGTGCACGTGCTGAATGCGGTCGCCGGCAACATCGGTACCACGGTTCGTCTGGCCACGACCGAGGCGAGTGCCTCGTCCCGGCCCTACGGCGAGATGGAGTCCGCGATCGGGGCGATGGCGGGCGGAAACGTCGACGTCGTATTGGTGCACGGCACCAATCCGGCCTTCACCCTCCCGGCCGCTTCGGGCTTTCTCGAGGCATTCGGCCAGGTGCCCTTCAAGGTGTCGTTCGCGTCGGAGCCCGACGAAACCGCGGCGCTCGCCGACCTGATTCTTCCCGATCGCCACTTCCTCGAATCGTGGGGTGACTCCAGCCCGCGACCGGGCGTGTTCGCGCTCCGGCAGCCGGTGATGCAGCCGGTCCCCCACTTCGAGACCAAGCAGACGGGTGACGTGCTCCTCGGTTTGGGTGCGCGGCTCGGTCGAGCCTTCGGGCCGGCCACGACCTTCGACCACCTGCGGGCGCGATGGCAGGCGGTGCATGGCGTCGCGGGCGCCACCGACGACTTCGATACGTGGTGGCAGACGGTACTTCGGGCGGGTTCGGTCGCCGTGGGGGCCCCCTCGGCCGATGGGGCTGTGGCGCTCCGCGAGCCCGATGCGGCCCTGACCTTCGACGTGCCGGCGCTCGACGGCGACGGTGAGTTCGCCCTCGTGGTGTATCCGTCGTCGCGTTTCGGTGACGGGCGGCAGGCCTCGCGCCCCTGGATGCTTGAGCTCCCCGATCCGGTGTCGAAGATCACCTGGCACTCGTGGGTCGAGATCCACCCCGACGCGGCGGAGCGGCTGGGCGTTCGCAACGGTGATATCGTCTCGGTCACGTCTCCGCATGGCGCGCTCGATGTGCCCGTCTGGACCTACCCCGGGATTCGCGAAGACACGGTCGCGCTCGCCATGGGAAGCGGTCGACGAACCGCCGGGCGCTACGGGACGGGCAAGGGGGTCAATGCCCTCGGGCTTCTTCCGGCCGTCGCCGAGCAACCGTCGGGATCCCTCGTGCATCTCGCCACCCGGGTTTCCATCGAGCCCACGGGGGAGCGCCATAAACTGGCGACCATCGAGGGGGCCGATACGCAGCACGACCGGAACATCGCTCCTGCGGTCGCCCTGGCCGACCTCGGCCACGCCGAGGCCGAGGGTTCGGCCGAGGAGGAACACGGCATCGCCGAGATGCAGCTCATGGGTGGGTTCGTTCCCGTCGAAACCGACGGCGACCCGACGGCCTATCCCCTCCCTGGCTCGCAGTACGGCGACTACGCCAATCCGGAGGAGACTCCCCGCTGGGGCATGGCCATCGACCTCGACAAGTGCACCGGCTGTTCGGCCTGTGTGGTCGCTTGTCAGTCGGAGAACAACGTTCCGTGGGTGGGCGAGGGCCAGGTCGCGATGGGCCGGGATCTCGCCTGGATTCGGGTCGAGCGCTACTACGAAACGGTCGACGCGCACCATGCGGGTCCGGTCGATGTGCGGCACCTTCCGATGATGTGCCAGCACTGTGGCAACGCCCCCTGCGAGCCGGTCTGCCCGGTCTTCGCGGCCTACCACACGCCCGACGGTATGAACGGGCAGATCTACAACCGGTGTGTCGGAACGCGGTACTGTGCCAACAACTGCCCGTACAAGGTGCGGGTGTTCAACTGGTACACGTACACCGACGTGCCCGAGCCCATGAACTGGGCCTTCAACCCCGACGTGACGGTGCGCGAGAACGGTGTGATGGAGAAGTGCTCGTTCTGCGTGCAGCGGGTCAGGGAGTCCCAGAACAAGGCGGTGCTCGAGGGTCGCGCGGTCCGTGACGGCGAAATCGTCACGGCGTGTCAGCAGAGCTGCCCGGCCGAGGCCATCGTCTTCGGTGATCTGCGCGATCCGGAATCGGCCGTGTCGCAGAAGGTCGAAAACGAACGGACCTATCGGGTCCTCGACGAATTGATCAACACCCAGCCGGGCGTCAACTACATGAAGAAGGTCACATTCCACGAAGTGGCCTCGGCCGCGCACTGAGTCGACCATGGCGACGATCACAGAATCGCAGCGACGGGGTGCCCTGACCCACCCGGATATCTCGGAGCACAGCGAGGTCAATCGGGACATCCTGAAAATCCTCTCCCGTCCCGGAAAGGGATGGTGGGCGCTCCTCTCCCTTTGCATCGTCGGGATCGGGATCTTCTTCGCGTCCTGGGGCTGGCAGATCTACCGAGGCATCGGGGTCAGCGGGCTCACGAGCCCGGTGGGCTGGGGAGCCTACATCACGACCTTCGTGTTCTGGGTGGGTATTGCCCACTCCGGCACGCTGATCTCGGCGATCCTGTTCTTGTTCCGGGCGCCCTGGCGACAGTCCGTCTATCGCGCGGCCGAGGCCATGACGGTCTTCGCCGTGATGACGGCGGGGCTGTT
>CBDUEZ010000385.1:0-3933 GCA_965366355.1 uncultured bacterium
CCGCACTTCAGCGAGCAAGGCGGGGTCGCCGGCGGTGGCACCGATCAGGTAGGCTTCCCGATCGGCCGCCGGGCGGACGAGCGCGTCGGTGAACAGCTGTTCGAGTCGAGCCCAACGTTCGGCATCCACGCACGGTCTCCGAATTGGTTTGAATCGGCGGTCTCAGCCGACGAGGTCTGCCCTGACTTCCTTGCGAAGCCACGCGCGAGCTGCGGCGAGGTCCCGCTGAACCGTCTTGGTCGAGACGCGAAGGACATCGGCGATTTCGTGGTGCTCGAGACCCACGAAGTAACTCATCTCGATACAGCGGCCGCCCCGGGGGTTGATCTGGGCCAGACGAACCAGGGCGTCGTCGAGCGCGAGGAGTTCGTCGGCCTCGGCGGGCGAGAGAAGTCCTCGCACATCGTCGAGGGGTACGGCTTCGCTCCCTCCACCCCGCTTCTCTCGCTTGTGGCTCCGGGCATGGTCGACCAGCACGCGCCGCATCACCGTGGCCGCGATTCCAAAGAACTGCCCGCGGTCGCGAGCGTCGAAGTCATGCTGCTTCGAGAGCCGCACATAGGCCTCGTGCACGAGCGCCGTCGTATCCAGTGTGTGCCCCGTTCGCTCCAGTCGCATGCGAGACCGGGCCAGGACCCGTAGCTCGTCGTAGATATGCGGGATGAGCGCCTCGAGGGCTCCATCGGCTCCACTGCGGAGCTCATCGAGCCATCGGGTGACGTCACCAGACATGGAGTTCCTCGTTGGGGGAGACCGGAAACGCATTGTCGGGCTCCCCTTCGAGCCCGGCAAGCGCGCATGCCACCCGGCCGGGCCCGGTGAAGGTCATTCGGGCCTGGTCGGGAGGAGTGCCGAAGGAGTCCGCGGCAAACGGCTCCCGCGGTGGACATTGTTCGTCACTCCTCGTAGGTAGGGGGGCGATTCATCACTCACCACCGGGTGCCTCATGCCGAACGGAAACGACAAGGACTGGTACCGACTCCTCGCAGCCGTGGACGGGTTTCGGGTGCGTCACGACCGCTGGCCGACCCGGGTGCGCGTGTTGCCGTCGGCTCTCGACGCGTTCCAGAACCACCTCTTTTCACCCGAGGCGTTCACCCGCCTGTCGAAAAAGCTCAGCGTCGTCGCGGACGGGTCGCCGATGATCGCCGAAGATGACGAAGGTCGATCGTATTCGTACGGTGCGGAGGGTGGCCCCGCGGATGCCCCTGACCCGAGGGCGTCGGACTGGCTGGGGGTAGAGCCGGATCGCATGGACCCGCACGGCTGGTAGGACCACCGACCGGTCTGTCGGCGGAGAATGTCCACTACGAGGGATCTTCGACGCGGGGTGCAATGAGTCCAAGCCCCTCCGTCAAAGGTACAAACCCATGAGCACTCCGATCCCTGGCAAGCCGGTCCGGCCGCGTCGGTCCCTCCTCGTGCGCTCCACTCTCGTCGCGGCCTGCGCCCTCGCAGGGTGCCTTGTTGACGCGGCCGGCGTTGTCGCCCAGAACCGGTCGCCGGTCGGCTTCTCCAGGGCGGAGACCGTGACGATCACGGCCGCACAAGCCTCCACGTTCCGCGATCGATCCGGCGACTTCGGCCGCTACTCGAGGCGCGGTGTGGTCATCGATCAGAACGGTCAACTGCGGGCCGCTGAGGGATGGAGTCTGCTGCGCGACGGCCGCGGCCGTGGCGTGGTGGTCCACACCCGCAACGCGCGGCTGCTCGCTCTCCTCGAAGCCGAAGGGCCACGAATTCTCGGCATCGAATCGGAAACCTACGCCGCGCCCGACGGCTCGATGTGGTCCATCACCTGCAAGTGTTCGGAGGCCGACGTCTCGCCCGACGACGATCCGTGTGAGTTGAGCGCCGAGGCCAAACAAGATCCGATCGGCAATGCGGGTGAGCCGGCGCGGCTGGTCTGTCGCGGCTCGCGCGATGGCTGCACCTGTCAGGTGTATCTGGGGGTCGTACTGCCCGATGGCACACCAACGGCCGTGACCGAGATCGGTGACTGTGAGGAGTAGAGGTGCCTACCGCATCGCCGCCAGAGCATTCAAATCGAGCGCGCGCGAATACATCGACAGCCGTCCCGCTGAGTCCCTGGGCCACTCCTCCTTCGGCCGATCCCAGTACAATTCGAGGCCGTTGTCGTCGGGATCGCGGAGATAGAGGGCCTCGCTGACGCCATGATCGGCCGCGCCGTCCAGTGGAATCCCATGCGACATCAACCGGCGCAGCGCCTGCGCCAGTGCCAACCGGGTCGGATACCGGAAGGCCGCGTGGAACAGCCCGGTGGTTCCCGGCGCCGGGGGCGCCCCTCCCTTCGATTCCCACGTGTTGAGGCCGAGGTGATGGTGGTAGCCGCCGGCGCTGAGGAACGCCGCCGTCGATCCCATGCGCTGGGTCACCTCGAGGCCCAGCGCCTCGCGGTAGAAGGCGACCGAGCGCTCCAGGTCGGACACCTTGAGGTGCACGTGCCCCACGTCGGCCCCGGGGTGGATCGCGGCGGTCGGGGCGGTGTCGGCCTGCGGCCGGTCGGCCGGGTCGGCGCCCGCCACGGTCGCGGCGCCCGGGCCGCCCGCGAGGTCGTAGGTGGTGATTTCCAGCTGGTGTCCGTCGGGATCGTGAAAGTAGATCGAGTGGGCGATGCCGTGATCCTGAAACTCGACGGTGATTCCACGTTCCTTCAATTCGAGTCCCGCCCCCGCAAAGCCGGCAGCATCGGTCCGGAAGGCCACATGGCGGGCGGCGATCACGTCCTTGTCCGGAGGTGGTTTCGGCGTCGGACCCTGGACGGGGAAGAGGGCGATCATGGTGCCACCCACGCCGACCATGGCCGGAAAGTCGCCCCATTCATCCTCGTGGAAGCGCTCCAGCCCCAGCACGTTGCAGTACCACCGTGCCGAGGCGCGGACATCTCGCACGGCGAGAGCGACGTGATCCAGTCCGGCGAGTCTGGGCATCGGGAGTTCGGATTGGGGGGATTGAGGACCGAAGACGGTTCGATAATGATCGAGGTCGACGTCGGGGTTAGCATCGCGAGGAGCCGAAACTCCGTCAAACGCTCTGCTTGCTCCGGCCCAGCGTAGGGCTGCATACTGCCGGCCATGCCTGAGACTCTGTTGGATCGCCTGGGTGATGCACTCCGCGGCCGCTATTCGGTGTTGCGTGAACTGGGTGAGGGAGGGATGGCCACCGTCTTCCTCGCACGAGATGAAAAGCATGATCGGGAAGTCGCGCTCAAGGTTCTGAAGCCCGAACTTGCCGCGGTGGTCGGCGCGGAGCGGTTTCTCACCGAGATCAAGACGACGGCGAGGCTTCAGCACCCCAACATCCTCGCACTGTATGATTCGGGAGAGGCGGGCGGCTTCGTCTACTATGTGATGCCGTACGTCGAAGGGGAGTCGCTGCGCGATCGACTAGGTCGGGAGCGGCAGCTTCCTGTGGCTGAGGCTGTGCGCATAGCTTCCGAACTTCTGGAGGCCCTGGATTACGCGCATCGGGCGGGCGTCATCCATCGCGACATCAAGCCAGCCAATATCCTCCTTCTCGAAGGTCGCCCACTCATCGCCGATTTCGGGATCGCCCTCGCCGTCGGGGCTGCCGGGGGCCCTCGTTTGACCGAGACCGGACTCAGCGTGGGCACGCCGTACTACATGAGTCCCGAGCAGGCTCTCGGTGACATGGCGCTGGGACCGACAGCGGACGTCTATTCGCTCGGATGTGTGCTGTACGAGACCATCGTCGGCGAGCCGCCCTTCACCGGGAGCTCCGCGCAGGCCGTGTTGGGAAGGATCATCGAGGGCGGGCCGGTGACGGCTACGACGCAACGCCCCACCACGCCGCTCCACGTGGACGCTGCGCTCCGATGCGCCCTCGAGCGGTTGCCGGCGGACCGGTTCTCGACGGCTGCCGCCTTCTCGCGGGCGCTCGCGGACGAGGGCT
>CBDUEZ010000386.1:0-3905 GCA_965366355.1 uncultured bacterium
GATGGTGCCGAAGAGGAGACCGCACATGATCCCGATCGCCATGCCCTCCCACATTTCGCCCCCGCTCAGGTAGAGCGGGACCAGCCCGAACACGGTCGTGAAGGTCGCGAGCAGGATCGGACGGAACCGTTGCAGGCAGGCGTCGAGAATCGCGTCCTGAGCCCGTTTGCCCCCGCTCAATTCGATGTCGATTCGGTCGATCAGCACGATGGCGTTGTTGATGATGATCCCGGCGAGCGAGATCACGCCGAGGAACGGCATGAATCCGAAGGGCTCCCCAAATACAAGCAGCCCGATCACCACGCCGATCAGGGCGAGCGGCACGGTCGCGATCACGATCGTCGTCTTCCGGATCGAATTGAACTGGAGCACCAGCAACAGCAGAATGATGAGCCCGGACAGCGGCAGATAGGCCACCACGGCGCCCATGTTCTCGGCCGTGCGCTGCGCCTCGCCTCCGAGGCTCCAGCCATAGCCCGTGGGCCACGATGCGGCCTGGTCGTCGAGCCAGGGGGTCATCTCGGCCATGACGACGTTGGCATTCCCGGTGGCGTCGAGGTCGCTCGAGATGGTCACCGTGCGCTCCAGATCCCGACGCCGGATTCGGGAGAACTGCCACTCGGGCACGATGCCAGCCACCTGCAACAGGGGTACCCGCGCCCCCGTACGCTGAGAAAACACATCGACGGTTTCGATCGCCGACAACGTCTGCTGCTGGCTTCCCTGAGTTCGAATGAGGATCGGGATCGAACTGTCTCCCTCGCGGAACTCCCCCGCCCGGAATCCCTCGAGAACCGTTTGCAGCGAGGTGGCGATGTCCTGGCTCGACACGCCCGCCGCCTGGGCCCGCGCCTGATCGATGTCGACGATGAACTTCTTCGACCTCGGTCCCCAGTCGTCCTTGACGTTGCGGGTGCCCTCGACGGCGTGGAGTCGCAGCTTGATCTCGTTGGCGAGGCCTGCCAGCACATCGGGATCGCGACCGGCGACTCGAATCTCGATCGGCAGTCCCCCGCCACCGGCGCTGAGTGCCGCCACGGCGATCTCCGCATCGGGATGCTGCAGGAACCCGTACTCGTAGAGGCGTGACATCACATAGGCATTGTCGCCGAAACTCGTCGTATTGACGAGCATATGCGCATAACTCGAGTTCGGTTCGTCGGGCAGGTAGCCGAGATCGTACGACTCGGGGCCGGCCCCCACGAATGCCGACCAGTCGCGTACACCGGGCGTGCCAGGATCGTCGACCTGAAGGGAGTCGCGGAGGAACGCCTCGAAGCCGGCGACCAGCCGCGAGGTTTCTTCGATGCGCGTGCCCAGCGGCAGGTTGATGTCGACGGTCACGAGGTTGCGATCGGAGTCGGGAAAAAAGACGAAGGGAATGAATCGAAAGCCGAGCAGCGCGAGCACGAAGGCCGCACCCACGCCGGCGATCACGAGCCCCCGTCTCACGAGTCCCCAGAGGATCACGTCGCGATACCACACCCGCAGACGCTCGATCAGCCGGTCGATGAACGAGGGGTCGTCGTCGGCCGCCCCGACGGTGAGAAAGAGGTAGCAGAAGAGGGTGGTGATGGTGAGCGACACGAGCCACGACGAACCGAGCGCCAGCGAGATGACGACGAACAGCGGTCCCACGATGTCGCCCATCACACTTTCGGCGAGGTAGAACGACAGAAAGGCCACCGAAGTCGTCGCCGTGGAGATCAACAGTGGAGCCCACAGCTCCCCTGCGGCGTCGACGGCCGCTTCGAGGGCGCCCACGCCTTCTTCTCGCTTCACGACGACGGCTTCGGCCACCACGATCGCGTTGTCGACCATCATTCCGAGGGCCATGATCAGCGCGGCCAGCGTCACCTGATTCAGGCCCTGGCCCATGACCCCCATCAACAGGAGGGTGGCGAGGCTGACGATGGGGATCAGGCTGGCGATCACGAGTCCCGTGCGCAGGCCGAGGAAGATCACCATCACGAGAAGCACGATCGCCACAGACTGGCCGAGGTTACCCACGAACCCGTTGACCTTCACCCCGATGTAGTCGTCGAGCGAGGCGATTCGCTCGACCCCGAGACCGACGGGAAGCCGCGCGTTCCATTCGCCCACGACCGCATCGATTTCTTCGCCGAGGGCGAGGACGTTGGCGTTCTCTCGCAGACTCACGTGAAGGGCCACGGCCACCCGCCCATTCACCCGCACGATCTGGCTCGGTGGATCGACATACCCCCGCCGAACGTCGGCGATGTCTTCGAGGTAGGTGACCGCGCCACTGCCCACGGGGACCAGGAGTCGGCCGAGCTCGGCCAGGTCGTCGAAGTTGCCTGTCGGCTCGAGCGAAATCCGCTCGTTTTCGAGGTTGATCGCCCCGCCGGAGCCCACGATGTTCGTCGCCGAAATCACACTCTGCAGCTGGCTGGCCGACAGTCCGTATTCGGCGAGCCGCGCATTGTCGTATTCGATGAACACCCGCTCGTCCTGCACCCCCCCGAACTCCACCTTCGCGGCATTGGGGAGCCGGATCAGGTCGTTGCGCAGGTCGTCGGCGACGTCTTTCATCTCGGCATAGGTGAAGCCGTCGCTCACCAGGGCCACGGCCATGCCATAGACCTCGCCCACCCCGTCGTCCCTCAGGTCGGGAACGACCCCCGCGGGAAGGCCCTGCATCGCATCGAGCTTGAGGCGGAGGCGGTCCCACACGGCCTGCAGTTCCTCGGCCGAGACCTGGGCGCGCAGCTCGACCGAGACGGTCGACAGTCCGGTGCGGGAGGTGCTCGTGAGCTCGGCGAGTTCGGGTAGCTCCTGGGCCACCTTCTCGATGCGGTCGGTGACGAGGAGTTCGACCCGCTCCGGGCTGGCCCCCGGAAACCGGGTCACGATGTTGGCGATGCGCACCGTGTACGGAGGCATGCTGTCGCGGGCCAGGCCGCCGTACGATCCCACGCCCGCGAGGGCGACCACGGTGAGCAGCACGAAGGTGACGCGGCTCCGCTGAATCGAAAGACCGGCGAGGTTCATCGCACGCTCACCTGCTGCCCGTCCAGAAGCGTCTGGAGACCGGCGACGGCCACACGCTCCCCGCGCTCCAGGCCGGAGACGATCTCGAAGCCCTCGGCTCCCAGACGCCCGACCTGCACGGAGCGACGCCGAACGACCCCCACGTCACCCGTTCCCGCCTCGATGACGAACACGAACCGTCCCTCGCCGTCCTCACCCACGGCACGCGCCGGCACGACCAGCGCCCCCGCCGCTCCCGGAGTGGCAGCGAACTCGAAGGTGACGGTGGCGGCCATGCCCGTGCGGATCTGGTCGGTGGCATCGACCACTGCGACCCGGACCGGGTAGGTGGCCGTGCTACGGTCGACCGAGGGCGACACCTCCGTGACGCGTCCCATGAAGTCGTCGTCGGGGAGCGCGGCGAAGGCCACGCCGACCTCCATGCCCTGGGTCACGCGGTTGATCACGGTCTCCGGCAGACCGAGGGCGATCTGCATCGTGCCCCCGGCGTTCAACACGGCCACGGGCTGACCCGGGTTCACGTTTTCACCCTCTTCGACGCCGACCGACGCGATGATGCCGCTCGCCGGAGCGATGATCCGCCCGTAGGAGATCTGCTCCTCCTGGATCTGCACGCTGCGTTGGGCCGAGGCGTGGCCGGCCTCGGCCGTGCGGAAGGCGTTGCGCGCGTTTTCGTAGTCGCTCAGCGCGGCGTTGCCCGACTCGTAGAGCGACCGGGTGCGATCGAGAGCCAGGCGAGCCGTATTCATCTGCGACTCCGCACTGTTCAGCTGCGATCGGGCCTGCTCGTAGCCCAGCCGGGCCGCGACGTTGTCGAGTTCGGCCAGCGTCTGCCCCTCGCGAACGCGGTCACCGAGGCGGATGTCGAGGCCGGTGAGCACCCCCGCGCTTCG
>CBDUEZ010000387.1:0-3904 GCA_965366355.1 uncultured bacterium
ACATTCTCGTCTATCGGGCCGACTCGGTGCCGGTCGGGGAGGATCAGAGGCAGCACCTGGAACTCACCCGCGACATCGCCCGCAAGTGGAACGCCGCCTATGGCGACTTCTTCCCGGAGCCGGAGGCGTTGATCGGAAAGGTAGGCAAGATTCTCGGCCTCGACGGCGGGGCGAAGATGAGCAAGTCGCTCGACAACACCGTGCGGATCCTGGCGGAGCCCGACGAGGTGTGGGCCCGTGTGCGCACGGCCGTGACCGATCCTCAGCGGGTGAGGCGCACCGACCCGGGCCGCCCGGAGGTGTGCAACGTCTTTACGTTGCACCATCACTTCACCGACCCGGCCCGCGTGGCCGAGATCGATCGTGACTGCCGATCGGCCGCCATCGGGTGCGTCGACTGCAAGAAGATCCTGGCCGAGGGGATCGCCACGTCGTTTGCGCCGATGCGCGAGCGGGCGGCCTACTTTCGGGAGCGTCCCGACGAGGTGCGGCAGGTGCTCGAAGACGGCGCCGCGAAGGCCCGCGTCATCGCCCGCGAGACGCTGGCCGAGGTGCGCGACCGCATGGGGCTGAACTGGCGGGCCGCGCTGCCCGGCTAGCACCGGCGGACCGCGCTCCCCCTCTGGGATCCGGGCACCAGGGCGGGATCAGAAGAAGATGATCCCGCCGCCGCCTCCGCCGAATCGGGGATTGACGACGTTGTTGAAGATCGAGCCGAAGCGGTAGGAGATTCCGAACGAGGTGAAGTAGCGGCGGTTCGTCTCCTGGGCGCGCTGGCGCAGAAGGATGTCTTCGTCGCTCAGGTCGCCGGCCGGAATGTAGAGCTGGTCGGCGACCCAGCCGTAGTTCCCCGACACGCGAAGGGAAAACCCTTTGAAGAGGCGAATGTTGAGCGATCCGAAGAGGTCGACGCGATAGAAGCTCGTGTCGTGCAGATACTGCAGCCCCGACAAACTGAACGACGTCTGCCCCCAGGGCTGAACCAGGCTGAGGTTGGCCGCCAGGGTGTGGGTCGGGCGGGTTTCTTCTTCGACCTCGTAGATCGTCCGCTCTTCGTAGTCCCAGTGACTGAGTCCCAGGAGGTATTGGACCGTGAACTGGCGCCGCGTGCTCTCAGAGTACGGAAAGAAGTTGTACTCGACTCCGGGCGCGACCGTCCAGGTGAAGTCCTGGTTGTTGAAGGTCGATTTCCCCGCAGAGGCCTGGAGCCCGGCCGAGAAATGCGTCCCGAGGCTTTTTACGATGAGCCCGTGCGCCGACCAGGTTTCGACCACCGAAGTGACCGTCGTGTCGGAGAGATCGAAGCTGCTCTCCCGCCGGCTGAAGCGGCCCCCGGTTTCGATCTTCCACGCCTCGGCGACCCGATTGGCGCTGAGCGAGCCACTGTACGACGACGAGCGGTTGCTCGACTCGCCGTTGGCGTTGCCGTTCAGGCCGACGTTGAAGACCCAGAAGTCCCACGGATCGTCGGGAGCACCCTCCGGTCCTCCCGACCCCGGCCCGCCGGGAGGGCCACCGGGCCCGGGAGGGCCGCCCGGGCCCCCGCGGCGCTGAATCTGTACCCCGCCTCGCGCGCCGGTGCGGGCGAGATAGCGGCCGAGTCCCAACGAGATCGTGGCGACGATCTCCTCACGCGATTCGTCCTGGGTCGCATCGCCCGAGGTCGCCATCGCGATCTCGTCGTCCAGCCCGACGAAGTCCCGACCACCGATGTAGGCGAGCGTGTAGAGACGTCCGCCGCTGCCCGTGGTCTGTGACGAGATGAGCAGATGCACGTCGGAGTCCTCGCGGTCGCGCACCCAATCGATCCAGTCGATCTCGTTGCGCACGTGGGTCTGTTCGCAGAAGCTCGGGCAATCGAGAAACACCCGCAGCCGCGGGGGTCCCTGAGCTTCGGCCGGCGCGGGTGCTGCCAGCACCGCCCACGTGGCCAGAAGGGTGATGAGTGCCCCGACCCCGCGCGCTCCCGTGCGTCCCCTCGCCTTCATCTGCACCCCCACTCCCATCCGCGATATGCTGTGAAGCCCCAAACGTTTCACACACCACAGCGTATTCGCAAGGACGACGTGTTCTCAGCCCGCAGCGGCCTCGGGGGTGTTCGGGTCCGGCTCGTCGTCCGCGTCGCCCCGCGCCACGGTTTTCGCCGTGAGAAGAAGGGCCAGGATCAGGAGGAACGCGGCCCCCGACAGCGTGGGAATCGAGATGAACCCGAAGACGAGCACATAGCGACCCGTGCAGGGCGCACCCACGTCGCATGACACGACGTCGAGGGCGGGTTGGAACTGCAGCGCGACGTGGTAGGCCGCCACCAGGAGTCCGATCACGGCGAGGGGCATTCCGTAGCGCCAACTCTTCACGTCTTTCGTGAGTGCCCCCACGCCGCAGATCACGACGAGCGGATACATGGCGATCCGCTGATACCAGCAGAGCAGGCAAGGCGTGAAGCCGACACCATCCGACAGATACAGGCTACCGGCCATGGCCACGAAGGCCACTCCGGCGGCCCACCCGATCAGCTCGATGGCCTGGCCGGCGAAGCGGCGTCGAATGAGATCCCGGCCTGGGCCGGACAGGTGTCCCACGAGGAGTGCGCCGCCCGCGGCCAGCGCCACGATGGCCAGGATCGCCACCGTCTGAATGAAGACGAGATAGAAGCTCATGACTCCAACCTAACCTGCCGATCCTGAAACAGAATGGGTGCGTCAGTACAACATACCTCACGTCAGGTGGACCATCTCATGGTCGAGATCTTCAAGGCGGCGATCCAGCGTGGCGCCAGCGACATTCACTTCAAGTCGGGCGATGTCGTTCGAGCCCGCATTCACGGTGCGTTGGTCCCGCTGACGCAGCAGCGACTGAACAGCGACCAGGTGCGGCAATTGGCCATGAAGCTCATGCCGCACGACGAGGACCGCGCCCGCATCGATCAGGTGCTGGACTACGACTGTTCGTGGGGACTCCCCGGCCTCGGCCGATTCCGAGTGAACATTCTGCGCCAGCGCAGCAGCTTCATGATCGTGATGCGTGTGATTCCCATCGAGATCCCCAACTTCGAAGACCTCAAGCTGCCCTCGGTCCTTCGAGAGATCGCCGACTACGAGCGCGGGATGATCCTCGTCACGGGTGTGACCGGATCCGGAAAGAGCTCGAGCATGGCCGCCATGATCGACCATATCAACGCCACGAAGCCGATGCATATCGTGACGCTGGAGAATCCGGTCGAGTTCCTGCACCGCGACCAGAGAAGCTCCATCACGCAGCGCGACATCGGAACCGACACCGACAGTTTCATGATGGGGCTGCGTGCCTCGCTCCGGCAGGATCCCGACGTGATTCTGATCGGGGAGATGCGCGACAAGGAAACGATCGACACCGCCCTCAAGGCGGCCGAGACCGGACACCTTGTCATTTCGACCGTTCACACCAAGAATGCGGTGCAGACGATCTCCCGCTTGATCGCCGTGTTCGAGCCGAGTGAGCAGGAGATGATCCGGTTGCGTCTGGCCGAGTCGCTTCAGGCCGTCATCTCGCAGCGGTTGATCCCGACGAAAGATGGTATGGGACGGGTCCCGGCCTGTGAAATCATGCGGGTGACCGGCACCATTCGCGATTGCATTCGCGATAAACATCGGCTCGAGGAGATTTTCGATCTCATCGAGGAAGGGCGTGAGCAGTACGGGTCGCAGAGCTTCGACCAGCACTTGATGGACCTCGTGAAGAGCAATCAGGTCGACTTCAAAGTGGCCAAGGCGGCCGCGAACAATCCGACCGACTTCGACCTGAAGATGAATACCTTCGGGGGCGGAGATACTGGATCACGAGCCGGGGCCGCAGCCGAGGCCGGCGCCCCCGGGCAGGACATGGCCAACGAAATGACACGAATGTTCGGGAGCTGAAATGCCAG
>CBDUEZ010000388.1:0-3898 GCA_965366355.1 uncultured bacterium
AGCTGCCGAGCACGGTTCCCTGGACATCAGCCGAAATGGGAATGCCCCAACGGTCGAACGACGGAGTCACGAAAATCTCCCACTCCGTCTCACCCGGAACGGTGTAGATCGAATAGGAGCCGGGCTCGACCGCGACGTCGCCGATCGTGGCGGCGAAGGGCAGGTGGATCGCGGTAGCTTCGTTCGCTCCCGTCCTCCAGGCCTCACCGAGCGGCACGAGCCCGCCCATGACGGTGCGGCCCTTCGCCGACGGGCGGCCGTAGCAGAGCGTCGCCTCGGCGTCACCCATCGGAATGGCGGTCACACCGAGAGGGCTGGGGCGCTCCGCCGCCTCGGCGGGCGTGGCGCCACGAAGCCAGCAGGCCTCGGCGTCCTGGGCCTGGGTGTGGGTGGGAGCGAGAAGCAGTCCGAAGGTCAGCAGACCTCCGAGAGGTAGTAGAGTGCGCATGAGTATCGGGGTTCAGGGTGTGTGTGTGCGTGGGGTGTGTGTGCGTACTGAACCGAGCGATACCCGAATGGGTGCGGCGGGTTCGCCCGGCGGGTTCGCCCCGCGGGTTCGCTCGGCGTGTGGTCTACGCGCTCGGAGCGTCGAGAAAGTCGCGGATCGCGACGGCGATCTCACCCGGCACATCTTCCTGGATGAAATGCTTCGCCTCGAGCCGTGTGATGCGCACTTCGCGAAAAGCGAGGCGAAATCGATCCATGTGCGAGGGTGGAAAGAGCGGGTCGCGCGTGCCCCAGGTGAGAAGGAGCGGCACGTCGCTCAACTCCCGCTCGACGTCGTCCTGAAGCTGCGACAACCAGAGCGCGGCCGCCGTCAGTTGGCGGGGGAGCTCGGCCACTCCTTCGCGTCCGAGCGATTCCGTCTGAGCAGCGCGATACTGGGCCATCACCTCGGGCGCGAGCGGATGAAGCACCCCCAGCGGCATGAGCCGATCCACGAAGATGTTGTGGCTGCGCAGCAGAGACTGGGCGGGGGCGCTGCCCATGACGTAGCCGAAGGCGTTCATCGCTTTGCCCGCGGCGGGCCAGAACCAGGTGTTGCCCATCACGAGCGCCCGCATGCGGGGGCGTTCGTCGACGGCCACCCGGAGTCCGATCGGACCACCCCACTCCTGCCCCATGATCGTGAGACCATCGAGGTCCAGGTGCCGCACCAGGGCCGCGACCACATCGGCGTGGTCGGACGGGCCGTACCCGTAATTCGACGGACGGGCCGACAATCCAAACCCCGGATAGTCGACCGCGATGCACCGGAAGTGTTTCCGCAACCGAATGACGATCCCCCGATAGAGAAAACTCCAGGTCGGGTTTCCGTGCAGAAAGAGGATCGGGGGCCCCTCACCCTCGTCGATGTAGTGAATCCGCCCCACCGAGTGGTCGAACCATCGCGACTCGAAGGGAAACAGGCGGTGGTCGGGGGTGAAGGCGGGGCCCTCCACCTCAAACCCGCCGCAGAGACGTCACCGTCCGGTCGGTGACGACGTCGCCCGTATTCACAGTTCCCGCCGGTTCGAACATCAGAATGTGGCACTCGCGGTCTGCGACGGGCCGGTGTCTTACCCCGCGCGGCACGACGCAGAGGTCGCCCTCTCCCATCTCTCGCGCGCCGTTCTCGAACTCGAGACGCATGCGGCCGGAGACGACGAGAAAGGCCTCGTCTTCGTCGGCGTGGGCGTGCCAGTCGAAGGCCCCCTCGAT
This sequence comes from uncultured bacterium, assembly GCA_965366355.1. Taxonomy (GTDB): domain Bacteria; phylum Gemmatimonadota; class Gemmatimonadetes; order Longimicrobiales; family Gaopeijiaceae; genus Gaopeijia. The sequence goes on from CBDUEZ010000388.1 coordinate 1,702, forward strand.
ACGCGCGAGCTTGATCTGCTGCCCGTTCAGTTCTGCCGCGACGTGGGGAGCCCAGAGCCCCTCCACCCTCGTGAACGCCTCCGAGAGGTTCAGGACCCGGGGCGCTTCGCTCACACCGTCGCCAGGCGACGCGATGCGAGCGGCGTGAGCTTCTCGCCCGGCTCCCACTTGGTGACGTAGCCGGCTACCGCGCTGGCCGCGACCGAATACGGAGAGACCAGATAGAGCTGTCCGGGTCCGGAGCGTCCGGGGAAGTTTCGATTCTGTGAACTCACGCTCACCTGGTCGGCGTCGCGGGTGATGCCGGGGCCCGCGTTGATGCACGCGCCGCAGCCCGGTTCGATGAAGCTCGCCCCCATACGCTCGAACAGCTCGAGGTAGCCCTGGCTTCGGCAGTATTCCCGTACCTCGATCGATCCACACTGAATGAAACACTCGACGTCGGGATGCACCTTCAGGCCCTGCTCTTCCGCATCGCGGAATACCCGGGCATACATGTCCATGTCTTCTTTCTTGCCCGCGGTGCACGAACCCGCGTAGGCGATTTCGATCCGAACGGGATTCTTCTCCAACTCGCGGACGAGCACCCCGTTGCCTGGATCGCCGGGAAGCGCCGCCATGGGCTCGATCGCCGTTGCGTCGATCTCGATGATCTTCACGTACTCCGCACCGGGGTCGGACTGCATGCCTTCGGCGAGCGATCGGGCACGCGCCTCGTCCATTCCGCGTTCGCTGACGAGGTATTCCACGGTCTTCTCGTCGGCCGCCACGATGCCCGTGAAGGCGCCGACCTCGGCCGCCATGTTGGTCATCGTCGCGCGCTCGTCGACCGACAAGGCCTCCACGGCCGGGCCGGCGTACTCGATGATCTGGCCGATGGCGTGGCCATCTCTGATGTAGGGATGGCGGAGGATCTCCAGCATGTAGTCCTTCGCGGTCACATTGGCCCGCGGAGTACCCGAGACGACCACCTTGAAGCTCTTCGGAACGCGGGCCCGCACATCGCGTGTGATCCACGAGTTGAAGATCGCCGTGGTTCCGACCCCGAACGCGATACACCCGATCGCGCCCGCGTGGGGTGTGTGCGAATCGGAACCGATGATGAGCATTCCGGGCTCGGCGTACTCCTCCAGGATCTTGGAGTGGCAGATGGCCTCGGAGCCCATCACTTTGCCCTGCTGCTCGCCGTACAGGGTGATGCCCTGCCGTTGGGCGAATTCGCGCTGCTTCACCTCGAGCTGGTTGGCCACGTCGAGGAGGCCCTGCTCGATCCTCTCCTGGCTCATCGCCTTGTGCAGGAAGGTGAGGTGGTCGCGGAAGAACAACACCGACTTCGCATCGGCCACCCGCCCGTCGACGCCGACCTTCTGCTCGAAGAAGATCGCGCTCATGGGAGTCACGTATTCGTGGCTGAACCGCACATCGGTACGGAAGAAGCCGGATTCACCGGGGCTCACCCAGGGCACGCCGACGGTGTCGGTCGCGGCGTCCATGACCCAGGATCGGGCGAAGATCTTCTCGCCGACGGTCATCGGCCGTGCCGGCCCGTCGTCGGCCACGCTCGCGGGATTGGGGAGCGACACCTTGCCCTGCAGCCGGGCGACATTGAACTCGAACAGCCCGCCGTATTCGATGATCTGTCGAGTGATCTCGTCTTTTCCGTCGGTGAAGACCGACAGCGGGATCTCCTCACCCGACCGGATCCGCTCGATCACATCGAAGTCGGTGGTGGTGAGGATGCCGAGGTTCTGGCAGTTCTCGTTGTAGATGCGCTCGATGCTCTCTCCGACGACCACCTGGATGCCCGCCATCAACTCGGCATAGGGCGACTGCTCGCGGCTGCTTCCCTTCCCCCGCCGCTTTCCGGCGACCGAGCAGACGAAGCCCCCCTTCAATACCGAACTCCGCTTGACCGGTGATTCCGACTCACCGGTTTCGGGATTCCTGGCCCGCAGTCCCAGATAGGGAAATTCGCCGAGCGTCTCGTCGTAGAAATAACAGATGTAGGCCGGCGTGATTTCGTCGGTGGAGATCTGGTCGCGTAGGTTTGCGCGCAACTCCGGTGAATCCGCGAGGTCCTCGCCCTCGTTCAACTGGCGCTCCATGAGGGAGGCGTCGTCAACGAGGTAGAGAATCCGTCCGTCGAATCGCAGAACCGAGGGGCGCTTGGCTACGGGACGCTGGGTGAGATCATCCA
>CBDUEZ010000389.1:0-3894 GCA_965366355.1 uncultured bacterium
CTACGCCGAGGGCGATCTCGCCGCCCGCACCAGCTCCGCACAGGACGGCCGCTATCGGCTGACCCTGAGCCCCGGGGCCTACACCCTGAAGGTGACGCGGCTGGGCTACGCCGATGAGACGCGTCTGGTCTCGGTCACGGCCGAGGGACGCACCGTGGCCGACCTGCAGCTCCAGACCGCTGCGGTGCTTCTCGAGGGATTCGGCGTCGAGGCCGAGTCGAGCCGCGAGCGCTCCCGCTTCGAGACGCTGGCGGGGGTCACCGTACGCGAGATGGACCGTGCCGACGTGAAGGGACTCCCGGGACTGGCCGAGCCCGATCCCCTGCGCGCGATCCAGGTGCTACCCGGCGTGATCACCACCTCCGACTTCTCGTCGAGCTTTCATGTGCGCGGCGGATCGTCGGATCAGAATCTGATCCTGCTCGACGGGGCGCCGGTCTTCAGCCCCTACCACCTGGGCGGGGCCTTCTCGGTCTTCAACGCCGACATGATCGAGCGCGCCGAACTCACCGCCGGCGGATTCGGGGTGAGCCACGGCGGACGCGTCTCGTCGCTGCTCAAGGTCGAGTCGGATCCGGGCGACGGCGACCTGGGCGTCGATGCGGGAGTCACGCTGCTGGCCGCCCGCGCGGCCGTGAAGGGGTCCGTGGGCTCCGACGTGCGCTTCCGGGTGTCGGCACGGCGCTCGTACTTCGATCAGGTCTTGAAGAGCGTCACAGACGTCCCCTATGCGTTTCACGACCTGCAGGCCGTGCTCGAATGGACGCCCTCGACGCGCGACCGCATTCGGCTCACGGCCTACTCGGGCGACGACGGCCTCGACTTCACCGAATTCGACGTCGACGACTTTCCGCTGCGCATCGACTGGGGCTGGGGCAACGACGTGGCGGGCATCAACTGGACCCACGACACCGGGTCGGGCTCCTTCACCCTGGGCGCCTCGAGCACGCGGTTCGCGACCGGGCTCACGATGCCCGACTTCGACGACACCAACTTTCGCAGCCGCATCGATCAGCGGCGCGCCTACCTCGACGTTGACCTGCGGGCCAGCTCGCTCGTGCGCATCTCGGTGGGATCGTCGGCGGAGCGCTTCACCTACGACAACCTCTCGGCCACGGGCGGGGCCGTCTTCAGCGAGGGGGCAGGGGAGGGCACCCTGATCGGAGGCTACACGGGGCTCTCCCTCGGGCGCTCCGGTGACTGGCTCCTCGACTTGGGACTGCGGGCCGATCTCTGGAGTCCCACATTGGGCGAGGCCGTGACCGAGCTGTCACCGAGGGTCGCGTTCAAGACCTTCTTCGGGGCCGAATCGCGCTGGGCGCTGCAGGCGAGCGCGGGACGCTACACCCAGTTCCTGCACTCGCTGCGCGACGAGGAGCTGCCGGTCGGGCTCGACACCTGGGTGCTGGCCGATGCCCACACCCCGCATGTGGTCTCCGACCAGGTGCAGGTGGGGCTCGCCGCGTATCCGAACGACGACTGGGAGATCTCGCTCGACGGCTATCTGCGCGACTTCGACGGGGTGGTGGCCTTCAATGTGCGCGACGATCCGAACACCGAGGCCGACGACGTGCTCCAGGGCACGGGACGCTCCTGGGGCGCCGACCTCATGGTGCGCAAGCGCTACGGACCGGTGCAGGGGTGGGCCGCGCTCTCGTACCTGAACGCCGACCGCACCTTTCCCGACGTGCTCTCGCCGCGCGACGAGCTGCCGATGAGCACCTACTCGCCCGTTTTCGACCGCCGGGTCGATCTCGACATCGTGCTCTCGGTGCCCGGTCCGTTCGGATGGGACACCGGCATGCGCATGAACGTCGGAAGTGGGACTCCGTATACGCGCCCCATCGCGAGCTACGCCGCCTACCAGCCCCGCACGTTGGAGCTCGGCGGACGCTTCGACTGGAACGCCGCGAGCGACATTCTGCTGGGCGACCGCAACGGGTCGCGCTACCCGCTCTACCACCGCCTCGACCTGAGCTTTCGCAAGACGTTCCACAAGAGCTGGGGCCGGCTGACGCCCCATCTCGACATCCTGAACGTCTACAACCAGAAGAACGTGCTCTTCTACTACTTCGAGTACGACGGCGACCCCGTGCTGCGCACCGGCACCTCGATGTTTCCGATCCTGCCCACCTTCGGTCTGGAGATCTCGTTCTGATGGCGACCACGCGAAGAGCGACGACCTCGCGGGCCGGAACCACGACGCGGCGAGCCCTGCTGGGTGCGCTGGCCTGGATTCTCACCCTGCTGGTCGCGGGCTGCGACATCCAGGAGGTCGTGGCCGAGTCGGAAGAGAACGTGCTCGTGGTCGAGGCCATGGTGCACTTGGTGCGCCCCGCCGACCCCGCCGGACTCGACGCGGTGGCCGGCAGCCGGATCGAGGTCTTCCTGCACCGTACGCAGCGCGAAAACGGCGGCTTCGTGGCCACCGAACCCGGTGCGGCGATCGACGTCACCTTTCCCGGCGGGGCCGTGCATCGGCTGGTCGAGCGCAGTGACCTGGGGTGTGCCCCCGGTCCGCGCGACCAGGCCAACGGCACCTGCTACGAGCTGACCGATCCCGAGGGGCCGTCGTCGCCGCTGCTCCAGCTCGAGGGCGGCGAACGGCTCGAGATGCGCATCCAGACGGCCGCGGGTGGGGTGATCACCTCGTCGACCCAGGTGCCCGAGATGTTCGAGCTCTCGGAGCTCACCTCGGGCGAGGCCTGCCGGGTGCCGCCCGAGACGACCATTCCGGTCGAGTGGACCGAGTCGCCCTCGGCCTGGGCCTACATCACCGAGACCCAGATGTTCGGGCTGGCCAACGCGCTCCAGAACTCCGATATCGATCCGCCCAACGACCCACTCTTCTTGCTGGGACTCTCGCTGGGTGCGGGCGACACCTCGACGATGTTCCCGAAAGAATTCGGGCTCTTCGAGCGGGTGGGCATGGACCCCGACCTCGCCGAGATCCTGCAGAAGGGCATGCCACCCGCGACCCGGGCCCGCGTGAGCATCTCTGCGGTGGACCGTAACTACGTGGGCTGGATCAAGGGCTCGGGCTTCAACCCGTCGGGCCGCGTGCGCATTCCCAGCGTGGAGGGCGACGGCACCGGGTTCTTCGGAGCCAGCGTGTCGCACTGGTTCGAGGTGTTCGTCGAGCCGCTGCCGCCGGAGTTGCAGGCGGGGCTGGGGGCTTGTCCGACGGGGTGAGGGCGCTGTTTGACCGGCGTTAGATCGCGCGGTCGCCCTGCAGCCACTCCGCGAAGACCTCGGCGATGCGGCCGGCCGTCTGGCCGTCCCACCCCTCGGGCACCCGGCGCACCCCGTCGGGCATCGTCCGCCGGGCGTAGGCATCGAGGATCGACCTCGCGCTCCGGTCGGGCACCAGCAGGTTCGTGCCTTCCGTGATCGTGATGGGCCGCTCCGTGGTGGAGCGCAGCGTCAGGCACGGCACACCCAGGGCGGTCGACTCTTCCTGGAGTCCGCCCGAGTCGGTGAGGATCACCGCCGCCTTCTCGAGCAACGCCACCATCTCGAGGTCGGCCACGGGCTCGACGAGCCGAATATGCTCGAGCGGCCGCTGGAGCGCCTCGAGCCGGGCCCTCGTGCGGGGATGCGCGGGGACGAGCAGGGGGAGCTCGCTCCCGATCGTCTCGAGAGCGTCCAGAATGCCTGAGAGAGTCGCTGCATTGTCGACGTTCGAGGGGCGGTGCAGCGTGACCAGACCGTAGCCTCCCGGCTCCACGCCAAACTTCTGAAGAGTTGCGACCGAGTCGGCCCGACCCGCCGAGAAGTGCAGCGAATCGATCATGATGTTGCCGACGAAGCGCACGCGTGACTCGCCGATGCCTTCGCGGTGCAGATTCGTGTTGGCGTCCCGGCTTGGGGTGAGGCAGAGTGCGGAGAGCTGAT
>CBDUEZ010000390.1:0-3893 GCA_965366355.1 uncultured bacterium
AGCCGGCGTTGTCCCGCACGATCGGCGGCCGACAGGAGGCCGCGATCCTCGCCGATCTCCTCGAGCAGGCGGGTGGCCTCGGCGATGCGCTCCTCCAGACTTCGCTTCACTTCGCTCATCGACCGCCCGCCGCGGGCACGTTCATGTAGAGCCGGTTCACCGACCCCGAATTCGCGAAGCCGATCTCGGGAAAACCGTCGCCGTTCAGGTCGGCCACGGCCACGCCGTACGACGCGTCGGCCTCTTCACCGAGTACGACCTCCTGCCACCCGCGCCCCGTCCCGTCGTTGATATAGATCGCGTTGGGCTCGCCGACATTGGCGACGACCAGATCGGTGTCGCCGTCGCCGTCGAGATCTCCCGTCGCCAGCGCGTAACTCGACTCGTTCGATCCGAAGGTCGTGGTGTTCTCGAACGCCCCGCCCCCGAGTCCCAGGAACACCCCGTTCGGCTCGCCGATGTTGGCGGTGACGAGGTCGGGCACTCCGTCGGCGTTCAAGTCGACGACGGCGACCGAGCGCGTCTCGTCGCTCCCCGTGCCGAAGGTCGTGATGCGGTCGAAGCCCAACTGCCCGTTGTTGAACAGAATCTGGTTGGCCTGTCCGTCTCGATTCGCCAACACGAGCTCCGGGTGCCCATCGCCGTCGAGGTCGGCGACTGCGACCGCGATCGTCGATCCATCGGCCTCACCGAACGACTGCTTCGGTCCGAAGCCGCCCGAGCCATCGTTCAGGTAGAACCCGTTGGCTGTGCCCCGATTGGTGACCAGGACGTCGAGCGATCCGTCGCCGTTCAGATCGACCACCTGGGCGCTGCGGGTGGGTTCGACCTCCGTGCCCACCGAGCCCCGCAACGTGAACCGGCCGGTGCCGTCGTTCAGGTAGACCCAATTGAGGGCCTGGTCGTTGCCGGAGATGAGATCGAGATCGCCATCGCCGTCCAGGTCACCGACCGGTACGCCGTAGGTGGTCGCCTTCTCGGGTCCCACCGCATGGCCCACCGTGAACCGGCCCGCACCGTTGTTGAAGTAGACCTCGTTCAACTGCGGCCAATGGCGCCCATTCGCGTAGATCGCGTCGAGGTCGCCATCGCCGTCGACGTCGGCGAACACCACCGACGCCGTCAGGTCGTCGGGGGCACCGAGCACCATACGATTCGTGTGCGTGAAGCTCCGCCCCTGGGCGGCCAGCGCCGGTGAGATCGAGAACGCCAGCAGTCCCCAGGCGACGGAGCGCATGGGATCGAACGAAGGGGTCGTCATGCTCATGCCTCGGGTATGTCGGTGCCGCCGAAGTCGAAGAAGACCGGGGGCGAAGAGTGGTCTGCGTCGAGGGTCTCCTGAATGAACCAGATCGCGCTCAACTCCGTCTTGTACACCGCACCGAGGCTGCGCGCGAACGAATCGAGGCTCAGTCCATCGACGAACCGTCGCACGCTCACCTGGAACGCCTCGGGGCACGTCAGTCCGCCCGCGCCGCGGAGCTCGAAGTCGACCTCGGAGTTGTTCAGGGTGTGGCGCAGTCCGAACAGAAAGACCCGCTTCTCGTCGTCGGGCATGCCCTCGAAGCGCTTGAGATGGCGCTCCGACATGCGGGTGACGGACACGATGATCAGGGACTCGGCCGGACCGGGCGCCCCGGCCACATGCATGAGATGGTCGGTGCGCCGCGCCGGGTATTTCACCTCGTAGCGCCACTCCATCACCGGGTCGTCCATCTCCCGGTACTCGCATTGCAGCGCTTCCAGCCAACGGGCCGCGGTGGTTTTCAGATCGGACGACATGCGTGGCTCCATAAGGGGTCGAGACGAACTCGGCCCCGTGCAGAATCGCGGAGCCCCGCCCGGCGCAATCTGCGCAAACCCCCAACGCAAACCAAGGCTCAGGGGGGTGGAGGGGCCCCACCCGAGCGCAGGTCGTAGCGGGTCACGGTCGGCACGCCCAGGTCGTCGAGGCTCACCCCCCAGACGTGCCGATCCGCCGCCGCGAGAAGCCGAATCGAATCCGCGACCTCGACCTGGGCCGTCAGGCCGGCGGGTGTCACGACGTCCCACACGACGGGGTGTCGGACCACCGCTCGACCCACACCGCGCCATCGTTCGCCACGATCACCGACGAGGCCTCCAACCCACTGCCACCGCCCCGCACGGGAGGCAGCGACGCGGGAACCACCAGCTGGCGGCGGGCCGACTCGACGACATCGGCCTCCGACGCGAACTGTCCCGTGCGCACGAGGATGCCCGTCAGCGATGACGCTCGAACCGGGTCGAGCACAGCATCGATGTCGTCGTCGGTGACACCCACCGGCGTGGTCGGGATCAACACATCGTCTTGCAGCCCCTCGCCCGAATACCACGAGACGGAAAAGCCGAATCCGCGATCGCCGAAATCTCCCCTTCGAACGACCACGACCCCGCCCGGCCAGGACCGCAGGAGTGGGTAATGGGACAGCGGTTGGGTAAGGCTCGACGAGCCGCCCTCGGTCATGCTCCACATGCGCGTCGCCAGATCGAGCGACACAACGGGGGTCACCCCCGCGGCACCGAAGGCGTAGGCATCGATCGTGCTCTCGGTCTGCGACGCGAAGAGGGACTGGTCGGGAAGCAGTTCGAAGGCGATCCCGCCGGGCAGTTCAGCCGGAGGGGTGGCCGTCTCCACCTCGTCGCGAAACACGTGGACAACGCGACTCCGCGCATCGACGCCCCACGGCGCCGCGCCCAGGAATCCGCCCTTGAAGACCGAGAGAAACTCGCCCGGCCCTTCACCTCGGGACCCGACGAGTTCCCGAAACTCCCCATCCTCGCCGAACACCAACAACCCGGCGGTCTGAGCATCGACCAGGAGAACGACGCCGTCGCGAGACTCCGCGACCTGGCGAACCCCCGAGAGCGGGTGATCGGCCGAGGGCCGTAGATCCAGGGCTCGCTCGAGTGTGTACCGGTCGGTCGGAGGGGTCGAGTCGTCTCCGGGCGCGCACGCGAGGGTGAGGATCGTGAGCGCTGCGGCGATCGTTCGCTTGACGGGTTGGGCCTCGGGGTGGGCATGCAAAACCGTCCACGCCAGGTGCTTCAACGCACCGACGCTCACGCCACCCGCCCGCGGAACATCGTGGGCTCCAATTCACAGACATCGCGCAAAGCGCCGTTCGCGGTGAACAGCTCGGGGCGCTCGCGAAACCGAAACACACGATACAGGTGGTACCGCTCTCGTTCGCGCTCGGAGACCCGGACTTCATTGGCGCTGACGTAGAAGGGCGTGTAGCCCCCGAAGTGGGTCGTTTTCACCTCGATCAGGCGCTCAGCTCCATCCTCATCGTACGAGAGGATGTCGAACCCCGCGTCGTCACCCCGCTCCACCGACGTGTGTTCGATGCGGGCCGCCAGATCTTCGCGACCCGCGACGGCCAGACGAGCGGTCTCGAAGCGGACGACGAAGCGCTCTCCCGCAGAGCCCAGACTCCGGTTCCGCGCTTCGAGCTCCAGGTAGTCGACCTTTCGAACCCACGAGTACCTGCCCTCAGGCTCACGCACACGATTCGTCCGTGGCGTAGCGGGCCGAGCCGGTCGGTCGACGAGTCGGCGGAGGAGGTCGTCGTACGTGGGCGTTTCGAATGCCTCGTCTTCGGGGACTTCCGCCGTCACCAGGGCCCGCAGCGCGGCCAGAAGCTCAGGACGCCGTTCCAGCTGAGCGTCGACCTCATCGGCGAGGATGCCCTGGTAGTTCACCAGGGGCTTGTATCCGTTGACGTAGGGGAGTCGCTCGGCGACGAGCACCGCACTGATGTTCTGGTGTTTCCGCTCGACGGCCCCATGCGAGCGATCCACGATCAGCGCGCGGAGTTGGCGATTCCGTTCGGCCTTGTTGAATTGCGTTCGCTGAATCTCGAGCTCGATCA
>CBDUEZ010000391.1:0-3872 GCA_965366355.1 uncultured bacterium
GGGAACGGGGGGGGACGAGGACCGCGACGGGGTCGCCGGCGAAGGCGCGGAGGGGGCCTGGCCTTCGCGCACGATCGGCCCGCCGCACTGCTTGCAGAACGCGGCATCGCTGTCGTGGTCCTGGCGGGAGCAGCCCGCGCACGCGGCCTTGCCCGTCGAAGGGCGGCTCGCGTAGGCGATTTCGGCGGTCACGATCCCGGTGGGGACCGCGATGATCCCGTAGCCCATGATCATGACGATGGTGGCGAGTCCCTGCCCGAGCGGACTCTGGGGCGCGATGTCGCCATACCCCACCGTCGTGAGGGTGACGACGGCCCAATAGACGCCGCGCGGAATGCTCGTGAAGCCCCCTTCCGGGCCCTCGACCAGGAACATCAACGAGCCGACGATGGCGACGATCGTCATCACCGCGAATACGAAGACGGTGATCTTGTACCGGCTCGCCCGGAGCGCCGCCATCAACACGCTGGCCTCACCCGAATAGTGGGCCAGTTTCAGGATTCGAAAGACGCGCAGCACCCGCAAGATGCGCACGACGGCCAGCACCTGTCCCCCCGGCAACAGCACCGACACGTAGGTGGGCAGGATCGCCAGGAGATCGATGACCCCGAGGCCGCTACGCGCATACAGGGCCGGGCGCCCGACGCACCACAGCCGAGTGACATACTCGATCGTGAAGATGATCGTGAAGCCCCATTCGGCCGCCCTCAGCAGCCCTCCGTGCTGGACCCGGATCGAGGTGACACTTTCCACCATCACCACGAGAACGCTCGCCAGAATCGCCGCGATCAAGACGAGATCGTAGTTCCGGCCGGCCTTCGTTTCGTGGCCAAAGATGACGTCGAAGGTTCTGCGGCGAGCCTCCGAGGCCGTCTCGGGAGGACGGAGTCGATGAAGCGACATTCCGGCCTTCAGCCGCCCGTTGCCCACGGGGCCGGTTGTTCGGTGTAGGTCGGATCCACTTCGAACACCTCGGCGGCGAACGGTCCCGCCTCGATGTCGATGACGCGGGTCGTGACCCGGGTCAAGATCGACTGGGCCGGGACCTCGGGCTCTTCGGGCTCTTCTTTCTTGCGCCCGAACAGGCCACCGAGACGCCCGGCGGCGCTGCGGGCCGCATCGGCGGCGGCATCACGCGCCGCATTCCCCGCGGCCCGACCGGCCACGGCCCCCATACCCTCGCTGAGCGGCTGACCCGTCATGGCCAGCACGGCGTCGCGATCCAGTTCTTGTCCGGGCGCCACAACCACCACATAGGCGGTCGACTCGAGGGTCGTGCCGTCGAGACCGTCCATCTCTTCCTGCATGCGGGCCAGGGCGGTGCCCACCTGGGGGTTGGTCGCCATGATCTGCTCCATCCCACTGTCGCGCTCGGTCATGTCGGTGAGCCAGGGCATGTCGCCGTCGGCGAGGGCGTCGGCCATCATGTCGGAGGCCGAGGGGAAGTCCTCGCTGATCCACAGCTCGGTGACCATCACCATGTCGCCGGCCTCCTGCATCGAGCCGTCGTCGTCTTCGGCCGTGAACTCGATGTTCATGGTGAGAATCAGGCGCTCGGCCTCCCACTCGCCGAACGACCGCCGCTCCCCCGTGCGATCGGCGTCGAACGAGAAGTCCGCTTCGACCCGGGGATCCTCGGAGGTCGCGCCGTCGGACGATGCCGGCACTCCCGAGGCGGCCGCAGCGTCACCCGTCGGACGGGCCGCCATGTCGCCGCCCATGTCGGCCGACATCTGGTTCGCCCACTCCATCATCTCGGCGAAGCTCGACCGAAAGTAGGTGCGGTTCTCGTGATCGATCACGAGAAAGGTGCCGTCGAGCATGTTCGTCACGTGGGAGGTGCGCCCGTCGTCGGTGCGCATCATGCCCTCCTGCATCCAGGTGGCCGATTCCGTGGGGTCTTCGGCCCCGAACGCGCCCATCATGGTGCCCAGCGCTCCGGCGTACTCCATGGTCGTGGCGCTCGTGTAGTGCACGCCCGACTGGGCCCGAGTCGGTGAAGGGAGTACCGCGAGGGTGACGGCGAGAGCGATCGGGATCGACCGGCGGATTGTGCGCATGGGGACCGACTCCTGAGTGTGCGATGGCGAGCAATGGTCCGGGCCCCGAGAGGCGCGGCGATCTTCATCGGTAGGGGACTGCCGAGCGGGAATCAAGGATTGCCGCCGATCCGTTTCGAGCGCGTTGTCCAATCCTCGCCCTGGGTGATCCAGGCCGATGCCGGTTCACCCTTCAGATAATGGTCGAACCACTCGAGGATTCGAGTCTGGTAGTCGACCTGGTTCTCCTCGCGCCGCAGACCGTGGTCGGCCCCCGGGTAGACGAGCATCACCACCTCTTTGCCGAGGCGGCGCGCGTAGTTGTAGAACTCGAGGCCCTGCCGAAAGTCGACGACGCCGTCGGCGTCACCGTGCATGAGCAACATCGGCGTCTCGAGCTGGTCGATCTCGGCGACCGGCGAGCTCTCGATGTGCCCCGCCATGTCGTCCCACGGCGGAAGGGCCATGCGCGCCTGCCCGGTTTCCCAGTGGCCGAGTTCGGGGAGTCCACCGTTCCAGTGAACCGTTCCGGGGAACGAAAGAAAGTTGGTGATGGCCGCGCCGGCGACCGAGGCCGCGAAGCGATGCATCCGGGTCGGGACGTAGGCCGCCTGGTATCCCCCCCAGGAGTGGCCGATGAGGCCCATGCGATCGGGATCGACGGGGGCGGCGGCGAGGGCCGCGTCGAGGGCATGTTCGATGGCGTCGACGGCCGACGGCCCCGGCCGGCCGGGCTCGTAGACGATGTCGGGTTGCAGCACGAAATACCCGGCCTGCGACCAGACCTGCACGTTGTAGTAGCTGGTGCGGGAGGGCGCGACGTAGCGGTGCAGTCCCTGCGACAGTCGCTCGTACTGGTAGAGAATCAGCGGATAACTCCGAGCGGGGTCGTAGTCGGCGGGGTAGGTGAGGATCGCATGAAGGTCGTGTCCGGCCGCCGTCGTGTACGACAGCATCTCATTGCGGCCCCACGCGAAGTCGGCCTGGAACGGGTTCGTGGCGACGAGGGGCCGAAGGTCGGAGAGGCTGCGGCCCGCGGAGAAGAGCGTCGGGGGACTCGCGAAGGTCTCCTTCGTCAGGAGGTACCGTTCGGCCTCCTCGGCCTTGATCAATCGAGCGACCGCGGCCTCGTCGAAGACCAGGCGTTCGACCTCGCCAGGGCGGGGTGAGCGCCCATAGCCGCTCGCCATCGTGGACGGGTCGGTGAGGCGAAGCCACATCGGCTGATCGGGATCGAGGCCGGCCGCACTCGGGTCGAAGGGCGAGGCATCGGGATCGAGGTTCACGACCCGGTATTCGAGCCCGTCTTCCAGTCCGGTCGTTCGGCGCACCAACGCGCCGGTGGCGAGATCGGCCTCCCAGACGTCGTGCCGGTCGTGGAGCCAGGCGACCGACTCGTCGCTCGCCCAGCCCCCCACCCCGTAGGAGGGCCGCACGCCGGGGTAGTCGTAGTCGTCGAGCGGCTGCGTGAAGGTCACTTCGACGCCGCTCCCGAGGGGGGTCTGGTTCAGCGTGGCGAGTTCGACCGCGGTCCACGCATCGTCCCGGTAGACCAGCACGCGTTCACCCACGGGACCGAGCACGGGAAAGCTCGACACTGCCTCGGCGAGCAGGGTGCGGTCACCGCTGCCCACATCGACGCGATAGATGTCTTGAGTGGATGCTCCGAAGCGGCGCTCGAACTCATAGGGGTCGACGTCGGCCACCAGTCCCCAGCCTCCGTCGGCCGACAGCCGGACCGGTTCGTCGAGCTCCGACCCCAGACGCACGAGCCGATCGCCGTCGAGGTGCCAGGCGGCCAGCATGGTGCGCCTCTGGTCGAAGCCCTCCGAC
>CBDUEZ010000392.1:0-3852 GCA_965366355.1 uncultured bacterium
CCGCCGCAGACGTGGTCCCCGCCGCAGACTCAGGACCCGCGCCGGTCAGTCCCCGCGCAGGGCCAGTCCCGGCTCGACCCGAGCCGCCCGCGTCGCGGGCAGGGCGGCGGTGAGCAGGGCCACGCCGACCACGAGTCCCACGGTGCTCGCGTAGGTGAGCGCGTCCAGGGCCGACACCCCGAAGAGAAGGGTCTCGAGCACGCGCGACACGGCGGCGGCGCCCGCCACCCCCACGGCCGCGCCGGCCAGGGTGAGCCACAACGAGCGGCGGAGCACCCGACCGACCACGTCACCGGCGGCCGCGCCGAGCGCCATGCGCACACCGATTTCGCGCCGCTGCCGCGCCACCGAGTAGGTGATCAGGCCGTACAGACCCACCACGCTCAGGAGCAGCGCGAGCACGCCGAACCCCGTCACGAGCGTCATCGCGAACGTGCGGCGCGCCGTGTTGGCCCGGAAGCTCGACTCGACCGTGTAGATCGCTTGGGTTGGGAGCGCGGGGTCGGCCGCCAGCAGGGTCGTGCGCAGGCGATCGGAGAGCGCCGCCGCGTCGGTGCCGGGGGCCGTGCGCACGACGACGGTGGTCCACGTGAGCCAGTCCCAGATCTTCTGCTGGTAGGGAATGTAGATCGCTTCCCCCGGGGCGCGGTCGGGGCTCGCCAGGCGCGTGTCGTCGACCACGCCGATGATTTCTCGCCAGGGCGTCTCGCCCTCGCGAAAGGCGATCCGGTGTCCCACCGCGTCTCCGTCGGGAAAGTGCTTGCGGGCCAGCGAGGCGTTGAGGATGACCACCGGCACGCCGTCGGCCCGGTCTCGCTCGTCGAAGTAGCGGCCGTCGACGAGCTCCTGCTGCAGCGCCTCGAAGTATCCGGGCGATACCGCGTGAAGGGGTTCGTCGTCTTCGCGGCCGTTGGGGTTGGTCGCCACGCGCCCCTCGATGTGGAAGCTGAACGTCATGGCACCGAAACCGCCCGGAGGCTGGGTGGTACCGGCGGCGGCCAGGACGCCGGGAAGGCCGCGCACGTCGTCGATCAGCTGCTGGTAGAAGGCGGCCTGGGTGCTGAGCTCCGGATACCGCGGACCCGGTAGGTCGACCTCCATGAGGGTCAGGCCGGCCGGCTCGAAGCCCAGGTCGACCTGCTGAAGCGCCCGGAACGACCGCACGAAGAGGCCGGTGCCCACCAGGAGCACGACCGAAAGGGCCACCTGGGCGACCAGGAGCGAGCCGCGCAGCCGCAGGTGCCCCGATTGGGAGGCGTCGCGACCCGTGCGCAGGACCGCGCTGACGTTCGCGCGCGACAGCCGGAGCGCCGGCACGAGTCCGAAGAGAACGGCACACCCCAACGCCGCGGCGCCGGTGAAGGCCAGCATGCGCAGGTCGATGGTGGCCGCGCGGAGATTCGGAATGTCGCTCGGGGCGACCCCGATGAGCGCGCGCAGAAGAAGCGGCGCGACGATCATCGCGCCGGCCCCGCCCAGAAGGGCGAGCAGCACACTTTCGGTGAGCAGCTGGCGCAGGATGCGGGCTCGGCCGGCCCCCATCGCCCCCCGCACCGCCATCTCCCGCCGCCGAGCCACGGCGCGCGCCAGGAGCAGATTGGCGAGGTTGCCGCAGGCGATGAGGAGCACGAGTCCAACCCCGCCCAACAACACCCAGAAGAGCGACGCCACGTCGCGCGTGATGTCGTCCTGCAGAGGGACGACCCGGGCACCCCATCCGGTCATCTCGACCGGGTATTCGACGGCGAGCTGGGCGGTCAGGGCATCCATCTCGGCCTGGGCGCTCTCGAGGGTCGCGCCGGGTGCCAGACGGGCGAGGACCGGGTAGTTGTGGCTGGTGCGGTTGTCGGGCGGCACCTCGCCGTCGGTCATGGTGACCCAGAAGTCGATCCCGTTGGTCGGGAAGCCGAACTCCTCGGGCATCACCCCGACCACCGTGTAGGCCACCTCGGCCAGCGTGATACGACGACCCAGGACGCCGGGGTCGGCGCCGAATCGTCCCTCCCACATCGCGTGGCTCAGGAGCAGGGCATCACCCGACACCGCGTCGTCGGCCGTCAGGCTCCGCCCCAGGGCGGGGGCGATATCGAGCGCCTGCATCACCTCCGGCTGCATCGAGGCCGCCACGACCTGCTGGGCGTCGCCCTCGCCGGTCATGGTCACCGAGGTGCCGTACCGGTGCGCCCCGAGGGCCTCGAACGAGCGCGTGCGATTCTGCCAGTCGATGACGTTGCCCGACGAGACCACGTTGCGCGTCGCACCCTGCGGTGAGGTCTCCCAGACCCGCACGAGCCGGTCGGGCTGCGGGTAGGGCAGGGGGGCCAGCAAGACCGCCCACACCAGACTGAAGATGGCGGTCGTCGCGCCGATCCCCAGCGCGAGGGTCAGGATCGACATGGCGCTGAAGGTCGGCGCTCGCAGGAGCGTGCGCAGGCCGTAGCGCAGATCCTGGCGGAGCGTCCCGAGACGGTCCCTTCGCCGCTCCGACCTCGTCTCGGCCTCGGTCAGGTGCTCGAGTTCGCGGCGCACCGCGTTCAGGTCTCCCAGCCGCTGTTCCGCGGCCGCCCGTGCCTCTTCTTCGTTCATCCCCGCCTCCCGGTAGTCCCGTACACGCATCTCGATGTGGAATCGAAGCTCCTCTTCCGTCTCTCCCGCCTGATCTCCTGCGACGATCTTGGGCGGCCCTCGGCCCTTCATACCTTCTTCGGGTTCGTCCGCCCCGTCGCCGCGATAGCCCGTGAAATGATCTCGACCGCCCGGTTCCAACCCCGCGTCTGCTCGGCCAGCTGGAGATGGCCCTGGGCCGAGAGGTGGTAGAACTTCGCCCGCCGATTGTTCTCGCTGACGCCCCACTCCGACTCGATCCAGCCCTTGCGGGCCATGCGGTGCAGGGCCGGGTAGAGCGAGCCCTCCT
Source organism: uncultured bacterium (assembly GCA_965366355.1). Classification (GTDB taxonomy): domain Bacteria; phylum Gemmatimonadota; class Gemmatimonadetes; order Longimicrobiales; family Gaopeijiaceae; genus Gaopeijia. The sequence goes on from CBDUEZ010000392.1 coordinate 2,915, forward strand.
CCACGCGAAGGGCGTCGTCGGTGGCGTCTTCGATCCAGCGGGCGATGCCGTATCCGTGGGCGGGGCCCTGACCCAGGGCCTGGAGAATCAACAGGGGCAATGTGCCCTGGAGCAGTCCGCGGTCGTCATGAAACATGAATGGGCCCCTGGAGACGTGTGGCGGTCGAGTTCGCTCCCATAGATACCGCAAGGGAGAGAAGGGTTGCAACCCCGGGGCGAGGGCTGACGGGGTCGCGGTGCTAGTGGATGCCACCCCCGGAGGCGTCATCGTTGCCGCCACCCCCGATCACCGTCCACTGCTCACGCGGCGCGATGCGGTCGCTTTCACCGCCGGGCGCCCACACGACCAGGGCACGCACCGGCACGTCACTCAATACCCGATGAACCACCTCGTCGCCCGGCTTCACCACGCCGGCCATACCCGGCTCCAGCCGGTGCTCCACACCATTCACGACATGGCCCAGCACCCCTTCGACGACGTAGAAGAACTCCATCGCACCATGCCGGTGTCCCGAGGTCGGATTGGTGCCGACCGGAAAGACAATCTCGGCGAGCTCGACCTCACCGCTCCCGAGATTCGCCGCGTCGAACAACATCGTGATGGTCGTTCCCCCTCCGAACGAGATGGAGCGGGTGCCCGCGCTGGCTCGGGCGTAGTCGTCTGGCGACTGCGCCCGGGCCGGGCCCGCCCAGGAGAGGGCTCCGGCCATGCCGAGGGCCACGCCGAGCGCCAGTCCGAGCGCCGGGCCGGGAACCGCGGTTCTTCCGTGCATGCCAACTCCTTCATGGGGGGACTCGCCGGAGCTTCCGGCCCGTTCGGGAGGCCGAGAGCGCGAGCGTGACGATGCGTCGCGCGGCTTGGATAGGGCAAGGGGACCAAAGCCTTGCTCCCCTATGTGGACTAGGGTAAGATCCGATCAGGGCAACATTCACGGGAC
>CBDUEZ010000393.1:0-3833 GCA_965366355.1 uncultured bacterium
GATCCACGACGAGTCGACGGGTGAAGATCTGGTCTGGAACTGGGGGATCTTTTCATTCAGCCAGTCGGGGTTCGTTCCGCGATTGGTGCGGGGTGAGATGCTCTACTCCATGTATGGTTTCACCCTCGATCAGACCATCGCCCAGTACGAAGCCGAAGGCCGGGATGTGTGGGCTCAGGAACTGGCCCTGACGCCGATCCAGAAAGCCGATCTCGACCGACTCATTCGGCGCAACGCGCAGCCCGCGAACCGCGAATACATCTACCACTACTATCTCGACAACTGTTCGACGCGAGTGCGCGATGCCCTCGACGCGGTGCTCGGCGGCGGGATCGAGCAGCATTTTTCGGGGATCGCGACCGAGACCACCTGGCGCTGGCACACGCGCCGGCTGGTGCAGATGGCGCCTCTGGTCTACGGGGGCATCGCCTTCGTGCTCGGACAGCGGGGCGACGAGACCATCTCGGCCTACGAGGAGATGTTTCTCCCGATGCGGCTGAGGGCCCATCTCGCCGGTTTTTTCGTGGAGCAGCGCGACGGCTCGATGCGCCCCCTGGTCCTGGGTGAGACGGTCCTGGTCGACGGAGAGGCGGATCTGCCTCCGGCTGCCCCGGCGCGGAAATGGCCGACCTATCTGGTGCTCGGACTCGTCTCGGCCGGGCTCGTCGTTGTGCTCGGCACCCTGTGGGGTCGTGGAATGCCGGGTCGGGCTGTCGCGGCTCTGCCGGTCGCGATGTGGAGCCTTCTCGCCGGTGTCGGCGCGGTGACGCTCCTCGGCGCCTATCTCACCGATCACACGTTCTGGTACCGCAACGAAAACGTGTTGCAGGCGACGCCGCTCTCGCTGCTCGTCGGGGTCCTGGTGCTCGGAAGTGTGGTGAAGCCGAAGCTGGTCGGTCTCGCAGCGCGATTGGCGCTCTGGGCGGCCGGTCTCTCCGTGCTCGGCCTCGTCCTCAAGGTGCTCCCGCTCTTCTCGCAGCAGAACGTCGAGATTCTCGTGTTGGCGGTGCCTCTTCATGTGGCGATCGCGCTGGTCCTGCGGCGGTGGGCCTCCGTTCGAGCCGGCACGCCGTCCCGGGCGTGAACCCGGCCCGGGCGGCGGTAGGCTCGGCGCTTCTCCTCGCGGCCGCGGCGCCGCCCTCGCCCCTTTCGCTTCTCGTCCTGGTCGCGCTGGTTCCTCTCGTGCGGGCCGTCGACGCACTGCCGTCGGGACGTGGCGGCCGCAGGCGGGCGTTCCAGGCCGGGGCGCTGTACGGCGCGGTGTATTGGGCGGTGCTCCTTCTCTGGATCCCGCAGGTGGCGCTGCGGGTGGGCGCCTGGGCGGCGGGCGGCTATCTCGCGATCGTCCTGACCCTCTCCTTTATCGCGGGGCTCTCGACCCTCGCCTTGCACCGTCTTCGGGAGCTCGGCGTCGCGCTTCCGCTCGCAACGGCCCTGGCCTGGGTGGGGGCGGAGTGGCTGAGAACGGCCTGGCTCGGCCCGCTGTCGTTTCCGTGGATGGGACTGGCGCTCCCGCTGGCCGGGGTTCCGCAACTGATCCAGGGGGCGGCGTGGGTCGGAGAGATCGGTGTCGCCTTCGCCGTCGCAGCCCTGAACGGCCTCGTGGTGGTGTCGCTTCGATCGGGGTTGGGCGGGGCGCCGTCGGGCCGGGCGCGGCGCTGGGCCCTGCCCCTGGTGGGCCTGGCCGCCGTCCTCGCCGCCGTCTTCGCCGCGGGCGCGGTCCGCATGGCTCGAACCGATACCGACCATGTCATGCGTGCGCTGTTGGTCCAGCCCAACGTCTCGTTGGCCGAGAAGCGCGCCGACCCCGCCATCGCGTTGCGAACGTCGGTCGACGCGGTCGAGGTCCTGCTCTCTACGCGCGAAGTGGCCGATTCGGGAACCTTCGACGTCGTCATCCTTCCCGAAACGGCGGTGCCCATCGCGCTGGATGGCCCGGATGCCGGGGCGGCGCGCGCGACGGTCGCTTCGTGGTCCCGCCGATTGGGCGCCCCCCTGCTCGTTGGAGCCTTCGCCTCGGGAGTGGGCCGCGGGGGCAACGCAGTATTCCGGGCATCGGCCGATCCGCTCGAACCCTGGCCCTCGGCGTGGAAGACCCGCCTCGTGCCCGGGGTCGAGTGGACTCCGTGGACCGCCGATGCGATCCAGGCGGGCGAAGCGGAGGCCGTCCTCGAACTTCCCGGGGGTGTGCTCGTGGCGCCGCTCGTGTGCATCGAGTCGGCGGGTCCCGAACCCTCGCGGCACATGGTCTCCCGGGGGGCCCGGGTTCTGGTCAACGTGACCAACGACGCGTGGCTGGCCGAGCGAGCCTGGTGGAGCCGGTCCGCGGCGTTCGCTCAACACCCGGCCCACCTCGCGTTTCGGGCGGTCGAAGGGGGTGTGGGGGCGCTGCGGGTGGGCAACAACGGCCGCACCGAGGTGGTCGATCCGTTCGGTCGCCGCACGCTGGTCGTCCCACCCTTCGAAGCCGGCCTGGCCGCCGCCGACGTCGTCGCCCTTCGGCGCCCCACGGTGTTCGTGGCGTGGGGACCGTGGATCGGAACCGGGTCGTTGCTGTTGCTGCTGGCCTCTACACTGGTCTCCCCTCGCGCGCCCGGGCGTGGTTGATCCCCCCTTGACGCTCTGATATAATTCCCGGTCTGTGAAGGGACCGACGTAGTCGCGCCGGTCCACTTCACCGGGCCCGTCGCCGACGGGTCGGCTTCGGCCGACCTTCGTCGCTGGGCTCGTTCGAATCAGGACCGGAGATGGACCATGAAGCAGGGCATCCACCCCGAGTACACCGATACGACCATCGTATGCGCGTGCGGGAATACGATTCAAACGAAGTCCACGCGCGATGAGATCCATGTCGAGATCTGCTCCGTGTGCCACCCTTTCTACACCGGCAAGCAGCGGCTCGTCGACACAGCGGGTCGGGTGGAGCGCTTCAAGCGCAAGTACGCCAAGAGCGGCAGCTGAGTCCGACGCCAGTCCTCTCTTCGTACCTACCATGGGTCGGCCTGATTCTACCGGCCGCCTTGTCTGCGCGTGAGTAGTTTCAATCCGGATCCCCGCCTCCTGCAGCGTCTGAACGATGTTCGTTCTCGCTTTGCGGAGCTCGACGAACAGTTGGCGGATCCCGCGGTCCTGCGCGACCCCGACCGCTTGCGGCAGCTGGGGCAGGAGCGTTCGGCGATCGAGCCGGCGGTTCGGTCGGGCCTGACGCTCGAAGGGCTGTTCGAGGAACTCCGCGGCGCTCGCGAGATGGTCGAGTCGTCGGAGGGAGAGATGCTCGAGCTGGCGGTCGCGGAGGTCGATGACCTCGAGCAGCGCATCGAACCCCTCCTCGAGGAGGTGCGGGAACTGCTGCTCCCGCGTGATCCCATGGACGATCGTCCGGCGGTGCTGGAGATTCGCGCGGGGACGGGGGGTGACGAGGCCGGGCTGTTCGCGGCCGATCTGATGCGCATGTACACGCGGTATGCGGAGAGGCTGGGATGGCGGGTGGAGCTGCTCACGATGTCGGAGGGGATTCCGGGTGCGATCCGCGAGGCCGTGATGACGGTCACCGGGCGAGGCGCCTTCGGGAAACTTCGATTCGAGTCGGGCGTGCACCGCGTGCAGCGAATTCCCGAGACCGAGAGCCAGGGCCGGATCCACACCTCGGCGGCCACTGTGGCGGTGCTGCCCGAAGCGGAAGAGGTCGACGTCGCGATCGATCCCGGTGACCTGAGGATCGACGTCTTTCGGTCGTCGGGGCCGGGTGGCCAGTCGGTCAACACCACCGACTCGGCGGTGCGGATCACCCATCTGCCGAGCGGTCTCGTGGTAAGCTGCCAGGACGAGAAGTC
>CBDUEZ010000394.1:0-3815 GCA_965366355.1 uncultured bacterium
CAAGCGGCCAGCATCAGCGATGCGACCAGCGCGGGGACGAAAAAGCGGCGGTGGATCATTCCTGCTCCAAGGTGAAGTGGTGAGTTCGTACCTGCGCTGCGGATGACCCGAAACACACTCCGGGCCCGAATTCATCGCCTACTGTATACCACAAAATGCGGTACCGCGCAACATTTGTTTCCCCACAGGTGGGGGTCCGGGGTCGATGGGCTACCCTAACGATTGAGCAGATTCGACCAGTCGGGCTCACCCACATCTACACCGCGAAGGATCGCGCGGATCCGCCCCGTCGCGGCGTCGACGACGAACAGTCCTTTTCCCCAATCCCGCTCCCCGACGAAGACGATATGTCGGCCGTCGGGAGCCCAGGAAGGGTCTTCATTGTTGCCTTCGCTGGTAAGCTGGCTGAGCCGCGGCGGCCGCTCGCCCATGCGGGCGACCAGGATGTGGTAGCGGCCACTGCGCCCGACTCGCCCGTGGAAGGCGATCAGGTCGCCGTAGGGCGCCCAGTCCGGCGCCGAGTAGTACCCCCCGCCGCCGTATTGGTAGGGAGACAGAATGTCCGGATCCCCCCCGGATGCCGAAACCGTGTAGATCTGCGGCGTCGCCGACCCGAGCCTGCTCGAGTTGAAGACGACGGAAGCACCGTCGGGCGAATACACCGGGCCCACATCGAAGAATCGACCCTCGGTCAAACTCGAGAGACAACACTCCCGCGCGGCATTGTACGTGAAAATGCCCGAGCGGTTGTTGATCCCCTGGACCGAAAAGATCATCGTCTCGCCGTCCGGGTGATACGATGGTGTGATGTAGTTCCCCTCCCGGCCGGGATTGAGCTGACGGGACTGCCCCGACGCCAGGTTGAGCTCGAAGAGCTTCTGCCCGTCGGGCCAGGCCTGGTAGGCGATGCGTGTGCCATCGGGCGACCAGGTGGGCGACACCGCGAGGTCCTGATGGTTGGTGACCCGTCGCAGATTCTCCCCGTCGGAGTCGACGATGTAGATCTCACGAAAGCCGTCGTCGCGCATCATGCTGAAGGTGATTCGCGACGCGGCCATGCCGGGCTCGCCGAACGCCCACTGGACGACCGCATCCGAGGCCTTGTGCACGGCCATGCGGAAGCCGTCGGCCGTCGGCCGGGGCAACTGGAACCGCCCCTCCTGCGCGAGGCGGGAGTAGGCCACGTCGTGGAGCTCCAGCACCAGGACCAGGCCGTCGCCCGCACCCTCGACCCGGCCACGCAACAGATAGATCGCCCCGAGGCGGTCCCAGAGGGCATAGTCGACCGTCTCGCCCCCCATCGACGCCGGCAGCGAATCCACGACCGCGAAGCGATCCGAGTAGGTGAGATCGCGACCGATGATCGCCTCGACCGACCCGGCGGCGCTCTGACCGCCGAACCGCCCCTCGAAGGGCTGAATGGCGAGACCCGGAGCGGTGACGGCGTCGTAGGCGAGTCCCAGCGACACCCCCGGGAGCACCTCCTGGGCTTCGGAGGCCGGAGCGGAGAAAAGGAGGCTCGCCGCAACGAGCGCGGCCGGGGGAGCGTATCGTCGGATCAGTGAAAAGACCGGAGGCATATCAGCTGGGAACGGGAGGGAGAAAACGGGCTACTGACCGATACCGCGGGGACTGAACCTGAACTGGACCGGAAGTGTCTCGTACGGCAGGTCGTCGGGAAGCGCGCCGAATCGTCCGCGACCGGCGCAGTCCGCGACGGCTTCGATGGCCGCAAGATCGAAGGCCTGACTTCCAGACCGTTGTACAGGTCTCACCCCCGAAACGGTCCCGTCGGGCCGAATCTCGAAAAAGACGACCGCCTCCCAGCGGTTGTTGCCCCGCGGGGGACGGAAGCAGTTCGAGATCTGCTGCACGATGTTGGCGTAGTAGGCCGGATAGTCCCGCCTCAGCCCCTCGAGACGGACATTCACATTCGACCCGGTCTCTTCGGCGTCTTCTTCCGTCGGCACCTCGTCCGGCTGCGAGGCCGGCGGTTGCTCCTGCGGTTTGACGTCGTCCGGCGGCGGCGGGGTCGCCTCCGGTTCCGGCTCGGGATCCGGCGGCGGCGGGGTCTCCTGGACCTCGGGCTCGGGCTCGGGCGTCGGATCGGGTGGGGGAATGTCGGGCGGGGGTTGGATCGGTGCCGGCGCCGGGGTCTCGACCACGAGCTCTTCAGTGGCCGGCGGGAGCGGCTCCGGCTCGAGGGTCGAGGCCACGAGTTCGATCTGATAGGTCTCGAACTGTCGGGTCGGACCCTGAAACGGACCCCAGAGGATCAACGCCACGATGACGGAGGCGTGGAGCCCTCCCGATACCCACAGCCCGCTCCGGGGCAACCGGCCCCGGCTCCGCCTCAGTTGGACGTCCACTCGTCGGCCATAAGCGACAGATTCACGCCGGTCGAGTTGATGATACCCATCACCTGGAGCAGCTGCTCCGCCGTGGCCCGCGCGTCGGTTCGAAGATAGACCTGGTCGCGCGCGCTCGCCTCGGCGAACCCGGGAAACGCGCTTCTGAACTCCCCGATATCCATGGGCGTGTCTTCCAGATAGACCCGTCCCTCCCGGCTCAGCGAGATGATCACGGGAGCGTCGCTCGTGGTGATCGGCGCGACATCGGCCTCGGGCATCTGCACCTCGATCCCGCCTTGAAGAGCGGGCGCGATGATGATGAAGACGACGAGGAGGGTGAAGGCGACGTCGACGAGCGAGGTGACGTTGATCTCGGCCGTAAGGGGCAGATCATTGCGGTTGCGGCCGCGACGGGACATCAGACGCGACCCTCTCGGGCGAGCGTGCCGATGAACTCACTCGAAAATCCTTCGAGCTCGCCGCTCACGAGATTGAGGCGCGACACGAAGTGGTTGTAGGCGATCACGGCGGGAATGGCCACGAAGAGCCCCGCCACCGTGGTAATCAACGCCTCGGCCACGCCGGGCGCGACGGCCCCGATATTGGTCGACCCCGTGGCGGTGATCCCCAGGAAGGCGTTCATGATACCGATCACGGTGCCGAGGAGGCCGAGCAGGGGTGAGACCGAGGCGACCACCGCGAGCCAGGTGAGCCCGCGCGACAGCTCGTCGCGTTCTTCGGCCTCTTCCTTCTCGAGCACGAGCCGCAACGCTTCGAGCTGCGCCGCCGACAGTCCCTGGACGACCGCGCCTTCGCGCAGTCCACCGGGACGCAACTCGCTGAAGAAGTTGATCCCCTGGCGAAACACCCGGCCGTAGGGCGACTCGGGCAACGAGAGGATCGCCTTGTAGGCGTCGTCGAGCCGCTGGGCCCGCTCCATCGCCTCGATGAACTGGTCACCGAGAACGCGTACCCTGCGGAACTGTCGGACCTTCGACCACATGATCCAGACCGAGACCAGCGAGAAGCCGAGCAGGGTCGCGAGAACGATCTGGGTGGGGAGCGTGCCGCCGAGCACCATGTCGAGGGGGCTCGTCGGCATCCGGATCTGAGCAAAAAGCACGGGGAGAGTCACGTAGGCTAGGTCCGGTTCTGTTCGATGTGCTGGAAGGTTTCCTGAAGCGCCTGCATGATCGTGAACTGCGGCGACCATCCGCGGCCCCGCAACTTCGCGGCCTCGAGCGTGCTGTGGCGCAACTCCCCGGGGCGCCCGGCGCGATAGTCGCGGCCCGGGTGCAGCCCGGCAATCTCTTCGAGTGCGTCGGCCAGTCTGTTCACGCTGGTAGCAAGCCCCGTGCCGACGTTGAACGCCACTTCATCGAGCCCGCCGACCCCTTCTTCCAACGGCGGCAAGGTCATCTCCGAGGCCAGCATGTTGGCCGCGGCGACGTCGCGGACGAAGAC
>CBDUEZ010000395.1:0-3801 GCA_965366355.1 uncultured bacterium
TGAAAACGACGTCGATGAACTCAATCTGCAGCATTTCGCCTTCTCCTCGACCCGAGAGGGACGACCCAGCAGCACGGGCGAACACACGCCCTCCTCGACCATCTGAGCGGCCGCCCGAATGACGGTGCTGTTGTGTCCCTCGGGCAACACGACCCGCACCGGCCGGCGACGAGCGCGAGCGGTCATCCATCGCATCACCTCCCGCCCCGGTCCCAGGGACGCCCGCAGTCGATCGCGATACTCGTCGAGATCGATTTCCACTCGGGACACCCCGGACGCCATCGCCGCCTCCGCGACCGCGGGCGCGACGTGGAACAACACCCGGTTGTCGACGGGCTTGGGGATCAGATACGCCCGCCCGAACGTGATCGGCTCATCCTCGTAGGCGGAGCGGACCGACTCCGGAACGTCGGCCCGGGCGAGTTCGGCGAGGGCACGGGTGGCCGCCATCATCATCTCTTCGTTCACCACCGTGGCTCGCACGTCCAACGCGCCGCGAAAGATGAACGGGAATCCAAGGACGTTGTTTACCTGATTGGGGTAGTCCGAGCGCCCGGTCGCCATGATCGCATCGTCGCGAACGGCCGCCACCTCTTCGGGAGTGATCTCCGGATCCGGGTTCGCGAGCGCGAAGATGATGGGGTCGGCCCCCATCGAGGCGACCATCTCCGGAGAAACCACGCCGGCCACCGACAGGCCGATGAACACGTCGGCGCCCGCCATCGCCTCGGCCAACGAGCGTGCCTCCGTTTCGACCGCATGGAGCAACTTGTACTCGTTCATCGAGTCCGTTCGCCCCGTGTAGATCGGCCCCTTCGAGTCGCAGATGATGATGTTCGAGCGAGTCACGCCGAGACGAACCAGATGGTTCGCGGTCGCGAGGGCCGACGCCCCCGCACCGCTGAACACGACCTTCACCTCTGACAACTCCTTGCCGACGAGTTGCACGGCATTGACCAGGGCCGCACCTCCGATGATGGCCGTGCCGTGCTGATCGTCGTGGAAGACTGGAATATCGAGGCGTTCCTTCAGGGTCTTCTCGATGACGAAGCAGTCCGGGGCCGAAATGTCCTCGAGGTTGATTCCCCCGACGGTCGGCTCGAGCATCTCGCAGAAGCGGATCACGTCGTCGGCCGACGAAGCCGAGATCTCCAGGTCGAAGACATCGATTCCGGCGAAGCGCTTGAACAACACCCCCTTGCCTTCCATCACCGGCTTGGAGGCGAGGGGTCCGATGTCGCCGAGGCCGAGCACGGCCGTGCCATTCGACACGACGGCGACGAGGTTTCCCTTCGCCGTGTAGCGAAACACGTCGAGGGGATTGGCATGGATCTCGCGGCAGGGTTCGGCCACACCCGGGGAGTAGGCCAGGGACAGATCCCTCTGAGTCGAGACCGACTTGGTGGGCACGACCTCGATCTTGCCTGGCCGGCCGGCCTCGTGGTACTCAAGGGCATCCCTGCGGCGGTCGTCCATCGTTGCTCCTCAGCGGTAGGTCGGGTGTAGACAGAGCCGCAGACGCCCTAGCTTAGGGCTCGAGCATCAACGATCACGCCCAAGACTACGCGCCCCAGCCCCTCCCGCCCAGATCCCCATTTGAAGCGCACACTCCTCCTACTCGTCCTGGCCTCCGTTCTGGGAGTCGCGCCCGCCGCGGCCCAGGAGCCCTGTGCCGACGGGCGCATAACCCGGGTGTTCGTCGACAATCGATCGATCTTCGACCTCGACGAGTTGTCCAACGCCCCGTTTCAATGGGCCTATCGGCTGGCCAACCGCCTCCACTACCGCACGCGGCCATCGTTCCTGCGAAGAGAGATCCTGCTTCGGGCCGGAGATTGTTGGGATCCCTTTCTGGCCGATGACTCCGCACGGCTCCTCCGGCGTCTCGGGTTCATCGCTCGAAGTGACGTCTACGGTGTGCAGCAGCCCGACGGGAACTGGCACCTGATCGTCGATACACAAGACGAATGGACTACGGTGGTCGAGGTGGGAGGCGAGTTCGACGGCGGAGCGCGGATCGACAAAGTACAGCTCCGCGAGGAGAATTTTCTGGGCCGCGGTTTCGTCGCGGGGTTCCTCTACCGCGAGCAGGACGCACAGAAGCGGGTCGGCGGGCAGTTGGGGACTCCGCGGCTGTTCAACACACGAGTAGACGCGGGAATCCGCGCCGGGGAAACCCGCGTGGGTTCGTTTGTCGAGGAGGAGCTTTTCTATCCGTTCGTCGGAGAGGTGGGTCGGTTCGCCGCGCGCCAGCGGTACCTCCGTGAAGACGACTACTTCACCTGGTCGTATGGGACTCCCGCCGCCCCCGCGCACCTCCTCCTGCCTCTGACCCGAGAGAGCTTCGAAGCGACCCTCGCGGCGCGGGTGGGGCGACCCGGGAACCTGACGGTCTTCGGCCTCGGCGTCTCTCGCGACCAACTCCGGTTCCGTGATCTGAGCGAGACGGAGCAGGTCTTCGACAACGCCTTCGGCAACCCGACCCCGGCCCCGCAGGAACTGGCTGCGCTACTCGCACCCCAGCTGAGGTATCGCTCAGGAACGCGCATCAACCTGCTCCTGGGGCAGCGCAACATCCGCTTTGCTCAGGCCGTGGGCCTCGACGCCCTGCGCGGCATCCATGACCTGGAGCTGGGGAGCGAACTCGCCGTGACGGTCGGCCGTTCCCTCGGCGCCGCCGCCAGCGCAGACGAACCCGACGACCTCTACGCGCGCTTCCGACTCTATGCCGCGGGCAATCCCGGCCCCTTCGTCCTCATCGGCAACATCGCCTTCGAGGGCCGCCAGATCTTCTCGGGGGCCGACGACCTCGGCGGCTGGCGCGACGTGATGGGCGAATTCGATCTCCTGGCATACTGGCAACCATCGGAGGCACCCCGGCACACCTTTTTTGCCCGGGTCGCCGCCGCCGGAGGTTGGAACGTCGACCACCCGTTCCAGCTGACGCTGGGTGGCGTGGCGGGTGTGCGGGGCTTCAACGACGAAGACTTTCCCGGAGCGCAGCGCGTGGTGGTTTCGGTCGAAGACCGGGTCTATCTCGGCTGGCCGTTTCCGGATCTGTTCGATCTCGGCGCGACGGTCTTCGCCGACGTCGGACAGATCTGGGCCGACGAACTCGGCCTCGGGACCGATTCGGGATGGCGGGGTACGGTCGGAGCGGGCCTCCGGTTTGGATTTCCCGCCGGGACTCGCGGCGTGGTTCGCCTCGACGCGGGTGTCCCCTTTGGCGGGGGCACGAGCCTGAGCGACGTCGTGCTGCGCGTATCGTTCCGCGACCTACTCGGCTTCACCGCCGGCCTGGAAGACAGTCAGATGGCCCGAAGCCGCCGCACGACGGTCGGGGCGGACCGCTTCAGCCCGGTTCGGGTCGTGCGGTGACTCCGCGACCATGGGCCCCGGGACCCCCTGAGCGCCCTTCGAGCCGTGTCGGTGCCCGGCTGAACGGAGCGGTCCGTCGACCTCGGGAGGGTTCGCAATCTGTCGCATTGGCGGCGCCTCGACGAGAAATCCACAATGGCCCGACGCCCGAACTCGATCTCATTCGACGACAACGAAGTAAGATAAAAGTAAGTCCGACCACATCTTACAATACCTGTGCGTCCCCGGTGGCCCACCTGGGGACCCCAAGGAGGTGCAAAAACGAAAGCCTTTGACGCGTCGTAGTCGCGTTTTTACATTACTAAACCCACGCCCGGGTCCTGATGCCTCGTCTCAGAGTATTCAGGGGCGGCGGCCGGCCAAGTGTTTTGTCGAGAGATCCGCTGTCGAGGTCCACGCTAGATCGAGGTAACGTGCACGGAT
>CBDUEZ010000396.1:0-3793 GCA_965366355.1 uncultured bacterium
TGCCGAGGTAGTCTTCCGCGGTCTGCTTCATCTTCTGCAGGATCATCGCGGAGATCTCGGGCGGCGTGAACGTCTCGCCGTCGGCATTGGGAACCTTGACGATGACCCGCCCCTGACCGTCGTGCTGGACGTCGTACGGAACGAGCTTCTCTTCTTCTTCTACTTCGATGGCCTTCCGGCCCATGAAGCGCTTGATCGAGAAGATCGTGTTGGTCGGGTTGGTGATGGCCTGACGCCTCGCCACCTGTCCGACGAGTCGCTCGCCGTCTTTCGTGAAGGCGACGACCGAGGGGGTCGTGCGTCCACCCTCGGCGTTGGGGATCACGACGGGCTCACCGCCCTCCATGACCGCCACGACCGAGTTGGTCGTTCCCAAATCGATGCCGATGACCTTGCCCATGTTCTCTCCTGTGGGATGATGCGCTACCGCTCGTGTTCGGCGGGTCCGGGCACGGGCCCGGCGAATCTGCCGAATGGTGAATGCAACCTCCGTGCCGGGGCGAAGACGCCCATCGAGGCCTGTTCACCGCCCTGCGTCGGCCAAAGTGGCGGACTTGGGGGCGGCGGCGCGGCGGTTGTGCCGGAGTGGCAGAAGCGCCGAGGTGGCAGACTGTAGGGGAACCCCGCGGGATCGCCGGGGGTCGCACCCGCCATGTTTCCCCTTCGAGACGAAAATCCCACCCGGCGCGCGCCCGTCGTGACCTACGGGCTGGTCGCCCTGTGCGGGGCGGTATGGGTGGGGGTCCAGGGAGCGGGGCTCGACGGTCCGCGATTCGAGGCCTCGGTTCAGGCCTTCGGCGCGATCCCGGCCGAGGTTCTGGCCCGCGGGGGCGGCACGCGTGCCACTCTCGTCACCTCGATGTTTCTTCACGGTGGGTGGCTCCACCTGCTCGGCAACCTCTGGTTTCTCTGGATCTTCGGGAACAACGTCGAGGACACGCTGGGGCGGGGTCGTTTCCTGCTCTTCTACCTGGTCGCGGGGGTTCTCGCCGCGCTGGCGCATGTCGCTTCGAATCCCGGATCGACGGCGCCGATGGTGGGCGCCTCGGGTGCCATTTCCGGCGTCATGGGGGCCTACCTGGTTCTGTTCCCCCGCGCCCGTGTGAAGACCCTGCTGTTCCTTCTCCTCTTCTTCACGATTCTCGAAGTGCCGGCTTGGGTGTACCTCTTGTATTGGTTTGGACTTCAACTCGCGTCGAGCGCCTGGGGCGTCGGTTCCGGGGTGGCGTTTTGGGCTCACATCGGGGGTTTCGTGGTCGGGGTCTCGGCCGTCTTGCCGTTTCGGAACCGGCTCCGGCCTGACGGCGCCCGGGCGTTTCGTTAGACTGCACCTGCCGTTCTCGGCCTCGGCAACGGTCGGGCGGCCCCCCGCAGACGCCGGACAACGGTGACGACATGAACGTGCCTTCTCGTGCCCCTCGAACGCTCGCCGCGTTTCTTTTCGCTCTCGGTTCACTCGCCGCCTGTGGCGATGCGGGACCGATGCCCTGGCAGGAAGCCGATGGCTATCGCTGGCGGGAACTGCGAGTGAGGGGCAGCGGCGCCGGGTTCACATCGGTGGCGCCGTCCCGCACCGGAGTCGTTCACCAGAACGAGGTCGGCCCCCGCCGGCGTCTCGAGAACCAGCTCCTGACCCACGGCTCGGGTGTGGCGGTCGGCGACGTCGACGGCGATGGGCTGCCCGACGTCTACCTGGCGCGGGTCGATGGAGCGAATTCCCTCTATCGCAACCTGGGCGACTGGCGCTTCGAAGACATCACCGCCCGTTCGGGCACCGGTCTGGACAATCTCGATGGCACGGGCGTGGCCCTGGTCGATCTCGATGGCGACGGCGACCTGGATCTTCTCGCGGCCGGACGAGGTCAGCCGAATCGACTCCTTCTCAACGACGGTGCGGGGGTCTTCACCGACGTATCCGAGGCGGCCGGATTCGACGACGCCGGGGGAGCGACCACGCTCGCGGTGGCCGACATCGAGGGCGACGGCGACCTCGATGTCTATGTCACCAACTACCGGGTGAACAAAGCGGGCACCGTCTTTTCGCCGCAGGAGCGAACCTTCGATCAGGTCGTCAAGAACATCGACGGCGAATACGTGATCGACGAGCGGTTCAGGGACTACTACCGCCTGAAGTCCACCCCCGAGGGGATCGTCCGCTCGGAGTTCGGCGAGCGAGATCTCCTCTACATCAACGACGGGTCGGGGAGTTTTTCACCCACGCCCTGGACCGACGGTCGCTTTCGCACGGCCGCGGGCGCCTCGCTGGATTCCGTGCCGTTGGAATGGGGACTCACTGCGCGGTTCTACGACATCAATGGCGACCTCGCGCCCGATCTCTACGTCAGCAACGACTTCGAGAGTCCCGATCAGTTCTGGATGAATCGGGGCGACGGTTCGTTCATCGAGGTCGACCCCCTGGCCGTGCGGAGCACGAGCGCCTCGTCGATGGCCGTCGACTTCGCCGACATCGACCGAGACGGACTGACCGACTTCCTCGTGGTCGACATGTTGGCGAACGATCCCGAGCGTCGGCGCACCCAGATCCCCACCATCGCCCCGGAAGTGGTGCGCCCCGGCCAGATCGAGCCTCGCCTCCAACACAACCGCAACACCCTGTTCATGGCGCGCTCCGACGGCACGTTCGCCGAGGCGGCACGCGCGGCGGGGATCGAGGCGTCGGGCTGGTCGTGGTCGACGATCTTCCTGGACGTCGACCTCGACGGGTTCGAAGACGCGTTGGTGACCACCGGCCACGTGTGGGACGTTCTCGACGCCGATACGCAGAGTCGCCTTCTCAACACGATGGTCACCGACGATTGGCTCGACGTCGTCAACAACTTCCCGTCGCTCGAACTCCCGAATGCCGCCTTTCGCAATCTCGGTGACGGGCGCTTCGAGGAATCGGCCTCCACCTGGGGCTTCGACCTCGGACCCGACGTCTCGCACGGCATCACCATGGGCGACCTCGACGTCGACGGTGACATGGACGTGATCATTAATCGGCTCGGGAGCCCGGCGGCCCTACTTCGCAACGAGAGCGACGCTCCGAGGATCGCGGTTCAACTGAAAGGTGCGAACGGAAACACCCATGGAATCGGCGCGAACGTGCGGTTGTTGGGGTCGACACCGGAGCAGTCCAAACAGGTGACGGCCGGGGGCTACTACCTCTCCTCGCCCCAGCCACAGGTCGCCTTTGCCGCGAGGGGGGAGGGCCCCTTCCGGCTCGTGGTCGAGTGGCCGAGTGGGGCCGTGTCGATTCTCGAAGACGTGAGGGAGAATCGCCTGTATGAGATCGACGAATCCGCGGCTGCGGGCACGGCCGACGCCGTTCGTGCGACTCGCAGCGAGTCGTCGTTCGAGAGGGTGCCCCTCTTCGAAGACGTGACTGCGGCGCTGGGGCACCGTCATTCGGAGACCGAATTCAACGACTTCGCCCGTCAGCCGCTCCTTCCGCATCGCCTGAGCCAGCTGGGCCCCGGAGTGACCTGGACGGATTTCGACGGGGACGGCGATCCCGACCTCGTGGTGCCCTCGGGAGTCGGGGGGCGGCTGGGATTGATGCGCAATGACGGGGGTTCGTTCGTGTCGTTGCCGGGGGGGCCGGCGGCCGATCGGTACGACCAGACGATGGTGCTTCCCATGCCGGGGGGACTGCTGCTGGGCCAGTCGAACTACGAGGCCGCCGAGGCCGGAGAAGCTCAGGGCGTGGCACCCGCGTTGGCGGTCGCCGTGACTTCGCGGGGGGGAGGCGCCGCCCCGCCCGCACTGCCGGCCCAGGCGGCGTCGGGGGGCG
>CBDUEZ010000397.1:0-3772 GCA_965366355.1 uncultured bacterium
CATCGCTATACGCACCTCGTCGGCGCCGGCGCCGCCGAGACCTTCTGGGCCGGCTGCGGCGCCGTTCGGCGGAACCTGTTCGTCGAGCTCGGCGGATTCGACGTCGAGCGGTTTCCACGACCGCAGATCGAGGACATCGAGCTGGGCTATCGCGTGCGTGACGCCGGGTGGGAGATCGAGCTCGATCCCGCGATCGAGGCCACACACATGAAGCGGTGGTCGTTCAAGGGCATGGTGAGAACCGACCTGTTCGATCGCGGAGTCCCATGGATGCGGCTCCTCCTCGAGACCCCGCGCACGAACAGCCTCAACATTCGGCCGGCGGAACGCATACGCACCGCGCTCGTCGGCTTGTCCTGCCTGATGTTCGGGCTCGCCCTGCTTCTGCTTGAACCGTGGTTGGCCGCGGCCGCCCTGCTACCCCTGGCCGGGCTGGTCGCATCGAATCTACCGGTCTACCGGTGGTTTGCCCGCCGTCGGGGCGTTCTCTTCGGGCTCGCGGTCGTACCCTTCAACATTCTCATCTACTTCGTGTCGGGCCTGAGCGTCGTCATCGCGACCCTGGGCCACCTGACGAAGCGGCCCATTGGGCCCTCGCATCCGACGGGCACGACGTCTACTTTTTCGGGGGTCGTCGCCGAGCGCGATTCGAAGCACGAGACCCTCGCTTCCAGCCGGGAGGTTCGATGACGCCCACGAGTGAACGGGTACCTGACGAGACCGAGGACATCGATGAACTCGTGCTCGCCTTTGCTCCTATCCACAAGCGCGCCCTCGGCATGGCCGTGGGACTGGTATTGGGTGGCCTCGTATTCGTGGTCACCGCATGGGGGATCCTGGTTCCGGATCCGCCCACGTTCCTGTACCTCCTTCGATACTTCCTGCCCGGCCATGACTTGAGTTGGCTCGGCGCGCTCCGGGGGGCGATCTCGGCAGGGTTCGCCTCGTTCGTGGCGGCGTGGTTCCTCGCCTTCTGCAGGAACTTCGTTCTTGCGGCAAGCGTGTGGATCGCGCGCACCCGGGCCGAATTGGGCCAGACCCGCGACTTCCTCGACCACATCTAGGTGGACCGATGACCCCGACCGACAACGAACTCCGCCGGGCCGTGGCCCGTCTCAACTCCCGCGCCTGGGGTGTTGCAGGCGCCCTGGTCCTGGGAATCGGCCTCTTCGCCGCAACGAATATCCTGATCCTCGTCGGTCCCGCGCCGGGCACGGAGGTCGGTGGCACGCTCAACCAGTTGAGCTACTTCCTTCCCGGTTACTCCGTCACATTCTTCGGGAGCATCGTAGGCTTCGTCTATGCCTTCGTGTTGGGCTACATGCTCGGGCGAGGCGTCGGATCGGTCTACAACCGCATGGTCAAGGGATTCCCTGGCTAGACGTCGGGCCGACGAGTGGTGATCAGCGTCGCCGCTCGTAGACGCGGATCACATGCATCTCGCGATAGGTGTCGATGAACCCGGCACCGACGTCGAGCTCGAACTCCCGGACGACGTCGTAGTCGGCGAGTCGCTCGTCGTCGGCGGAGACCCAGTAGCTGATAACGACGTCGGGCCATTCCTCCCAGGGATACAGGGCCCGATACGCGAAGGGAGTCGAGAGGAGTAGCGAGCTCGCACCCTGCGTACCCACGAGGCTCGTGTCCGGGTAGCGTTCGACCAGGTATTGGGCCACCTCTCTCAATACGAAGGTGCGGTCGCCGAGCTTGACCACCCCCTGCCCCGCCCACAACAGCGCGAGGACCACGGCGAACGCGCCTGCATAGCGCGCTTCCCGAGGGGCGGCGGTGCCGACCCGGGGCACTCCGAGGCGCGCCACGGCCACGACGGCTCCCACCGCGCCGATCAGAACGACGATCCACATCCCGCCGGTCCGGGCTCCCTCGACCGCCCAGTATGGGCCTTCGATCCACCCGAACACGCCCCCGGCGACCCACAGCACCCCCGCCGCGAGGGGAAATCCGAGCCCGACGCCGACGACCCAGTCGGCGCGCCAACGGCGCAGCAGCACACCCCCGAGTACCATCGCCATGGCAGCGACGGCGGCGATCTGATAGCGGAGATTTTCGATCGTGGGTCCGATCAAATCGATCCCGGAGAAGATCAGGGGCGCCGCAATCACTGCCGCGGGAAGGGCAAGGAGCACCGCGAGGGCTCCACGTCGCCGTCCTCTGAACTCGCTCAGGGCCGTATCGAGGGACACACCTCGATCGTCGGACGCCATGGCAAAGCCCGATGCGAGGGCGAGCACCAACGGGAGATGAATGTGCATGACGTACCGCTCAGGAAAGTAGAGCAGCAGTGCCCAGGGAACGATCCAGGCTGCGATCCACACCGCGGAGCCGATGAAGATCGCCCTCGCCTCACTATCCGGAACGCGACGAATCCAGGACACCAGTCCGAGGCCCCATACCGCCATGAGGAGCAGGTTCACTCGAACCGTCCACCCCCCATGGAAGAGCGTCGCCATGATCCCATACGCGTCGTCCAACTCGAGGAACGCGAGAATGTCCTGCAGACCTCCGAGCACCGTGTACCGCAGGCTCACCACCGACACGAAGACCACGGCGGGCACAATGATCGCGGCGAGAAACGCGGTAAGCCGTGCGAGCCGGCCGCCCGGATCGGTCGGTCGGTGAACCAGGAGAATCACCGCCGCAAAACCGAGGACGATCGGGGCGGAGGTGCCCTTCACCCCGAGCGCGACGGCGGTCACGACGCCGCCGAAGAATGCCTTTCGCAGGGTGCGTGGCCCCCCCACCAACAGGACGAACGCACAGAACTCGAAGAAGAGGGCCGGCATCTCCGGGATCGCGACCCGGCTGAAATACACGAGATCGGGTTGAACGGCCAAGAGTGCCACGGCCGCCCAAGTCACCCGCGTGGGGAGTCTGTTTTGCAAGAAGCGGGATGCGACGAGAAGGACCCCCAGGCCCGATGCGACGCTGAGAAGCCGAGCCTGGACGGGGCCCACGCCCAACACCCAGAAGACCGCGGCCGAGAGGGCTTGATAGACGGGCGACAGGATCAGGTGCGTTCGTGCCAGCGCCGAGTCGAGCGAGGGGCCCCCGAACAAGACGATATCACGGGCCGTGCGGGCCCAACGGCCTTCGTCGGCGACCCACCCGCTCCAGAAGGGGTACGTCGGGTCGGCCGCGAGGAACGCGAGCCGGGCCACCAATCCACACAACAGTACCGTTACGGCCGTGACGACCACGGCATCGACTTTCGAACTCGACTGCACGCACTCGTCCGGGTGAGGGGACTTCGAGGCCCAGGGCCTGTCGAAGGACTGGAGACGATAGGCGCGAGGCGCGATCCGCGACAGGGGCCCGTGGTGGCCGCCGTCAGCGACCGGTCAGACCGCCCCCCGCTTCCCGACCATCACCGGGATGGTCCGGGCCATGATCTTCAGGTCCTGAGCGAGCGAGCGGCGCGAGATGTACTCGAGATCGTATTCGACCTTCTTGCGAACGTCGTCGATCGACTGATCGTATGCGTGGTTGATCTGAGCCCATCCCGTGATGCCCGGAAGCACGCGCTGGCGCTGGTCGTACAACGCCACCTGGCGCTTGAGATCCTGAAAGATCTCGGGCTGTTCGGGCCGCGGGCCCACGATGTTCATCTCGCCGCGCAGCACATTCCACAGCTGCGGCACTTCGTCCAGCCGGTACTTCCGCAAGATGCGGCCGATCCGGGTGATCCGGGGGTCTTCTTCCGAGGCCCACACCTGCCCCGCCCGGTCCGAATCGGCCGACATCGTACGGAACT
>CBDUEZ010000398.1:0-3727 GCA_965366355.1 uncultured bacterium
CCTCCGTCAGATCGCCGTAGGAGACGCTGCGACCCGAAGCGGGATGCAGCACGACGCCCGCTTCGGTCTCGAGCTCCGATGCGGGAACGCCCCACATCTGGGCCGCCGCGGTCACCAGAACCGCGCGTGCCGCGGCTCCCGCTCGCCGCATCGGCATGAAGTGTGTCGGGGTCGCGTTGCTCCCGCCGGCGAACTGGCCCGAGAAGTTCTCCGTATCCAGGTCACCCTGCTCCACGGTCACGTCGGCCCAGTCGACGTCGAGCTCTTCGGCGATGAGCATCGGGAGCATCGTCTTGATGCCCTGGCCGATCTCGGGGTTCTGGGCGATGAGGGTCACCGCGCCGGTCGGACTGATGCGGATGAACGCATTGGGCAGGAAGTTGGCCGCCGTGCCTTGGGCCGCGGCCGCTCCGGGCGCGAGGAACTCGAACCAACTCCCCACGAGCAGCCCGCCTCCGGCGAGCGCGGAGACCTTCAGGAATTCCCTCCGGCCCACGCCGGTGACCGCGCTCACGATCCGCCTCCGTCGCCCGCTTGGTTGTCGGTGGCCAGCGCCCGGGCCGCACGGTGGATCCCCTCGCGGATCCGCGTATAGGTGCCGCACCGGCAGATGTTGCGATCCATCGCCTCGTCGATGTCGGCGTCTGTTGGGCGCGGGTTCTGGGCGAGCAACCCGGCCGCCGCCATGATCTGACCGGCCTGGCAATACCCGCACTGGGGCACGTCGAGGTCTCGCCACGCCTGCTGAAGGGCGTGGGTCCCGTCCGGCGAGAGCCCCTCGATCGTGACCACATCCTTCCCTTCAAGGGTCGAGATGCGCTCGCGGCAGCTGCGGAACGGTTCACCGTCGATATGTACCGTGCATGCGCCACACTGCGAGATGCCGCACCCGAACTTGGTGCCCTTCAGGTCGAGCACGTCGCGAATCACCCACAACAGAGGCATGTCGGACGGCACATCGACGGTGACGGAGTTCCCGTTGACGCGGAAGGTGACGGACATTGGATACCTGGGTGGATCGAGGGACTGCGGGAATAGGGAAGGCTAGGTGGGTGGTGGCCGATGTGGCAAGAAAAATTCCGCGGGCTGGCATAACATCAACCGTCGTTGATATATTGTGGAATGCCGCCGACCGCCCCGAATTCCGCCGATCTCGACGCACGCCTGGCCGCCCTGGCCGAGCCCACGCGACGTCTCATCGTCGAACGCCTGGCCGAGGGGGAACGATGCGTCTGCGACCTCCAGGAGGGGCTCGGCGTGGCGCAGTCACGACTCTCGTTCCACCTGAAGAAGCTCAAGGACGCGAACCTGGTGAGTGCCCGTCGCCAGGGCCGGTGGGTGTACTACGACCTGTGTCAGGAGGGGCTCTCCGAGCTCTCCGGGTGGATCGGGTCGATCGTGACGGAGCGTGTGCGTGGAGCGACGGCCAGCGACCTCCCGGGTATGCTCGCCCTTCTCGACGGGGCCGGCCTGCCGACGGCGGGGGTCGCCACGCTCGTCGATGCGGCCGACCGGGGTGAGGCGTTCGGGTGGGTCATCGGCGACTCCGCCGCGCTCGAGGCGATCGCGGGGTTGGAGGTGTACGGCGACGCGGCGCTCCTTCGCTCCGTTGCGGTGGCTCCGGCGTCGCGGGGGCGGGGGCGGGGCGCGCTCGTGGTGGAGCGAGCCCTGCGCGAGGCGGCCTGCCTCGGCTGCGAAGAGATCTACCTGCTCACCACGACGGCCGAGCAGTGGTTTCGCCGTCGGGGATTCTCACCCGTCGCCCGCGAAGCCGTTCCGGACGGCATTCGGGCCACCGACGAGTTCAGCCGCATCTGTCCCTCCAGCGCCGTGGTGATGTCGCGGAGAGTCGAACGACTCCCGTGAAGATCGCGCTGTTCAGCGACGTGCATGCCAACCTCCCCGCCCTCGAGGCGGTGCTCGGTGACATCGATGCGCGCGACGACATCGAGGGGGTCTACCACCTCGGCGACCTCGTGGGCTACGCCCCCTGGCCGAACGAGGTGGTGCAGCGGATCCGTGGTCGAGCGATTCAGGGGGTGGGCGGGAACTATGACTCGACGGTGGCGCTCGGGTACGACCACTGTGGTTGCACCTACGAGGACCCCGTGCAGGCCGAGCTCAGCCACAAGAGTTACGCGTGGACGCTCGAGCACACCTCGTCGGAGACGAAGCGTTGGCTCGGGGCGCTTCCCTTCCGCCTCGACCTACGGCCCCTCGGCGGCCATAGGGCCGGCCCCCGCGTGATGCTGATTCATGGAAACCCGGTGCTCAACACCGTCTACTGGAAGGGAGAGCGATCCGACGCCTTCTGCACCAAGATGGCGAGCCACCTCGGGGCACGGGAGGGTGATCTCGTGGCCTTCGGGCACACACACCTGCCCTGGAGTCGCGAGGTCGACGGCGTCTGGTTCGTGAACACGGGTTCCGTGGGACGCCCGAAAGACGGAGACCCGCGGGCCGGCTATGTCGTGGTCGAGATCGACGACCGGGGCATGCGGTTCGAAACCGTACGCCTCGACTACGATGTGGCCCGAGCCGCCGAGGCCATACGGAGTTCGGACCTACCCGATGCGTTCGCCACCTTCCTCGAGACCGGGGGAAGGCTCAACCCCCCCCTCCCCGTCGGTCCCGGCTGACGGGCTCCGAGCCTGGCGGTGCCGGCGCACCTACTCGGCCGCCCGAGTCGCGGATCCGCCGTCTCAGCGCCTCCAAGGCCGCGTCGGTCGACCCGCGCTCCCGCATCAGACGCCGCGCCAGGGCAGGGATCTCGAGCAAGGCATCGTCGGCCGTGCGCCTCGAGAGAGCTTCGCGAAGCACCGACATCGCTTCGGGTGCCGGAATCCCGGACTGCACGAGGTCGCCGAGCACCACGAGGTTGATGGGCCGACGCTCTCCCACCGTCAGTCCCCTCAAGGTGGAGCCCGGGACTCCCCGCGTGAGGGCGTCGACGCCGGCGACCAGGAGGGGCGCCTCCGTGCCCGGTCCCAGCAGGTTGTGGGCGTCGCGGAGCCGGGCCGCGAACCCGTTCAGGGCCGAGACCAGCCGGTCTTCGGGGATTCCCTTTGCGGCACCCTCGAGCGCCTTGGCGAACAGGGGGGCGCTGGGGAGTCCGTCGGCCTCGGCATCGAGCGCGAGGGTCTCCACCGCCGAGAGGACCGGGGCGGGCAACACCGCGCGGGCCCGATCTCGGGTCGGGTCCTGAGCCAGGGAGGCCTGCGGCAGAAGGCCCATCAAGAGCCACGCGAACACCACTGTGCGAATCGTCATGGACCGTTCCCTCCTTCTTGCTCGGCCACGACCAGCGTGGCGTTCATACGACCCCATTCGTCGGGTACGTTGCCCGATCGACCTGTCGGCACGAACCACTCTCCGTCCACGAGAAATCCGAAGTGGTGGACGCCGGGAGCGACCTGGATCTCACCCACCCAGGTGGCGCCGTCCCTCCGGAGCGGTACCGCGCTCCATTCGGTGAAGTCCCCGATCACGTCGACGGTCACGGCGCCGCGGAGCGACGCCTCGTCCAGGCGCAGCCGCAGGGTCGCCGACCCGCCGTCCCAAGAGAGCTCGGCGATCTCGGGCGGGGGACCTCCGAACGTCCCGAGGTCCCACCCCACGATGATGCCGCCCTGCCCCCCCGCCTCGACGAGGGTCAGCGGATCCGGCGCCGCGCGACCCATCGTCGCCGCCACGGTTCCTCCTCCGCCGAACGGGACCACGAGGGTGA
>CBDUEZ010000399.1:0-3724 GCA_965366355.1 uncultured bacterium
ACCTAGTGCCCATCGTTTACGGCGTGGACTACCAGGGTATCTAATCCTGTTTGCTCCCCACGCTTTCGCGGATGAGTGTCAGAAATGGCCCAGCAAGCCGCCTTCGCCACAGGTGTTCTTCCTGATATCTACGCATTCCACCGCTACACCAGGAATTCCGCTTGCCTCTACCATACTCCAGTCTGCCAGTATCTTCTGCATGTCCGGAGTTGAGCTCCGGAGTTTCACAGAAGACTTAACAGACCACCTGCCCGCGCTTTACGCCCAGTAATTCCGAACAACGCTTGCGCCCTCCGTCTTACCGCGGCTGCTGGCACGGAGTTAGCCGGCGCTTCCTCTGGGGGTACCGTCAACCCACCCATCTATTCGAAGGATGGGAGTTCTTCCCCCCTGACAGTGGTTTACACCCCGAAAGGCTTCCTCCCACACGCGGCGTCGCTGCGTCAGGCTTTCGCCCATTGCGCAATATTCCCCACTGCTGCCTCCCGTAGGAGTCTGGGCCGTATCTCAGTCCCAATGTGACGGGTCGTCCTCTCAGACCCGCTACGCGTCGTAGCCTTGGTGAGCCATTACCTCACCAACTAGCTGATACGCCGCGACCCCCTCTTCAGGTGATAGCTTGCAAGCAGAGGCCACCTTTGGTCAGGTCTCCATGCGGAAACCAGACGTTATGCGGTATTAGCCCAGGTTTCCCCGGGTTGTCCCTCGCCTGAAGGTAGGTTGGTCACGTGTTACTCACCCGTCCGCCACTCGGCTTTGAAGTGCAAGCACCTCAATCCTCGTTCGACTTGCATGTGTTAAGCACGCCGCCAGCGTTCGTCCTGAGCCAGGATCAAACTCTCCATTAGAAAAGTTGAAAAAAGCTCTGAATGAACGCGGCTCTTGTTGAGCCTTCGCGTTCGAAATCTACGTTGTTTGACCCATTCACACCCGAAGGCATGATGCCGGATATCGGACGTAGTGCCGTCCGGCGATGGGCCCGCTCACTCTCTCGAAACCTCGATTTTCAATCAGCTTGATGCCGTCACGAGAGTGAACTTCCACTCCCGCCGAACAAATCGCAGCGACCGGTCAAAAACCCCGAATCGCTGCGAGGACGTAAAGACTAGCGTCCTCATTCCGGGCTGTCAACACCTGCTGAGAGACAATTTTCGAAAGTCCCTCGTCGAACAACCTGGCAGGGTGAGCGACCGGATTTGAACCGGCGACCTCCAGGGCCACAACCTGGCGCTCTAACCACCTGAGCTACGCCCACCATGGCACTCCTGAGTACCGCGGCGAACTCGGGTCCGCCACCCCGGAGTCGCGGTAGGCCGAAGCCCACCGAGCAGAAAAAGGTAGTGCCGGAGGGACCGTTCGTAAAGCGCCTCACAGCGGGTTCTGAAACACCCCCGCCCCGCCGACGAATCGACGGGGCGGAGAGGCCCGAAATACGCGCCTGCCAGGACTCGAACCTGGGACCCTCCGCTTAGAAGGCGGATGCTCTATCCAGCTGAGCTACAGGCGCCGAATCGCGTCAGCGATTGAACAAGAAGGTGCCTGAGGCGCTTCCCGTACAGTCCTCGACCGTGAGAGGACCGCTCATGGCGAGACCGTCGGCCTCGAGTGACCCCCTCAACCGGGCGACCCCGGGGCACGTCGTTTCGTACTGCAGGTCTGCCGTGATGCCGCCCTCCGGCCCCACCCGTCCGGTACCGGACGCCCTGAGTTCGAAACCCGGCGCCTCGAGCACCATCGACAATACCGACCCAGTCTGCTGAATCTGGAGCGTGCCGTCCAGGTTCTCACCCTCGACCGAGAGAAAGCCCGTCCAGGCGCCGTTCAGGTTCGGTACCGTGCGCTCCGGTGCTACGTCGGGCGTCGGAGGCGCAGTGCCCGGGCCCTGCCCCGATCCCACCGGCGTGCACGCGGCGGCGAGGAGCGCCCCGCACGTCACGACGAACCAGCCGAGCCGTTTGGTCATCATGACTCACCCCGACTCATATGACCCGGGCCCCGCGGGGGGGCTCACTCACCGTGACCTGGATCGCGCGCTCGAACACCGATTCGAACATGCCCACCTTCTTTCGGAGGGCCCACTGCTCGAGCAGGAGGTCACCTCGGCCTTCGACTTGAATCACGATCGCTCCTTTTCGTTTTGAACACGTCACACCTTCGACTCGCTGTAGATGCTCCCGATCGAGGGCATCGGCCAGCCGCAGGAGGCTCGCGAGACGCCGCACCCTCGTTCGGTTCGCCTCGTCCAGCGCCCCGTACAGAAAGTGGGCCTCGCTCGGTTCCGCCCTGCGGTGATACCGCGCGACCAGGGCGACGAGTTTCAATTCTTCTGTCGTGATGTTGGGTACATCGGAGTTGAAGATCAGGTAGAGCGAGTGTTTGTGGTGCCGCCGATAGGAGATGAACTGCCCGACATCATGCAGCACCGAGGCCACGAGCAGAATGCGCCGATCGGCGTCCGGGAGCCCGTGGAGCCAGTCCAGTTGATCGAAGAGCGACAGGGCCAACCGGGCGACGTGTCGTCCGTGGAGTTCGTCGAACTGAAAACGCCGCCCCAGGGCGAGTGCCCCGACGAAGGCTTGATGTTCCAGCCGCGAGGCGTGCACCCCCGGGCCCAATACGT
Organism: uncultured bacterium; assembly: GCA_965366355.1. Taxonomy (GTDB): domain Bacteria; phylum Gemmatimonadota; class Gemmatimonadetes; order Longimicrobiales; family Gaopeijiaceae; genus Gaopeijia. The sequence goes on from CBDUEZ010000399.1 coordinate 2,621, forward strand.
CGTCGGCGAGATCGACCAGCACGCCCTCCTTCACGCCGACATGCGGCACGATGATCTCGTCGACACCGGCGAGTCGGGCCACACGCTCGTACAGCAGGCCGGCCGGATAGATCACATCGGCGCGGTCTTCTCGCAGGGCCAGGCGCTGCACGCGCTGATCGGGCGTCATGCGCCCGAGTTGTTTGATGACACGGCGGAGAGCGCGCAGGGGCACGCGGCTGACCCCGCGCTCGTCGGGCGTCACCCCGGCCAGCCCGGCAAGCGACTCCATGTTGCCTCCGGTCGCCATCAATCCGCCCAACTGGTCCTGGTCGATCTGGTCCTGTATGCGGAGCGTGTTGACGTATTCGCCGACCAGAGTCTTGAATTCATCCGGGTCGGCATTCGCCCCACCGAGTTCTTCGAGGAGACGCACTGTCCCCATCGTATGGGACTCCGCCCAGTGAATGCCTTCGGCCGAGACGAGCGACACCTCCAGCGATCCCCCTCCGAGGTCGACCGCCACCCACGAAGACTCGCCCAGATCGACCCGATTGCGAATTGCGAGCCACACCAGCCGGGCTTCTTCGCTGCCCGTGATCGTTTCGATCTGGATACCGGTCTCTCGACGCACCGAGTCGACGAACTCGCCCCCGTTGCGACTCTCCCGTACCGCGCTGGTCGCCACGGCCCGGTAGCGCGGCACGCCGAGGGTATCGATCGACCGGCGAAAGGTCGCCATGGCCTCGACAGCGCCCGCCATCGCTCCGGGGTCGAGGTGTCCGGTCAGGAAGACGCCGTGCCCGAGACGCACCGGTACACGCTGAACGTCGAGTTCCACCCACGTGGAGGGAGAGACGAACTCGGCCGCGACGAAACGAATCGCGTTGGAGCCGATATCGATCGCGGCAAGCCGGAACGGAAAGGGGGTATCGGGAGACACGGACCAGCCAGAGCACAAGAAGGGGACGCGTTAAGTGTGGGGCACGTCGACCCTATTGGCGAGGGGCGGATGACGCCTACGGGGCCTGTAGCGCTTCCATCGGATCGACCCTCGAGGCCCTGCGCGCGGGGATGGCCGCGGCGAACAGGCTCACGCAGAGGAGCAGAAGCCCGCTTGCAATA
>CBDUEZ010000400.1:0-3709 GCA_965366355.1 uncultured bacterium
CGAAGGCTACCCTTCATTCATCTCGATGACTGATGAACACGGTCCACCCATCGACGCGATTCCGTGGCACACACCCTCGATCCTGAACGACCTGAGCCGGACCAGGATATGGCCCGTCGGGGTCCAGCCTTCGCCCGCCGGCGGGCACGCCAGTGATGTAGAGATCCGGGTCTGGCAGCGGCCGTTGAGAGTGCGCATCCACATGTACACCTTTGCGCACACATCCTCGTCGGGTTCGATCACGGGGTCGGTTTCTGCGTTGACCCTCATGCCCCCCTCGTCGACGACGATGGGACATTCCCGCGGAGGGCAGATGTAGTAAGTGTCGCACCATTTGCACGTCTGCTCGGGTGCGGCTTCGGGTACACTGAGATCGGACATGGTCGACTCCTTCTCTGGGTGGTACAACGTGCGGCGGCGATTCAGGCTTCATTCGAAGCCAGGTCTTCCCACATGCGCCGCAGGGACGGAGGCAGTTCCTCCGGGGCTACGATACGTGATCGAACGCCGTCGAAGACGGCGCGCGCTTCGGTCGACAGACCGGATCGCATGAGCGCGTCTGCGAGGACGAGCGGCCACGACAGGGTGGCGCCCCACACCGCGTCGAACGCCCGCACACTCGGCACGGGAGACTCGACCGCGGCGCGGAGTTCCAGGACCAGTTCGGGGCGACCGTACCGAAGGGCGAGCTGGCCCAGGATCGCGGCTTCATCGATTCGAATCGATTCGCCACTTCGAATGCGGCTTTCGATCGAAGGGAGAGCGCTTTCAGGCGGTCCCTGATAGCTAGAGATTCGCTCGATCTCCGGGGTTCGAGGCACGACCCTCCGAGACCACCAGGCCACATTGCTGGAATCGAGCGCGAGGGAGAGCGACACGAGGGGCAGGGCGCCGCGGTAGAGAGCCTCGCGATCGGCGTCGGAATACCGGCCGCCCCGCCAGACGGACTCGATGGCCTCGAGTTCGGCGCGCACAGACCCACCCGGCGCGAGGAGGCCTCCCATGGCGCGAATCCTCATGAGGTGCTTCGCCGCGGCGCCGTAGGGCACCCTTCTTCCCGACTCCCCAGGTACGAAGAAATCGAAGGTCCAGTCGTCGAGGATCCCGAGTGCGCGACCGAGCTGCCCGGTCGCCAGGAAGACGTTGGTGGGCGCAACCCTCGTCTCCGGCGCCAGCGGTCCGCCCGCGGCCGCCCGCTCGAGCCCGGCCTCCGTCAACTCGAGGGCTTCATCGTATCGTCCGAGCGTGAGCTGGACCGCTCCGAGGGTGACGAGCGCCGAGGCGGTCGTGTCGGCCGACCGCCGTAGCCCCTCCCGCAGGGCGGAGTCCACGCGCGCACCGGAAGCGGCGACCGAAGCCGAATCCCGCACACTCAGTTGGTAGAGGTCGTCCATTCGTGCTCTAGCGACCTCGTAGTGTGCGCGAGCCGACTCGGGCTCGGCGTTCACCCACCGTGACAGCAGCGCGTCGCCCCGCTCGAGGAGCTCCTCGACCCGCGGCACCGCCGACCGGTCGGCGTCCCTCGCCGCCGACGCGGGCACCCAACCCAGCTGGTTCCCTACCGTGATGCAGAAGGGGCGGGCGCGAGAGGGGTCGAGGGGCTCCCACGGTGCGACCATGACCTCCCTCGGCTGCTCGAACGCCCAGCACGAGGGGCCCCGGGTCGCCTCTTCCGCCCGTCGGTAGATCGAGAAGAGGTGTCCGTACCCCAGCGCGAAGTTCGGCTGCAACAAGACCGCATTCTCGAAGTGCTCCAGGGCGTCGTTCCAGTCGGCACGCGGAGAGCCGGTGGCCGGATCGATCCAAACGTCGTCGAACTCCACGCTTCCCAGCATGAGCAGCGCGTATACGTCCGTCGCGTCGGAGTCGAGGATCGTCGTGTAGTGCTCCCGCGCCCTCTGGAAGTCGCCCTGCGCAAAGGCGTAGAACGCCTCGATGTGCGCCGCGGTCCGGCTCGGCAGGCCTTCCCGATGCCGGAGCGCTGCCCCGCTCGCGCGGAACACCTCCGCCCCCAGATTGTTGAACTGGTCGGGGTTCTCCGACTGCTTCCAGTACAGGGTCTGAGCGAGCCGCAGGTGAGCGATGGCGAAGGTGGAATCCGACTCGATCGCCGCCCGAAAACGCTCTTCGGCCTCGGAGAGACGCCACGCCTCCAGGAGCTTGCGGCCGTCCGTCTCCTGGCGAATGGCTTCGGGCACCCTGGACCCCGGACGAGTCCCGAGGACGGGTTCGTCCGACGCTTCGAGATTGAGCAGGCGCCTGGTGATCGGCTCGAGAAGGGCGATGGTCGATCCGAACCCTGCCCGTGAGACGACGGCCGGTCCCCGTTGCCGCAAGCCGCTTCCGATCCAACCCGAACCTGTCTCGAATACCGTCGATTCGACGCGGGCGGTATCGGACTCGAGCGACACGGTGACCAGCGTCACTGCGGCGACGCCCAGTTCCTCCGCCAGTGCGCGGGCGTCGTCGATTCGGTCGATCGTGTCATCGAGGCCGAGGTCGAAGATCGGTCCCGTGAGTACGACCGACGGAATCGTGCGTACGTCCCACTGCCCCAGGGCGATCGTGAGTTCTTCGGACAGGTCGCGAGCCAGGCGGATCTCGTCTTCGCTGACGCCGGCAGTCGCGAAGGGGAGCACCAGGACCGACTGCGGCCGACCGTTCGCCCACCCATCCCCACTGGCCCCCGGGGGATTGACCATGGCGAGCCAGGTTGCGAGGATCGCGACCACTGCGAGCGCTCCGGCCCACCGATACCCCACCCTCCCCCGGGGGGGACTCGACGTGACCGGAGCGGCGCCGCCCAGCATCCGGGCGAACTCGGTCGGGTCGCCGAACCGCGCGTTGGGGTCCTTCGACATCGCACGCCGGATCGCTGCCGTGACCTCGGGTGGTAGATCCGGGCGCTCGTCACTCACCGACGGTGGCTCCGCTGCCACATGGCTCGCGATGACGGCGTAGGCGTCGGCCGCCCGAAAAGGCGGGTGCCCCGTCAGCATCTCGTAGACGACGCACCCAAGAGAGTACATGTCGGACATCGGCGAGACGCGATCGGGATCGGTCGCCTGCTCCGGCGCCATGTATCGCGGCGTGCCGACGGCGACACCCGTCCCGGTCAGCGCCGCGGCGGCGGGACCCGAGAGCGCCTTGGCCACCCCGAAGTCGGCGACGAGCGCATCGCTCCTCGTCACGATCACATTGGCCGGCTTGATATCCCGGTGAACGATCCCGTGCTGGTGCGCATAGGCGAGCGCCCCCGCGACGTCCGTTGCGACGGCGACCGCGCGATCGAGCGGCAGCGGCCCGTTCTCCCGGATCTCGTCGGACAGGCTCCGACCCGGGATCAACGGCATCACATAGAAGAGGCGACCCCGCCACTCCCCCGAGTCGTGGATCGGGACGATGTGCGGGTGCGTGAGGGGGGCCGCGATCTGGATCTCCCGCCGGAAACGTTCCGCACCGATCGTCGCCGAGAGCTCCGGTCGCAAGAACTTGAGTGCCACATCCCGCGCATGGCGATGATCATGGGCTCGATAGACCACCGCCATCCCGCCCCGCCCGATCTCCTCTCGAAGATCGTATCGGTCGGCGATCCGATCGTCGGGCGGGGGCACCGCACTCATATGCGCACCCGATGGGACCCCAGAATCGCAGGCGCCGCCCGGGGGCGGGCCCTCGATGAAGACGGAGTTGCGCCAGGAGTGGTCAT
>CBDUEZ010000401.1:0-3705 GCA_965366355.1 uncultured bacterium
CCGGGCAGGACATGGCCAACGAAATGACACGAATGTTCGGGAGCTGAAATGCCAGGAGTCGACCTTGCCGGAGTGTTCATCCCCACGGTCACACCGTTCGCACCGCGGGGAGAGGTCGACCTCGACGCCTTCGAGGGAAATGTACGGGCCTGGGCCGACACCGGAGTGCATGGCTTCGTGGTCGGCGGCTCGACCGGAGAGGCTCTCCTGCTCGACGCGGCGGAGAGGCTGAACTGTTGGACGGCCACCCGCGAGGTGGCTCCCGAGGCGGTGATGATTGCCGGGACCGGGGCCGAGTCGACCCGGACTACCGTTCGTATGTGCAAGGCCGCGGCCCAGGCGGGTGCCGACGCCGTTCTGGTTCAGCCTCCGGCGTTCTATCGGGGCGCCATGACGCATGAGGCACTCGCCGATCACTTCCGCGCCGTGGCCGACGCCTCGCCCGTTCCGGTGATCGTCTACCAGGTTCCGCTCCGCATGAGCACGCTCGACCTGGCGACACCCCTCATTGCCGAGCTTTCGCAGCACGACAACATCGTCGGCGTGAAGGATTCGCGCGGCAAGCTGGAACTGATCCGGGAGCTGGTCGAGGCGACGGCCGACGGTTTCCAGGTGCTGGTCGGGAGCGGTGCCTTGCTTCAGTCCGCGCTCGAGGCCGGCGCCGTCGGGGGCATTCTCGGCGTCGCCAACGTGGTCCCCGATCTGTGTGCCGGCATCTTCGCGGCCCACGGTCGAGGCGACGCGGCCGAGGCCGCCGCAGTGCAATCCCGAGTCGCGCCGCTCCACACGGGGATCGTGGGTGCGATGGGCGTGCCCGGGGTGAAGTTCGCGGTCGATCTCGTCGGGCGAGCCGGCGGTTCTCCCCGCTCTCCGCTGCGGCCGCTTCACGAGACCGGACGCAGCGAGGTGACTCGACTGCTGAGTGATGCCGGGCTCATCGCGAATTGACACCTCAGGGCCCCCCCGTCTAACTTCCACAGGAAGCTGCCTGAGTCGAGAGCCTTCCCACGCGGGAAGGCTCTTTTTTTCTGTGGAGTGAGCGCCAGATGTCTCGAACCGGCAATTGTACGGTCGTCGTCGGCTGCCAGTGGGGCGACGAAGGGAAAGGCAAGATCGTCGACGTCCTCTCGGAGGCCGTGCAGGTCGTGGCGCGCTATCAAGGCGGCGCCAACGCCGGCCATACCGTGCATGTGGGCGCGAAGGAGTTCATTCTCCACCAGATTCCGTCGGGGATTCTCCATCAGGGAACGCGCTGCCTGCTGGGCAACGGCGTGGTGCTCGACATCGAGCAGTTCTTCGAGGAGTACGACGCCCTCGTGGAGCGGGGGATCGATGTGGCGGGGAGGGTCGGCGTCAGCGAGCGAGCCCACCTTCTCATGCCCTACCACCGAGAGCTCGATCGTGTCTCGGAGGATCGTGCGGCCGAGAAGATCGGGACGACGGGGCGGGGGATCGGCCCGGCCTACGAAGACAAGGCGGGACGCCGCGGGATTCGCGTCGCCGACCTGAACGACGATGCCCGCTTTCGCCGGCTCGTGGAGCGTGGCGTGGATCGGGCGAAGGCCCGACTGGAAGAAGCCGGAGAAGGGCAGCGGGTCGCCGATCTGATGCTCGCCATGGAGCGCACCGTCTCGCTCGCCGAGCGGCTCAAGCGTCTGTCGACCGAGACCGGAATCGAGATCATGGACGCCCTGACGCAGGGGCGTCGCGTCTTGCTCGAGGGCGCCCAGGGCACGGCCCTCGATCTGGATCACGGTACCTATCCGTTCGTCACCTCATCCAACACCACCGCGGCGGGTGCGGCGATCGGTGTGGGGATCGGCCCGACGCGCATCACCGACGTGGTGGGGGTCGTGAAGGCGTATACCACTCGCGTCGGCAACGGGCCCCTCCCGACGGGCTTCGACGAGGCGATGGACGAGCACATGCGGCAGCTCGGGGGGGAGTTCGGCGCCACGACCGGCCGGCCTCGCCGATGCGGATGGTTCGACGCCGTGCTCGCGCGCTTCGCGGCGCGGGTCAACGGGCTCACGGCCCTGGCCGTCACCAAGCTCGACGTGCTCGACTCCCTTCCCGAAATCGGAATCGGACTCGAGTACTGCACACCCGAGGGCGGGTGCACGCGCGACTTCCCCGCCGACACCGACATGCTCGCGCGGGTCGAGCCCAACTTCGAGATGATGCCGGGCTGGCATTCTGATACGACCGGATGCCGTACCCTGGCCGACCTGCCCCGCAACGCCCGCGCCTACCTCGACCGGATCGAGGAACTCACGGCCACCCCCGTGAAGTGGGTGTCGGTCGGCACACGTCGCGACCAGATCATCCAGATCGCCTGACAGGACTGCGCACCCCCCCTCCGGGAGCCGCCCGCGTGCACTACCGGCGCGAGTTCCGGATCCAGACGTCGGAGTCGGCCCACGAGGCCTCGAACTCGCGGCGCACGAGCGTGGCATCGCCGAACCGGCGTTGGGCGATGAGGGCCTGCTCCAGACCGAAGAGGCTCCAGCCGTTCGCCGGATGGTCCACGAGGGCGGCGCGGTACACGGCTTCGGCCTCCTCGGGGCGATCCAGGTCGAGCAGAAGGGCCCCGAGCCAATGGCGCGCGCTGAAGTTCAGAGGCTCGGGTTCGTCGTAGCGCAGTCCGTCTTCGACCGCGACCGTCGTTTCCAGCGTGGCCAGGGCCCCAGCGAGGTCGCCCGCGGCGCGCTCGATTTCGCTCTGCAGGATCCCGCCGGTGACGCCGAGAAGCTGGGTGGCCGTGTGGCCGCGGAACTGCGCGTCGTCGCCGTGCTCCGCGATGAGGGCCCGCACTCCGTCGAGTTGCGCCTGCGCGCTGTCGGCGGCTCCCGAGTGGAGAAAGCCCACTCCGCGGGCCGACATCCATAGGCCCCGGAAGACGGGATCGGTCGGGGCCCGCGTCAGCTCGGTCAGCTCTTCGTACCGACCGAAACGGAGCAGCGCGAGAGCGGTGTAGAACTGTCCCCCCTCGACAAGCCGCGCGTAGTCGCGGGCCGCCTGAATGGCGACGGCTCCCTGGCCGTCCATCGACGCCGCGAAAAGCAGCATGTGCAGATTGTGCGACGGGTAGATCGCGAATCCCTCGCCGATATCGGCCTTGAGGTCGGAATGCCAGGCGCGCTGATTCGCTCGCACGGCGTCGCTCCAACGCCCGACCCGGTTGTAGGTGTGCGACGGCATGTGATTGATGTGGCTCGCCCCGGGGATCGAGGTGCCGAGGAGCTCCGCACAGGGCTCCGCCATGTAGGCCGAAGGCGTCGACTCCGTGGCGTGGATGTAGAGATGGCACGCCCCCGGATGTGAAATGTCGACGGCCAGGGTCTCTTCGAGCACCTGATGAATGCGCTGGACGGAGACCTTCTCCAACGGCCAGGTGCCCCGGCGGGGCTCGAGAAGCATGAGGGATTCACCGTACGCCGTGCCGACGTCGAGGTCGTCGGGAAACCGAGCGTGCACGTCGGCGAGTGCTCGTGCATAGGCCGAGTCCCTGGCGGCCCGACCCTCGCCTTCGGGTCGCGGGCTGTAGCGCACGGTCATCGCCTCGATGAGCGCGAGCTCGATCGGCGTGGCCCGACCCGGCCGCTGCGCGAGTTCGAGCGCCTTGGCCGCCGCCTCGTACGCCCGCGGCTCATCGGCACTCTGCATGGGACCGTTCAGGTAGGGACCCAGGGCCCACGCTTCACC
>CBDUEZ010000402.1:0-3695 GCA_965366355.1 uncultured bacterium
GACGAGGCGATGAAGCCGGCCTGGGAATAGGCCACGTCGAGCTGTATCTCAGGGAACTCCGCTCTCAACTGCTCGAGCACGCCATCCACGGCTCGGGCCACGGTGACGGTGTTGGCTCCCGATTCCTTGAAGACCAGCAGTCCGACCGACTCGACGCCGTTGTAGTAGGCCATCGATTCTCGTTCGGCAAAGCCGTCGGTGACGGTGCCGATATCGCGCACCCGAACCAGCCGGTAGCCCTGCTGTGCCCCCTCTCCCGTACCACCCGAGTCACCCGAGCCACCCGTCGCCTGCTGAGCGACGACCACGTCGGCGATCTCGCCGACCGTCTGGAATTCGCCCATGGTGCGGAGCGGATACCGGTACCGGCCCTGGAGAATCGTGCCGCTCCCCCCGCTCACATTCGACTGCGCGAGGGCCTGACTGATCTGGGCGATCGTGAGCCCGTAGGCGTCCATGCGACGCGGGTCGACCTCGACGTGGATCTCGCGATCCAGTCCCCCCGACACGGCCGCCTGGGCGACCCCGTCGAGCTGCTCCAGGCGCCGGCGGAACACCGTCTCGGCGAGCTCCTTCGTCGTCCAGAGATCGTCGGGCCCCGCGATGCTCAGCGTCATGATCGGCTCCGACTCGGGGTCGACCCGAAGAATGCGGGGCCGGGTGGCCGTCTCCGGGAGCGCCTCGCGCAGGTTGTCCATGCGCTCGCGCACATTCAGCATCGCGTAGTCCATGTCGGTGCCCCACGCGAAGCGCAGGGTCACGAGACTGACGCCCTCCCTCGACACCGAGGTGACACGCTCGACACCAGTGACCGCGGCCGCTTCGGCCTCGACCCTCTCGGTGATCAGCCGCTCCACCTCGGCCGGCGCGACATCCGGATACGACGTGTAGACCACGAGCCGCGGGTAGCTGACGTCGGGCAGCAGGTCGATCGGCAGCCGCACGTAGCTGATCGCCCCGAGCAGAATGATCGCGAGGAACAACATCGCGACGGCCACGGGGCGTCGCGTCGAAGTGCGTGGGATCGACACGACTCAGCCCCCCGCGTCGGGCCGCACGGGACCGCCGACCGCCGACTCGAGAGCGATCAGCGCGTCGACGAAGCCATACCGCGCCTGAATGACCTGTCGGCGACTCGAGGCCTCCTGCTCGACCGCATCTTGCAGCTGCTCGAAGGTGCGGGTGCCGATGCGATACTCCTCTCGCGCCAGCCGCACCGCCTCTTCGGCGATCTCCAGCGATCGGCCGGCAAGTCGCAGGGTCTCTCCCTGGTTGCGGAGGTTGATGAGCTGGGAGCGTACCTCCTGCTCGACCTGGAGGCGCGTCTCGTCGAGCGACTCCTGTTGGTTGTCGAGGTTGACGCGAGCCTGGGCCTCGGCGGAACGGTTCTGGAAGTAGTTCGTGAAATAGGGGACCCCGATGGAGATGCGGAACGAGCTCTGGACCCGATCCGGATCGTAACCGACCGAAAAGAGGGCTTCACTCTCGAGGTTCTGGCGGAACTGCCCCCAGTCATACCCGACGTTGAGCGACGGCCATTTCCACTGCCCGGCCTCGGCCACTCCGATCTGCGCCCCGTCGACGCCCGACACCGCCGTGCGGACCTGCGGGTTGCCTCCCAGGGCACGCTCCACCAGCACCTCGCCGTCCAGTCCACTCGGATCGAAGATCGGGAGCGCCTCGACCTCGGGCCGAAGGGCGGGAAGTTCGGTATCGCCCAAGGTGGTTCGCAGGGTGAGAACGGCCTGTTGGTACGATGTGCGCTGCTGCTGGATGGCGAGGGACTGCTGCTCCACGGCCAACTCGGCCTGGAGCACATCGACGCGTGTGCTGCGGGCCAGGCCGAACAACCGTTGGGCCGTTTCGAGATCGCGACGCCGAGCGACCGCGATCTCCTCTTCGACCGCGAGGAGTTCCCGTTGTTCGAGCGCATCGAAATACTCCCGCTCCACCTCGGTACGAAGGGTCGCTTGCGCCCCGTCGAGGTTGAGGAGCCGGGCCCGATTCGTCTGCTCCTGCCGCTTGCGCGCGTTGAGGAAACTGAGACCCTGGACCGACCAATCGAGCGACACCCCCTGGTTGGTGCTAGAGGTGTAGATCCAGTTGGCCTCCGGGTTCTCCAGCGGCTGCCCCAGGGGGTCGAGCCCCTGTCGCTGGAGATTCCCCCGGTAGCCCGTCTGCAGGAGGTTCACGGTCAGGCTCGGCAGCACCGACCCGAGCCAGGTGGCCCGGGTCTCGGGTCCGTTCAGCCCGAGATCGTTTTCGGCCCGTTGCACCGTCGGATTGGCTCCGAAGGCGATCCCGAGGGCGTCATCGAGACTCAGGACCAGGGTATCGCGAGCCTGTTGACCCGAGACGGGCGCACCGCCCACCGCGAGCGCCCCCGTGTTCAGGGCCACCAGGAGGACCGAGAGGCCCGCGACCCTCCTTCCGCCCACCGTCCGGCCGATCCGCCTGATCATGCGCCCGGCCTCCCACCGGCCACCGCCGGGTTGGCGACGAGCTGAATGCGGGTGTCGTGCGCGAGGTATTGATGCCCCTGGGTCAGGACGACGGAGCCCGGCTCGACGGGATCGGTCTCCTCACTCGGCACAATTTCGACGAACTCGTCGTTTTCGACTCCCGTGATGACGTAGTGCCACTTTGCGAGTCCGGAATCGCTGTCGCCGTCCCCCGCAAAGACGAACACCATGGTGCGCTCGCCCCTCTCGAGCACCGCCGATCGGGGCACGAGGATTCGGTCGGCGAAGCTCCGCGCGTCGATCGAGACATCGGCATACATGCCCGGCTTGATGCGCCCGTCCGGATTGGGCAGGTGGATCGTCACCCTGCCGGTACGGTTCTCCGATACGACCGGATTGATCGTCTGGATGCGGCCCGTGAACGTTTCGCCGGGAAAAGCGGCAAAGGCCACTTCGGCGGTCCGTCCTTCATCGAGGTAGCCGAGCTCAGCCTCGAGCACGTTGACCTCGACCTTGATGGGGTCGAGGTCGACGACCGTCATGACGGGCGTGCCCACACCCACGTGCCGGCCTGCGACCACCTCGAGGTCGGCGATGCGCCCCTCGAACGGGGCCCGCACCGTGGCGCGATCGAACCGCAGCTTCGCCTGCTGAAGCGACACCTCGGCGCCGTTCAGACCGCTGGCCGCGCGAGCGACGGTGTCGCGCCGGGCGCGAATTCGAGGGTCTTCGATCTCGTCGTCGAAAAGAATCGTCGCCTCGTACTGCGCCTGCGCGTTCGCCCGCTCGGCCTCGGCTCGGGCGACCTCGAGGGCGAGTTCCAGGGTGTCGATCTGCACGATGACGTCACCGGCCGCGACACGGGAGTTTTCGCGAACGGTGACCGACTGGATCACCCCTTCGACTTGCGTGGCGACCGTCGCCCGCCGGAACGCCGCCGCCTGACCCGCCGCCTTCACCCGCGCCCACAGCGTGTCGCGCACGACCGCCACTCCGCTCACCGGCTGAGGGAGGTTGGTGCTGAACTGATCGCCGGCAGCGCCGAGATCGACACCGAGGGAGTCTGCGATCGCGGAGGCCTCTCCCTGCTGGCTGGCCTCCTCCGCGGCAGGCTTGAGGCGCCACCACGTACCCCCGGCCACCGCACCGAGCACGAGAACGATGGTGAAGATCGAGAGGGTGCTTCGGGAGAATGCCATGGGCGCGCTCGTGGTCGATTGCATTGGGGTGGAT
>CBDUEZ010000403.1:0-3664 GCA_965366355.1 uncultured bacterium
CAGCCGATCGACCAGCGGCAGTTTGTCGGCCCCGGGGTCCTGGTGACACTCGATCCCGAGTTCGGCCGCCCGGGCCGTGGTGGCGGGCGAAACCCGGCCCGACACGATCACGACCTTGATCCCCACCGTCTCGAGGAGCTTCAGCCCGAGGCCGTCCTGGATGTCGAATCGTTTGCGTTCACCGTCGCGGCCCTCTCCACCCATGTAGACGGCGGCGTCGGTCAGAACCCCATCGACGTCGAAGACGACGAGCCCGATTCGGCGGGCGACGTCGGCCGGGATCTGCCGATCCGAGCGATTTTCGGTATCGGGGGACTCCGCGTCAGCCATCGATCCGTTCTCCGGCCAGGGCCGCCCGAATCGCCAGGACGTCGTCGAGGAGGGCTGGAAGGTCGGCCAGGGGCAGCATGTTCGTGCTGTCGGACGGGGCCTTCGACGGCTCGGGGTGCGTCTCGAGAAACAGTCCGTTGCACCCGGCCGCCACAGCGGCGCGCACGAGCGAGGGAATGTGCTCCGGATCACCACCGCTGGCCCCGTCGGCCTGCCCGGGGCGCTGCACCGAGTGTGTGCCGTCGAAGATCGCGGGGCAGCCCGTCGCCGCACGCAGCCGCGCGAATGACCGCATGTCGACGACGAGGTTGCCGTAGCCGAAGAAGGTGCCGCGCTCGGTGACGGTCACACCCTTCGCGCCGGCGTGCCGGATCTTGTCGACCGCGGCCGCCATCTCTTCGGGCGCCATCCACTGGCCCTTCTTGACGTTGATGGTGCGGCCGGTCGCGCCGGCGGCCTCGACCAGGTCGGTCTGCCGGCACAGGAAGGCGGGGATCTGAAGTACGTCGACCACGTCGGCGGCGCGGGCACACTGCGCCGGCTCGTGCACATCGGTGAGAAGCGGGAGACCGGTCTTCGCGCCCACCTTCTTCAGGCGACGCAGTCCTTCGTCGAGCCCCGGTCCACGGGAGGCGCCCCGCTTCGAGCGATTGGCCTTGTCGAACGACGCCTTGAAGATGATGGGCACCCGGAACGCCGCCTCGATGCGCGCGAGTTCCTGCGCGACCTCGAGATTGAGCCCGTCGTCTTCGAGAAGACAGGGGCCGGCGATCAGGGTGAAGGCGTCGAACAAGGCCATCGTCAGTCGCCCGCGATCATCGTGGTTTCGGCCTCGGTGCCGCTGCGGGCGTATTTCACGGCCGCTTCGATGAACGAGGCGAAAAGGGGTGCGGGCCGCATCGGGCGGCTCTTGAGCTCGGGGTGGAACTGACAGGTCACAAACCACGGATGCGACGGCAGTTCGACCATCTCGACCAGGCCCCCGTCGGGCGACGTTCCGCTGATCACGAGCCCGTGCTCCTCCAGCGCCTCGCGGTACTCGTTGTTCACCTCGAAGCGATGCCGGTGTCGTTCGCTGATCTCGGAACGGCCGTAGATCTCGTGGGCGCGGGACCCCTCTTTCAGGTGCGCCGGATAGGCGCCCAGCCGCATCGTGCCGCCCTTGGTCGTGACCTTCCGCTGCGAGTCCATGAGACAGATCACGGAGTGTGCAGTCTCTTCGTGGAACTCGTACGAGTTCGCCTCGTCCAGGCCACACACCGTGCGAGCAAACTCGATCACGGCACACTGGAGTCCCAGACAGATTCCGAAGAAGGGCAGCTGATGTTCCCGCGCCCAGCCGATGGCCTGGAGCATTCCTTCGACACCTCGGGGTCCGAAACCGCCCGGGATCAGGAGCCCGTGGTATTTCCGCAGCTTGTCGACCCCCATGCCATCGTCGAACTGCTCCGACGACAGCCAGTCGATGTCGACCTTCACATCGTTGGCGATACCGCCGTGGATCAAGGCCTCCTGCACCGACTTGTAGCTGTCGATCAGCTCGGTGTACTTGCCGACCACCGCGATCCGCACCCGCCCGCTGCCGGGGGTCTTGATGCGGTTGACCATGTCTCTCCACGGACCCAGGTCGGGCTCGGGCAGGTCGAGGCCCATCATGCGCACGACCACGTCGTCGAGGCGTTGCCGGCGCAACTCGATCGGAACCTCGTAGATGGTCTCGACGTCGCGCGCCTCGACGACCCCGTCGAGCGGCACATTGGTGAACAGGGCGATCTTGCGCCGAATGTCGTCGTCCAGCGGGTGTTCGGTGCGGCAGATCACGATGTCGGGCTGGATTCCGATCTGCATGAGCTCCCGAACCGAGTGCTGGGTCGGTTTCGTCTTGAGCTCGCCGGCCGCCGCGATGTAGGGAACCAGCGTGAGATGCACGAAGAGAGCGTTCTCCCGACCGACCTCCTGCCGGAACTGACGAATGGCCTCGAGAAAAGGCAGCGACTCGATGTCACCTACCGTTCCGCCGATCTCGGTGATCACCACATCGTGTTCGCCCGCCAGGCGCCGAATGGCACTCTTGATGTGATCGGTGATGTGGGGCACGACCTGCACCGTCGAGCCGAGGTAGTCGCCGCGGCGCTCCTTGGCGATCACGTCGGAGTAGATCCGGCCGGTCGTGATGTTGTTCGCCTGGGTGAGCGACTCGTCGATGAACCGCTCGTAGTGCCCGAGATCGAGGTCGGTTTCCGCTCCATCGTCGGTCACGAACACTTCGCCGTGCTGGAAGGGCGAGAGGGTTCCCGGGTCGACGTTGATGTAGGGATCGAACTTCTGGAGCGTCACGCGCAGGCCTCTCTCCTTCAGGAGTCGGCCCAGCGATGCCCCCGCGATGCCTTTTCCCAATGACGAGACCACGCCGCCGGTGACGAAGATATAGCGGGTGTGATGGGTGCTGTCGGTCATGATGCTCCAGTTGGTTCCGTGAAGGGCTCGAACCCCAATTCTCTCAATCTCGACTCCGTCCGTACCGCGTCGGCGGGCGTGTCGACACCACCGTCGGCCGATCCCACGACCGCGACTCCGATCTTCACCCCGGCCTCGAGAGGGCGGAGCTGCTCCAACAGTTCCAGCCGTTCCAGAGGCGATGGCGGCTGGGCGACCCACGCCAACAAAGCGGGGCGCGTATAGGCGTAGATCCCGATGTGTCGCAGAAACGGCGCCGCCGCGAGTTCGTCACTGGTCGGGGCCGCATCGCGTTTGTATGGGATCGCCGCTCGACTGAAGTAGAGCGCCTGCCCCGTTTCGGATCGCGCCACCTTGACCACCGATGGATCGCTACGGTCTTCCGCACTACCCAGAGGCGTCGCGCACGTGCCGATCGCCCAACCCCCTCGTACGAGGTCGACCGCCGCGGCGAGATGTTCCTCCCGCAGGAGCGGCTCATCGCCCTGGATGTTCACGATCACGTCGTACCCCGCGTACTCCGGGCGCTCCGCCACCTCGGCGATCCGATCCGTTCCCGAGGGATGATCGGCCCGCGTCAATTCGACCGGTGCGCCGATCCGTTCGCAGACGTCGACGACCGACGGATGATCGGTCGCAACCACGACCGCATCCAACATCGACATGCGGCTCACGCGCTTCCAAACCCACTCGATGAGCGGTCGTCCAAGGAGCGGATAGAGCGGTTTGTCGGGGAGTCGGGAAGACGCCAGCCGTGCAGGGACGATGCCCAGAACACGACCGGTGCGGAGGCCCTCAAGAGGGGCCTCGGATCGGAGTACGTCTGCAAAATTCACGCCAAGAAAGGTATCCCCGAGCGCGGGGGCGGGGCAAGACG
>CBDUEZ010000404.1:0-3634 GCA_965366355.1 uncultured bacterium
AGCGCGGGCACGGAGCGCACCGGGCCTGTCGGAGATTCGACGGTGGAGTGGAGTTGGAGCTTCTGCACTCGTTCGCACCCTCGTGGTGTTCGAGAGTTTTCCCGAAAACCTGGAAGGCGCGCCCGATCCACGACTGCAGGTGAACTCCCTGGCGTTTTCGTCTCCGAGCGATCTTCCCATGGCGCTCCTGGCGTTCCCCGGCGACGAGCTGCTCCTCGAACTCGAGTACGACCCGGCTCGCACCACCGCCGCCGCTGCCCGGTCGGTGCTCGACGAGGTCGTCGACACACTCGGCCATCTCTCGAGCCCGGCGTCAGGCTCGGTTCAAGACCGGCTCTCGGCTCCGTCGCCGCCCCCCCCGTCCTGGACGTGCGGTCCCGAGCTCACGAGTCCGCCCCGAGACGTGCTTCACCTGTTCGACGAGCGCGTGGCGGCCCACCCGAACGAAGTGGCGCTCGTGGTCGGCGGCGCGGCCACGACCTACGGCGAATTGGCCGCGCTCGTCGCGGCGATCGCCGCAGCGATCATGCGCGGGAGTGCGGCGCCTGGACTCCTCGGTATTCCCGCCCACAGGACGGTCGAGGCGGTGGCCGCGATGCTGGGATGTCTACGAGCGGGGCGCGCCTACGTGCCCCTGGATCCCGAGCTGCCCGCCTCTCGTATGGCGGGCCTCCTGGGGCGGGTCGACGCGGTCGTCGCTCCCCCCGCGGTCTCGGCGTCGCTTCCCTCGGGTCGGGAGACGATATGGCCAGACGGAGCCGGTGAGGCCGAAGATGATCGGCCGGTGGCGGAGCCCGATGACGCCGCCTACGTGATCTTCACTTCGGGCTCGACCGGCGAACCGAAGGGAGTGGTCGTGGAGCGGGGGAATCTGGCGTGGTCGACGGCCGCTCGCCTCGAGCACTACCACGATGCACCGCACGTCTTCCTGCTGCTGTCTCCGCTTTCGGTCGACAGTGCGATCGCGGGGCTGTACTGGACGCTGTGTAGCGGCGGAACACTGGTCCTGCCTCCGCGCCGGGCCGAGCAGGACGTTCGGGCCCTGGCGACGAGCGTACGGGAATCGCGGGTGACGCACACCCTGCTCGTGCCCTCGCTCTACCGCGAACTCCTCGACGACCCCGAGTTCAGCGCCACCGATGCGTCTCTGAGGCTCGTGGTCGTGGCGGGCGAAGCCTGCCCGCACGATGTCGTGCTCCGCCATCGACGCCTCCTCCCCGGCGTGTCGTTGTACAACGAATACGGCCCGAGTGAGGGAACCGTGTGGGCCACGGTCGACGAACTGACGGCCGAGGGCCGCCTCGACGTGACCATCGGCCGACCGGTCCCGGGGGCGCGGGCCTGGGTGGTCGATGCAGACCTACGAGAGGTGGCCGTGGGTGAGGCGGGTGAACTCGTGCTCGGGGGACCGGGCGTGGCCCGAGGCTACCTGGGTGATCCCGATACGACCGCTGCGAAGTTCATCGGGGCGATTCACGAAGGCGGGGGGCGTGCCTATCGCACGGGCGACCTGGCCCGGTGGCGATCCGACGGTCGTCTCGAGTTTCTGGGGCGACTCGACGACCAGCTCAAGGTGCGCGGCCATAGGCTCCAGGCGCTCGAGATCGAATCGGCCCTGATCGACCACCCCGCGATTCGCGAGGCCCTGGTCACTCTGGCGCCGCGTCGGCCCCCGGCCGCAGCCGGCGAGGTCGACCGCCTCGTCGACTTCCTGGACGGACTCCCTGAAGAGGAGGTCGACCGCTGGATCCGACTGGTACAGGAGACCCCATGAAGAAGGTGCGACGTTCGAAGGCCCTCGACCTCACCCTGGAGGTCAAAGACGAACACTTCATTCGGCCGCCCACCGACGGCCAGCGCCATTGGTTGTTGAACCGGTGGGTGAGGGAAGCCACACTCGACCTGGAGGCCCTCGATCGTCTGGCCGCGCGGTTCGTACCGGGCGGCGTACGCGACCTGCCTCCCGACATGCGGCAGGCGGAGCTGTCCGACGAGCAGATCATGGAGGACTGGCAACTTCCGCTCATGCGAGAGATGGCGCGAATCGTCGGCCGCACCGGGGGCGACGTGCTCGAGATCGGGTTCGGGCGCGGCGTCTCCGCGTCGCTGATTCAGGAGTACGAACCCCGGTCGCACACGATCATCGAGTGCAACGATGCCATCGTGGGTCGGTACGAACGCTGGAAGGCCCGGTTCCCCGAGCGAGACATTCGCCTCGCTCACGGAATGTGGCAGGACGTCATGGACGGGCTCGGACGGTTCGACGCCATCTTCTTCCACACCTACGCTCTCGACGAGGACGAGGCCATCGAACTCGTCGCACAGAGCGTCACCTTCGCCGACCACTTCTTTCCGACCGCTGCCCGCCATCTCGTTGAGGGGGGCGTCTTCACCTACCTCACCAACGAAATCGACTCACTGAGTCGGAGCCATCAGCGGCTGCTCTTCGAGCATTTCCGCTCGTTCCGGCTGCACGTCGTCCCCCTCGAGATGCCCGCCGACGTGCAGGATGCGTGGTGGGCGGATTCGATGGCCGTGATCGAGGTCGTGAAGTGACCGACCTCGCCGAGCGGCTGCGCGCGTTGACCGACGATCAGCGACGTCGACTCGCGAATCTCGCGAGTGACCATGACGAGGGCGGCGGTGCGTCGCACGTTCTGACGGCGTTCGTGACGCTCGCCGACGCCGCACCCGACGCCGACGAGCTGCGGAGCTTTCTGGCGGACCGTCTTCCGCCGCCGGCGGTGCCCGGGGCGTTTGTGGTCGTCGAGGAGATGCCTCGCACCGCGGCCGGGAAACTGGATCGGCGGGCGATCCATCGAGTCGACGGGTCGGCGCTTACGAGCCGCGCCAAACCGGGCTCGAACGTCGAGGCGCGGTCGGCCACCGAAGAGGTGTTGCTGGGGGTCTGGGCCGAGGTGCTCGGCATCGGGGCCGATCTGATCGCCGTCGACGATGACTTCTTCGAAATGGGAGGCGACTCCCTTCTCAGCATCCGCGTCATCTCCCGAGCTGCGCGCGCGGGAGTGCGAATCACGCCGGAGTCGTTCTTCGAGGGTCCGACCGTTGCCCAACTCGCCGCTCGAGCCGACGCCGATGCCTCCGCTCCGTCGCCGCCTGATGCACCGTCGGGGCCGGGCAGCACCCGGGAGATCGATCCGGCGACCGTCTTCGGGACGCCTCTCGTTCGGATTCGATCGGGAGGCGACGCGGCCCCTCTGGTGGCGGTGCCGGGCGTGTTCGGGAACCTGTGGATCTTTCCGGACCTCGCACGGGAACTCCGGAGTGGGCGGCCCTTCTACGGGCTCCAGTCGCGGGGACTGGACGGCGCGCGGCCACCGCTGGAAACCATCGAACAGATCGCCGAAGAGTTCGTCGAACTCGTCGAACCGCTCGCGACGTCGGGCGTTCACCTGTTCGGCGTGTGCTGGGGGAGCGCCGTCGTGGTCGAGATGGCGGCTCGGCTGACGGCGCTCGGTGTGCCTCCGAAGTCGGTATCCCTACTCAACCCCGGCATGCTGCTCCGAACCGATCCCGCTCCTCGCCCCAACGCCAGACTGGTGTTCCTGCGCGATCGGCTGGAACTGTACTGGGGCGAGTTCCGTGAAGCGGATTGGGCCGATCGGGGTCGTCT
>CBDUEZ010000405.1:0-3605 GCA_965366355.1 uncultured bacterium
ATACGGGCACCGAGGGGTTCCGCGTCGTTCAAGACCCGCCGCACGAACGACTGGCTGACGATCGCCACGGGCTCGACCTCGCCCCAGACCTCCGACGTCTCGAAGTCGCGGCCCTCGAGAATCGGCATGCCCATGGCGTCGAAGAACCCACGCGTCACGACGCTCCCGTTCACGATGGGCACGTCACGATCGGTGGGATACACTTCGCCGTCGGCGGCCATTCTCCAGGAGCTGGCACCGAGGGCGGGCAAGTCCGACGCCAGCGCCACGGCGGCGACGCCGGGTTCGGCCGAGAGCCGCTCCTCGAGGGCCTCCAGGAACACGCGCCGGTCCTCGACGGTCGGGTAGTCGGCCGCGGCCAACTCGATCCGCCCGCTCAGCACCGGATCGGGGTTGAAGCCGAGATCGGTGTTCTTGAGGTTGACCACACTGCGGATCATGAGTCCCGAGGCGATCAGGAGCCCACACGACACCGCGATCTCGGTCACGACGAGGGCGGTCGTGAGGCGGCCGAGGCGGCGGGACGACGAGCCTCGAGCCTCATCGCCGAGCACCTGGCCGACCCCCAGTCCCGAGGCCCGGATCGCGGGCACGGTGCCGGCCGCGATCGTCGCAACGAAGACGGCGCCGAGGGCGAAAAACAGGGCCGGAAGGTCGAGTCGGGTGTCGATCCAGTAGGGTTTTTCGATATCGAGAACCGCGGCGTTGAACACCTCGATGCCCGCGTAGGCCAGCCCGACCCCCAACAACCCCCCGAGCAGGGCGATCACGAATGCTTCGACCATCAACTGGCGGATCACCCGCAGGCGGCTCGCACCCAGCGCGGATCGGATCGCCACCTCGCGTCCCCGGGCCGAGGCTCTCGCGAGAAGAAGGTTGGCGACGTTGGCGCAGGCGATGAGCAGCACGCCGAGCGTGGCGCCCAGCATGAGGAACATCACGCCCGTGATCTCCCGCGGCATATACCGTTCAGCGAACGGTGCGGCCCAGGCGCGCACGCCCTCGTTGTCTTCGGGGTGGATCGCCTCGATGTCTCGCGAAACCTGGTCCAACATGGCGTCGACCCGCCCGACGTCGAATCCCTCGAGTCGGCGACCGAAGACGTCGAGCCCGGCCGCGCGACGAGGCATCGTGGCCGGATCGAAGGTCATCGGCATCCACGCGACCTGGGCGAACGGAAAGGCGAAGCCCTCGGGCATCACCCCCAGCACCTCCGTGACTTTGCCGTCGACGCGGATGGTGCGGCCGACGATGCCCGGATCACCCGCGAAGCGATTCTGCCAGAGGCGGTACGACAACACGATGCTCGGAGGGGCGTCGGGTCCGTCTTCGCCCGGCTGGAACACCCGACCGAGAAGGGGAGGCACGCCCACCAGGCTGAGCGCATTCGCCGACACGACGGCCCCCTGGATTCTCTCCGGCGGCGCCTCGTCGCCCGCCAGATTGAACCACGCCCACTGGAGGGCGGCGAGGTCGTCGAACGCGCTCTGACGCTCGCGCAGATCGAGAAAGTCCTGGAACGGTACACTGGTCTGCTCGATGCCCAGCCGTTCGATCCTCTCACTCACGAACATCAGCCGATCGGCGTCGGGTACGGGCAGGCCCCGGAGAACGGTTCCGTCGAGCGAACTATAGGTCATCGTCGTGAGACCCACCCCCAGTGCAATCGTCACGATCGCGATCAGGGAGAGCCCGGGGGTCTTGAAGAGCATCCGGATCGCGAATCGTGCGTCGGCCCACAACGTTGCCATGACTTCTCTCCCGAGTTGATGATGGGCGCGGGCCGACCCGGTCCACGCGTAGCGCGCGATCAGGGCCAACGCTTCGCGCCAGTACCACAGGCGGGCGGTGGAACCTCCGCGCCGCGAGACGATGTCGGCGAACTCCAGATGCAGGTCGCCGATGATGCTGAGCCCCCGGTCGCCGGGCGGGAGTGCCCATTCGAGCAGTCGATCGGCTCGGGTCGGTGGGTGGGGGGGCGGTGTCACGGCGACTCCGCGAACTCGTCGAGGTCCCGCCAGAGGTTCAGCAGCGCCGCCCGGGAGCGCCGCAGTTCTTCGACGCCGTCCGGCGTGACACTGAAGTGGCGCTGCGGAAGTGTCGAACGGCCCGATCCTGGTCGGCTGACCCAGGTCACCAACCCCTTCGCCTCCATGCGATCGAGGGTCGTGTAGAAGGCCCCCTTCGACACGCGGCGATCGGCCGATGCCTCGAGTTCCTTCCGGATTTCGTATCCGTTGGCTCGCTCACGACACTGCAGGATCGCGAGGAGCAACATCTGCTCGAATTCGCCCAGGAAGCCACTGGTTGGCACGGGTGGCACGGGTGGTCCTCCAACGTGTTCGGGTCGATGACCTGCGGCCTACATTGTAGACCAGTCGCCCTGACGAGAGGATGAAGCCGAAGGTTTCACGCCGAGACCTGCTTGCAAATGCTCGGGCCGGGAAGCATGCTGGCGTACCCCCTCTCGATGATCGGCCACGTCGCTCGGCAGGAGTCCGCCCCATGACCCTCGTATCTCGACTGAAGATCGGACTCCAGGCCGGTGGCCTCGCCGGTGCCGGCGTGGCCGTGCTATACGCGGCCACCGACGTGATGCGACTCGCCCCCCTGGAGACGGTCGCGGGCCTCGCGCACTCGTTCTTCGGACTGTCGGTCGGCAGCGTTCCGGCCGGCTTCGACGTGGCGGCCTTCGTAACGACCGCGGTGGGGGTGGTGATGTATTCCCTCCTGCATTTCGCCGCCTTCTCGGCACTCGGAGTGATCGGGACCTGGGTCGTGCCGGGGCGCACGTTCTGGAGCACCCTCGTTCGGGGGGGCGCTTTCGGGGCGGTCGCCTGCTCGGCCGCCTTCTACGGCTCTCGCCTGGTGCGTGGCTCCCCTTTCGCCTTCGAAGGCCTCGACGCGCGCGGCATCGTGCTGGTCAACCTCATGGCCGGCGTGATCATGGCGATCGTGTTCGCGGTTCACGCACACGACGGAGTGGAGCCCGGATCCGTCTGATGGGCCCGCAGGCTTGCGTGGTCGCCCTCCTGCTGTGCGTCGTCGGCACCGGCCTCGACGTCGATTCGGCCTCGGCACAGGTCGACGCGCGGCTGACCGAGGGGCTCGAATGGCGTGACATCGGCCCCTACCGCGGCGGACGCACCAAGGCCGTCGTCGGCGTGCCGGATCGGCCGGGGCTCTTCTATGTGGGGTTCGTGAACGGCGGCCTCTGGAAGAGCACCGACTACGGTCGGGTCTGGACCCCGATTTTCGACGACCAACCCACCGGATCGGTCGGCGCTGTCGCGGTGGCTCCGTCGAACCCCGACCGCATCTACGTGGGGAGTGGAGAAGGGATGCAGCGGCCGGATCTCACGGTGGGTGACGGGATCTACCGGTCGGACGACGGAGGAGACACCTGGACCCATCTGGGCCTTCGAGATGGGCAGCAGATCCCCCAGATCCAGGTCGACCCGGGCAACCCCGATCGCCTCTTCGTGGCGGTCCTGGGGCATCCCTACGGGGCCAACGAAGAGAGGGGCGTATTCCGGTCGCTCGATGGAGGCCGGTCGTTCGAGCGGGTTCTGTTTCATGGGCCGACGATCGGGGCGGCCGACGTG
>CBDUEZ010000406.1:0-3600 GCA_965366355.1 uncultured bacterium
CTGGAAGATCTGATCGAGTTCGGCGAGGATCATACCGAGTTCACCTACAACGCCCGCTACACGCGGGGGCGCTGACTTTTTGATGTCGACTGAAATCACTGTTATTTCCGGAGATGGGATCGGCCCTGAGGTCACGGCCGCCACACTCCGGGTCCTGGAGGCCGCAGGCGCGGAACTGACCTACGACCACCAGCAGGGTGGGGTCTCGGCGCTGGAAGCCGTCGGAAGTCCGCTTCCCGACGAAACCCTCGATTCGATTCGGCGCACACGCATCGCGCTGAAGGGGCCGCTGACCACGCCGTCGGGATCGGGCTTTCGGAGCATCAACGTCGCGCTCCGGAAGGAATTCGACCTCTACGCCAACGTGCGACCGGCCAAGACGCTGTTCAATGGCGGGCGCTACGAAGACATCGACCTCGTACTGATCCGCGAGAATACCGAGGGGCTCTACGTGGGTGTCGAGCACTTCATCGGCGTGGGCGACGACCCACGCGCGGCGGCCGAGTCGGTCATGATCGTGACCCGCCACGGCACACAGAGGATCGTGCGGTATGCCTTCGAGTATGCCCGCACCCACGGTCGCCACAAGGTCACCGTGGCGCACAAGGCCAACATCCTGAAGTACACTCAGGGACTGCTGCTCGACGTGGCTCGCGAGGTCGCGACGGAATATCCGGACATCGAGTTCGAGGACCGCATCATCGACGCCACGGCCATGTGGATGGTGCTCGATCCCTATCGGTTCGACGTGCTCGTGATGGAGAACATGTTCGGCGACATCCTGTCCGACCTGATGGCGGGTCTCGTCGGCGGACTCGGCTTCGCGCCGGCCGCCAATATCGGCCTCGACACGGCGATGTTCGAGGCGGTCCACGGGTCGGCGCCCGACATCGCGGGGCAGGGGGTCGCAAACCCGACGAGCCTCCTCATGTCGGCGTGCATGATGCTCGACCATGTGAACCAGTCCGAGCGGGCCGACCGCATTCGTGAGGCGATTCGCTCGGTGCTCGCGGGCGGGGTCGTGCGCACTCGCGACATGGGGGGCACCGACGGGACCGAGGCCTACACCGAGGCCGTGATTCGAGCGCTGGGCTAGACGGGATCGTGGTTCGATGACCCAACGCAAGGTGTCGTGGCGGGATCGGTTCGGCGACGAGATCACCTGCGTGCGCTGCCTGGAGGTCAAGGACTCCGGCGAGATGGACCGGCTGCTGTGGTGCCGGGCCTGCCGGGATGCGGCGTCGGGTCGAGCGACGCGCCGGGGTTGGGCGGTGGGAATCGCAGCCGCCGCGGCGCTGGGGTTGTGGATCTGGCTGGTCGTCAATCCGACCGATCTGGTACCCGGCGGCTGGCTCGCGACCATCGTGGCCGCCGCCTGGATCGGCGCGCGGGTCGCCCGGGAGATGTTTCTCGGATTCGAGCGCTTTTCCAATCGCAGGGCGCTCGAGGCGGTGCCGCCGATCGATCCCGCCCCGGGCTCCAAGCCGTGAACACCGGCGCTCCCCGACCACTCGAGGGGCTTCGGGTCATCGAACTGGCGCAGAATCTCGCCGGCCCCTACTGCGGTCGCATTCTCTCCGATCTCGGGGCCGATGTGGTCAAGATCGAGCCTCTCGGTGGTGACGCCGCCCGATTCTGGGGTCCCCCTCACTACGCGGGCGAAGGCACGCTCTTCGCGGCGGCCAATGCCGGAAAACGCTCGCTCGCGCTCGACCTCCGCACTCCCGAGGCCTTCGCCGTGCTGGAGCGCCTCCTGGACGACGCTGATGTGCTGATGCAGGCTCTCCGCCCGGGCGCTCTCGCCGCGACGGGCCTGGACTGGGACACGCTGCAGAGCCGCTACCCCCGCCTCGTGTATGCGTCCGTGCTGGCGTACGGCGAAGAGGGCCCCCTGGCCGATCTCCCGGGCTACGAGCCCCTGATGCAGGCCCACGCGGGCATCATGTCGTATACGGGGGAGGCCGATGGCCCTCCGGTCCGGGTCGGCACGTCGGTCGTCGATCTCGGCACGGGCATGTGGACCGCCGTTGCGGTGCTGGCGGCCCTGCGCGAACGCGATCGCACCGGTCGGGGGAGTCGGGTCAGTGGTGCGCTCTTCGATACTGCGCTCGCATGGAGTGGGTATCATCTGCTCGCCGCGCTCGACGGCACGGTGGCGGGTCGGTCGGGGACGGGGCTGCCGATGATCTGCCCGTATGGCGTCTTCGAGACGCGCGACGGGGCGCTGATGGTCGCGGTGGGCAATGACGCCATCTTTCGTCGATTCTGCCCGGTGCTCGGGCTCGACGACCTCCTGGCCGATCCCGCGCTGGCGACCAACGCCGGACGGGTTGCGCAGCGGGCTCGCGTCGAGGCCCGCACGCGCGAGGAGATGGCCCGGAGCGGCGAGACCGACCTGCTCGACCGTTTTCGGGAGGCGGGTGTGCCCGCGGCCCCGATCCGCGACATGGCGGGTGTGCTGGCCGACCCGCAGACCGCCGCCAGCGGAATGCTTGCGGCGGTCCCTCACCCCAGTCGAGCCGACTACCGCACCCCCGCGCTCCCAATCCGCTGGGACGGGGCCCGCCCCGATCCCGGCTCGGCGCCGCCGCCCGTCGGTGGGGGAGGACGCACGGTGCTCGCACACGCGGGGTATTCGGAAGCCGAGATCGAGGCGCTTCTCGCGGGCGGCGCGGTGTTCGGTACCGAGTGACGGAACTCGCTATCTTGTGTTCATTCGCTCGCCTCGCGAGCCTAAAACGCCGTGACGTCCGGGCACGATCGAAAACACACGTATGAGGCCATCATGAGCACCTTCGAGGGTGTGGATTTCTACGATGTCGACGAGATGCTCTCCGAAGAGGAGCGCATGATTCGCGACACGGTCCGGCAGTGGGTCGAGGAGCGGGTGATGCCCATCATCGCCGACGCCTACATCTCCCGGCGTTTTCCCCGGGATCTCATTCCTGAGATGGGCGAAATGGGAATGCTCGGGGCCAACCTGCCTGAGAAGTACGGGTGTTCGGGGCTCAACAATGTCGCCTACGGGCTGATCAACCAGGAGCTGGAGCGCGCCGATTCCGGATTGCGGTCGTTCGCCTCCGTCCAGGGTGCTCTCGTGATGTACCCGATCTTCGCCTTCGGTAGCGAAGAACACCGCACCACATGGTTGCCGCGCCTCGCGGCGGGCGATGCGGTCGGATGTTTCGGACTCACCGAGCCGGACTTCGGGTCGAATCCGGGCGGCATGATCACAACCGCCCGCAAGACCGACAGTGGCTGGTTGCTGAACGGCACCAAGATGTGGATCACCAACGGGTCGATGGCCGACGTGGCGGTGGTTTGGGCCCAGACGGGTGAACTCGGCGATGTGCGGGGCATTCGCGGCTTCGTGGTCCCCACCGACACCCCTGGATTCACGGCGACCGATCAGAAGGGCAAGCTGTCTCTCCTGGCCTCCGATACGAGCGAACTCCACCTCGCCGATGTCGAGGTGCCGGACTCGGCCCTGATGCCGGGGAGCACGGGCGGCCTCAAGCACCCGTTGCAGTGCCTCACGCAGGCGCGCTACGGCATTGCCTGGGGAGCGATCGGTGCGGCCATGGCCTGCTTCGACGAGGC
>CBDUEZ010000407.1:0-3569 GCA_965366355.1 uncultured bacterium
GACATCGGCGGCGACGGTTCTACGTCTCTGAACTCGGACTGGAGCAGCTTCAGGTGAGCCGCCGCGCGTTGCACAGGCTTTGGGACGGGCTCGACCCGGTCCTGGGTGAGATCGACCCGTGACCCGCGAGCCCGCTCCGCAGGCCGACCCGCATCCGCGTCCGCCGCGTCTGGCGGCGGCCCTGCTCGATTGGCTCCTGCCCAAGACGAGCGCGGCGGAGTCGATCCGAGGCGACGCGTGGGAGGAATTCGTACAACGGTGTGAGACGCGCTCGGCGGCGGTTGCCGGGCTCTGGTATTGGCTTCATGTGATGCGGCTGTCACTCGGCTACGCATTGCCCGCGATCATGCGCGAACTCGGGGAGGTCGGGATGGGACTGGGAGTCGAATGGAAACGAGTGGTCCGGGGACTGGCGCGCACGCCGGGGTCGTCGGCCACGGCCGTGCTGGTGCTCGGCATGGGCATCGGCCTGACGGCCTTCATGTTCTCGATCATCACGGGAATGGTGTTCCGGGGGTTCGGACTCCCCGACGAAAGCCAGCTGCGTGTGGTCGAAGTGGTGTCGCAACAGAACGGCCTCGTCACGGGCTTTCCCGAGGTGCATCTGGTACAGTCGGTCTTCGACGGCATCGAGGGGGCCGACGTGGGCGGATTCGACGTCACCTCGGCCAATCTCACCGTCGACGGACGGCCGGTCCGGCTGTCGGCCACCTTCGTGACGCCCAACGGCTTCGAGATTCTGGGGCTCGAGCCGGCGATGGGACGTGTGCCGTCGGTGGCCGAGGCGACGAATGCGGCCGAGGTCCCGATCCTGATCTCGCATCGCACCTGGACCGACGAGCTCGGCGCACGAGACGACGTGGTGGGCCTGGAGGTCTGGAGCGATGGCCAGCCGATGACGGTCGTCGGCGTGATGCCCGAGGGGTTCGGTTTTCCGCAGACCGAAGACGCCTGGATTCCGCTCGACACGCGCTATGAACTCGGCGAGTCGAAACAGGGACGGGTCACGGCCATCGTGCGCATGCACGCCGACACCGACGTGGGGCAACTCGACCGAGCGCTCGCGGCCCGCGCGGCGGGGGCCCGAGCGGCCGACCCCACCTTGCCTCGAGACCTGACGTTCCGCTCGACCAGCCTCACCCGTCGCTACACCGGTTCGACCATGATCAACGTACTCATGGCGATGAGTGTGGCGGTCGCGATGGTGCTGCTCGTCGCCTGCGCGAATGTGGCCAACCTCCTGTCGTCTCGTGCGAGCCAACGGGTCGGCGAAGTGGGACTGTCGGTGGCGATCGGCGGCAGTCGCGCCCGGGTGGTGCTGCCCTTCTTCGTCGAGGCGCTCGTTCTGGCGCTGGCCGGTGCCGGGCTCGGGGTGCTCGTCGCCTACTGGGGCGTGGGTGTGATCGATGCGGCCACCTCGATGGAGCGCACCGGGCGTCCCTACTTCATCCAGTTCATGATCGATGGACCGGTCCTCGCCTTCACGGTGGCGGTCGCCTTCGTCACGGCGCTGGTGGCTGGGGCGAGTCCGGCGCTGAAGGCCGCCCGGGTATCACCCTCGCTCGTGATGAAGGCACAGGCCGCCGGCGACACCGCGCGGGTGAGTCGCATGAACCAGGCGCTGGTCGTGGCCGAGATCGCGCTGTCGACCGCGGTCTTGATCGGCACGGCCGGCACGGTCAAATCGCTCGTCAACCTGGCGAGCGTCGACCTCGGGTTCGATCCCGCCCCGATCATGACTTCCCGGGTGGCGCTCATGGGCGAGAGATATGCCACGGGTGAGGCCCAGCAGGACTTCGCCCGGCGGTATCTCGACCGGCTGCGGGCGCGCGACGAGCTCTCGGCCGTGGCGCTCGCCGACAACCTGCCGGCGATGGGTGCGGTCGATCCGCTGCTCGATGTGGAGGGGCTCAGTTGGTCGCGCGACGAGGACCGTCCCCGCGCGTCGGTGATGTCGATCTCGCCGGGCTTCTTCGACGTGCTCGGTCGCCGGGTCGTCGAGGGACGCGACTTCACCGACGACGACGCGACGGGGGCGCCGGTCGCCCTGATCGACGAGCCGCTCGCACAGGCGGTGTTCCCGCAGGGGGGAGCGCTCGACACCCGGATTCGTGTCTACGATCAGGAGGGCGGAGGAACCTGGTTTCGCATCGTGGGCATCGTGCCCGACGTGACGCCCCAGGGACTCGATCCCGACGCCGATCCGGGCGGGCTTTATCTTCCGCTGATGCGCCAGGGAGGCGACTTCGTCTCGGCCCTCGTGCGGGGGGCGGGCGGCGAGGCCGAAGCGGCCCTGCCCGCGATGCGCGCCGCCCTGGCAGAGACGGATCCCGAGCAGCCGATGTATCTGGTCGAGGCGCTTCCGGGTCGCATCGACGAGGGGATCTGGTTCTACCGCACCTTCGGCTCGCTCTTTCTCTACTTCGGGGTGGCCGCCCTCGCCATGGCCGGGCTCGGCCTCTATGCGATCCTGTCGTCGAGTGTGACGCGTCGTCGCAGGGAGTTCGGGGTTCGCATCGCTCTGGGGGCCGACACCAGCCGCGTCGTGCGGGCCGTCTCGCGGGCGGCCTCGACCCAGGTGGGGATCGGACTTGCCCTGGGGCTGACCATCGGATGGCTCGCGGCGGGAATGATCCAGATCCTCGCCTTCGAGGTCGATCCGCGCGACCCGACGATCTTCGCGGGTGTCACCGCGGTCGTGCTCGTGGTGTCGGCGCTGGCGACCCTGAGCCCGACGATGCGGGCCCTCCGAATCAGTCCCGTGCAGGCGCTCCGGGAGGAGTGACCGAGATCGCCTCGACCTGCGGGATGCCCTCGTCGGCCTCGTTCCAGGCCTGCTCCAGGAGCGGCCATAGGCGGGCGGCCTCCAACTCCTCCGGAGCAGCAGTGCCTTCCCGGCGCCAGCCCAGGCGTCCAGGACCAGCGCCAGGGATATGAGGTCCTCGTCCCAGAAGCCCTCGGGCGGAGGGTCATTCAGGCGGCCCCGTCGTTCGGCGAAGGTGCCTGCGTCGCCGAGGTCGGCCGCCACCAATGCCCCCCAGACAGGATCCGAGCCGGAGGCCTGCCATCGGTGATCGGGAGAACGCCTCGCCCGCATTGCATTCTGGGGCCCCCACACCCACCATCGGCGGATGAGCGAAACGGTGTCCCGCTTGAACGTTGCACTCGATGGTCGCTACCGCATTGAACGCCAGGTCGGCGAGGGCGGGATGGCGACCGTCTATCTCGCCACCGATATCCGGCACGAACGGCAGGTCGCGCTCAAGGTCCTGAAGCCGGAGCTCGCCGCCATCATGGGCGCCGAGCGCTTCCTGTCGGAGATCAAGACGACGGCGAACCTGCAGCATCCCCATATTCTTCCTCTGCACGCCTCGGGCGACGCCGACGGCTTTCTCTACTACGTCATGCCGTTCGTCGAGGGTGAGACGCTTCGGGAGCGCCTCGACCGGGAGAAGCAGCTCAGCGTGGACGAAGCGGTACGGATCACGAAGGCAGTCGGCGGAGCGCTCGACTATGCGCACCGGCAGGGCGTCGTCCATCGCGACGTCAAGCCGGAGAACGTGCTGGTG
>CBDUEZ010000408.1:0-3549 GCA_965366355.1 uncultured bacterium
CCTCGGATTCACCAGGTAGAGTCGAGCGCGAGGGATGACGACGGTGGGGACCCGGAGTACGGATGAAGCTTCGCCCTCAATCCACCTCGTGCCCGCCTCGCGAGCCTCCACCGGATCCATCTCATCGATCCCCGCGTCCGCGTCGGAGACGAGCGCCTCCGGGATCTCGACCTCGATCGAGACGAAGCGAGGCATGAACTCGGCGTGCTCGACATGCACCAGGATCTCGAGCGCAGCGAGCGCGAGGCTATCGGCCAGGTACACCATCGGCACCCCCTCGACGTTCCATCGCCCCGGGAACCGTCGCGCACCCTCCCCATCCATCGCCGACCTGGCGTACTTCGACTTCACGACGCGCCAGGCCGAGATCACATGAAGACCCCATGCTCGAGACGGCCGATGAACCGCTCCACCTCGCGGGCCCCCGCGTCGGTGCGTGCGAGAGAGAGTGGCGATTCTCCGCCGAGGTCCTCGAACTCGGTACGGAACCACCGGCGCGCTTTCAACTCGTCCCGGTCGAAGAGTTCGCTTGCCTGCTCCAGGAGGCGACGGACCCGGAGAACACGATCGGACTCGTCCGGCTCGAGGCGGCCTTCCTTTCGGCGACGGCTCAGAGTGCGCTGCGAAATCAGCACGAGATCGGCCATGTCGGCCGTCGACAGGTCGAGGCGCCTGCGAAGCGTCTCGATCTCTTCGAACCGGGCGCCCTTCAGGATCGCGCGGTGCTGACGGATCAGATCGGCACTCCCCTTGGGCTTCGCGGAGCTTCGCTCGATGGATCTCTGCTTCGTCGCCTTTGGCTTTGCGGCCGTCGCCATGGCTCCCCCAGGGCTGTAGTCATCTGCCACCAAGATAACGCCAAGTGGCGAACTCGACACTCCTCCGGCACCGCTCGAAACGCGGCGGTGTCTCCGGGCGGCGAGGTGCTCTTGTCCCGCGCGGGTCTCTTCTTGATGCTGGGACGCGAGCGAGGAGCTCGGCCCAGCCGAGGCGGGCGGGGCGTCGGCGCGCCCGCGTGCGTTGGGCGCCAGGACGCCGTGGTAGCGGTTGCGACGCGTGCGGGGCCGGGCTGTTCTTCGCCCCCGTCCTCGCCGCTCGCGGCGTGCTCCTCACCCGCCGTGCGGGTGAGCTACGGGTGGTGCGGATCCAGGGGGTCCGGGCCGTTGGGCTCGGCGCCCGGATCGTCTTCGTACTCCGCTCCGATCTTGAAGCCCTCGGTCGCCTCGGGGTCGATGTCCCCGCCAGCCACGCGGTTGGCAATGTACTCGCCCAGGGTGGGCCCCTGTTTGAACGACTCCGCTGAGCCGCCACCGACCACCCAGGTGTTGTCCCATTCGGGGTGCACATCGATGACGAAGTTGCCGCTGGCGCTCCCCTCGTAATGACAGGCCCGCGTCCCAAGCACCGGCTGGGCGCCGATGAGCGGGAAGAGCCCTGCCACCCACTCCCGCTGCCGCTCGACACTTTCGGCCGGAACGTGGCGGCTCGAGGTATCCGGATCGTCGTTACGCGCACCGCTGGAGCGTGCACGGAAGCCGATGAAGTCGGGGGGCAGAGCGGGCCAGCCGGTCCCGCCCGGAGCACCGAAGCTGGGGCAGTTCGGCCATTGGAATCGGTGGTCGCCCGGGGGTGTGCCCCAGTACGTCACGTAGCCCATCGACGTGGCGCGGATGCGCCGGCCCATGAGCTCCGGCAGCACCTTCGGAAGCCACGGGCCGCAGGCAAAGACGTAGTTGTCGGCAGAGATCGTCTGGCCGTCATCGGTCGTGACGCCCGTCAGGCGCCCTCCCTGGACGTCACCCGGGGTGACCTTGGCCGTGACGAACTCGCCGCCATTGCGTCGGTACTCCCGCGCGGCCGATTGGATTGCGGCGCGCGCGCGAACGACTCCTGCACCGGGCTCGTAGAGCGCCACCGGGTAGCGGGAGTTGTCGATCATGGGGAAGCGGCGATTGACCTCCTCGGGGTCGAGCCACTCATAGTCCGCGCCGAGCCTGTCCCACTCCGCGGTGGTCCGCTCGAGGTAGGGGGCCATCTCCTCTCGCAGGATGAGGTCACCGGTGGTGTAGAACAGAGGCGCTGCATTGCCGGTGTAGCGCTCGTCCCAGTCCTGCCAGGCCTGCATCGACTGTAGGGCCCACCGGGCCCAGACGCCGCCCCGGGTGCCATAGCTGGAGCGAACCCCTCGTGTCTCTGCCCCTGAGGTGGCCCGCAGATTCCCGGGGCCGTGCTGATCCACGACCATGGCATCCACGCCCAACTCTCGCAGATAGTGCGCGGTGAACATCCCGAACACGCCCGCTCCGATCACGAGCACCTCGGGTCGGCGGCCGGTCAGAACCGCCGGAGCCCCCAGTTCGAGCGGCGACCGAGATGCAGCGGCACCACCCTGAGTGGCGGCGCTGCATCCGGTCGTGAGTCCGAGTGCGCCGGTGCCCGCGACTCCGAGGAAGGTCTTGCGATCCATGCTCAATTGCCCTCTACCTCGAAGACCATTTCGATTTCGACGGTGAGGTTCACGGGAAGAGACGCCATCCCGACGGCGGATCGGACATGTCGCCCGCGGTCGCCGAATACCTCCTGAAGGAACTGCGACGCCGCATTCATGACACCGGACTGACCCGTGAAGTCGGAGTCGGAGTTCACCATACCGAACACGCGCACTACCCGGGTCACACGGCTGAGATCACCGAGGTGTGCCTTGAGGCTGGCCAGGGTGCAGATCGCCACCTGTCGCGCGGCAACCTGCGCCTGCTCCACGGGGACGTCGCTCGGTACCTTGCCGCGACCGACGCGGGGGCCCGACCAGCCCTCTTCCGTGCCCTCGGGCCAGTCGCCGCAGGGGGCGTGCCCAGAGGTGAACACCAGATTCCCGGTCTGGACCGCCGAGTTGAACATGCCGCCCTCGACGGAGCGCTCGGGGAGGGTGATCCCCATCTCGGCGAGCCGCGCCTCGGGGTCGTAGGTCTGGGCGTGGGCCGGCGCGGACGCGAAGGCGACGAGGGCGAGTGCCCCGCCCACGATGAAGGCGTTTCTGGAAGGGTACATGAAGTGTCTGGCTTGAGGTGTGAAGCTCCGGAGTGACATTCTGCGATCCGCACCCACCCCCGCGCAACGCGTGGAGGGTTGGCACCACGGCCCGGCGCGGGCCCCGTCGAGGGATAGGCATCATAGGGGCAGCGCGTCCTTGTGCGGGAGGAGCAGATGACGCGGCGGGCGAACGCACGGTGCCTGATCGAGGCGGTGCGGCAGATCGCGGAGCCGCGGCACATCTGCCTGGAGGAAGGCACACTGTCGGGGTGGCTGCACAGGTGCTGTCGCCGCAGAACCGGCCTCACCCCCCCCAACGATTCGGGCCGCCGGTACCACGCGATCGAACCTTCTTGAGCTCGGTCAGGACGCTCAGCCAGAACTTGGCGCCCTCGGCCTCGCCGACCCACATGCCGAGTAACTCCTTCTCGCCCTCGAGCGTCAGGGCCAGTGCCAGGTAGACCGCCTGCGTCTGGACGTGCCCGGAGGCCCGCATCTTCACATGGATCGCATCCAGGT
>CBDUEZ010000409.1:0-3548 GCA_965366355.1 uncultured bacterium
CAGTTGCTGACCCTCGGGGGTGAGGTCGAGACGCAGCGCATTCGAGCGTTCAATGCGTCGGAGTCGCAGTTCGGGCCCTCGACGGGACGCTCCTCGAATGCGCGAGACAACCGGGCGGCCTACCTCCACCTGAGCGGGGCGCTGGCGGCCCTCTCGGTCACAGGGGGACTGCGGGTCGAAGACAACGAGCGCTTCGGTGGCTCGACGACGTGGCAGATCGGCGCCTCGTTGGCCGTCGCTGGAGGCACACGTCTTCGCGGCGCGGCCGGGAGAGCGATCAAGGAGCCGACCTTCTTCGAGACCTTCGCCGAAGGGTTCGCGCGCGGGAACCCCGACCTGGCTCCCGAAGTCTCGGATTCGTGGGAGATCGGCATCGAACAGTCGCTGTTCGGAGGGGGACTGCGCCTCCAGGCGACGTGGTTCGACCAGGCCTTCCAGGACTTGATCCAGTATTCCCCGTCTCCCGTGATCGAGGGCGGGCCCAACTACTACAACATCGCCGAGGCCGATTCGCGCGGGGTGGAGGTCGCCGCCTCTGCAGATCTCGGACGTCTTCACCTGTTCGGCGACTTCACCCGACTCGACACCGAGGTCGTCGATGCGGGCTTCGATTCGGGACCGGGGGCGAGCTTCGTCGTGGGCGAGGATCTGCTCCGCCGTCCGCAGAACAGCGGACGCGTCGGCTTGGGTCTCGAAGTGGCGAAGGGCTACCGCCTCGACGGCGTCGCCCGGTTCGTGGGCGACCGTGCCGATCGAAACTTCAACGCCTTCCCGGCGGAGCCGGTCGTTCTGGCGGGCTACATGCTCCTCGATGTGGGCATCGGCGGCTCGGCACTGTCGCCCCAGGGTGGCCGTCCGGGGCTGGACCTCTCCCTTCGTGTGGAGAATCTGACCGACGAGCGGTACGAAGAGGTCTTCGGCTTCGTGACACCCGGTCGTGGGGTCTACGTGGGCGGACGACTCGTATGGGGGGGACGCTGACCCACGGTCGTCAGCCGCCGCCGGCGAGGCCGGCGGCGGCTTCTCGCATCTGCGTCGCCCGCTCCGGGTCGCCCAGGCCCTGAGCGAGGTAGGCCGGGACCACCTCGTCGAGCCATGCATGTGCGTCTTCGGTGTGGCCGAGAGCCGCGAGTGCGATTCCGAGGCCACCCGCCGATTCGAGGAAGTCGGCCGATCGCCTCGACCCGGTGTCATCGTAGAAGCCCACGGCCGCGTCCAGTTCCCGACGGGCCTCGTCGAAACGGTCCTGATCCAGCAGCGCCCACCCCGTGAGCTGCGCGAGTCGTGCCTGGTCGAGCGAGGGGTCGGCGCCGGCCGCCGCGTCGACGAGGGGGCGCACGACCGCAGCCGTGTCGAGCGCCTCCTGCGAACGTCCCTCTCCGAGGATGAACCATCCGCGCTGGATGCGAGATGACAGCGCTCCCCGGGTCCCGAGTGTGCCCTCCAGCCCGATCCTCTCCTGGCGTGTGATGGCGTCGTCGAGCAGAGCCCTGGCCGTGTCGCGGTCGCCGGTGTGCCACCGATAGACGGCCAGGTTGCGAAGGGCGTTGGCGAGACCGATCCCCTCGTCGCCCTCGGCCTCCCGGTACTCCGCGACGCTGCGCTCAGCCAGGTCGATCGCCTCCTCCACGCGACCCAACTTGGCGGTCACCGAGGCGAGGGTGTTGAGGTTCGTTGCGACCCCGGCGTTGGCCTCGAGGCCGAGTCGATCACGCGCCGAGAGCACCCGGAGCAGCATCGACTCGGCCGTGGCGTAGTCGCCTCTCAGATCGTAGGCACTCGCGAGGTTTTCACTCACCGTCAGGATCCAGGGGTGGTCGTCGGGGACCACGCGGCCGAGTTCGGTCAGGGAGCGCTCGAACCATTCGGCTGCAGCATTCGCGTCACCTTTCCGCCAGAAGTGAATGGCGAGCGCGTTGTAGCCGCCGGCCAGGTCGATCCGCGCCTCGTCTCCCGCCATCGAATCCTGGTCGGCCCACCGCTGACGGATGTCCAGCGACTCTTCGAGCAGAGTGATGCGGGCATCGGGATCCAGGGTGGCATTGGCCAGATCCTGAAGCGCATGCCCGACGATTCGGTGCCGGGGCCCGAAAACGGAGCGCTGGACGTCGACGGCCTCCTGCGCCAGGGGTCGCACGCCCGTGGGATCGGTCTTGAGGCGGGTTTGTACGAGCGCCTGAAGCACGGCCGCGGAGGTCGAATCATGAAGAGGCTTTGCGGCGCGGTGCGTGGCGACGGCTTCGGTGAGGAGGCGGTCTGCGTCGATGAACTGCTGTCGCGCATAGTAGACGCGGCCCAGGACCTCCAGCATTCGGAGCCGTACGTCGGGGCGGGCCTCGAGGTCGGTGAGCACCCGGGCTTCGGCCTGATCGAGAAAGGTGCCGAGCCGCACGGTGTCGCCTCCCATGTTGAGGTCGGGCGCATTCTGCTCGAAGAGGTCGACGAGAACGTCGACGACCGCGTCGGATTCCGCTCTCGCCACGCTCGCGACGTTTCGTTCGACCTCCAACCGGGCGGCCTGCACCGCATTCACGACCGCAAAGGCGATCAAGACCAGCACCGCCGCGGCCCCGAGCGACACTCCGATGCGGTTTCGACGCATGAATTTCGAGGCGCGGTAGCGCCACGTCCCCTGGCGGGCTTCAACGGGGAGATCGGCCAGAAACCGACCGAGGTCGGCGCTGAGCTCGCCGGCCGACCCGTACCGGTGAAGGGAATCCTTTCGCATCGCCTTTTCGACGATGAGGCCGAGGTCGGGATCGACCCCGGGAGGCGGACCGGGCTCGAACTCCACGATCGCCTGCTCGAGCGAGTACCGGCTCGTGGATTGGTCGCCATAGGGGCTTGCGCCCGACAGCAGTCGGTACAGCAGCGCTCCGAGGGCGTAGACGTCGCTGGCCGTCGTCACCGGGCGACCGGTCACCTGCTCGGGCGAGGCGTACTCCGGGGTCATCAGGCGGCCGATCGTCTCCGACCGGGACGACTTCGCTTCGATCAGCTTCGCGATTCCGAAGTCCAGGAGCTTCGGGTGTCCAAGGGGTGTGACCAGGATGTTGGCCGGCTTCAGATCGCGGTGTACGACGAGGTTCTGGTGCGCGTACTGCACGGCGTCACACACACGTCGGAACAGCTGGATTCGCGCTTCGGTACCGAGGTCTCTCTGGTCGCAGAACGTGGTGATCGGATCGCCGATGATCAGGTCCATGACCAGGTAGGGCTGGCCCCGTACCGATCCCCCATCGATCAGGCGGGCGATGTTGGGATGGTCCAGGCGAGCGAGGATCCTGCGCTCCTCCTCGAACCGCGCTTCCGAGCCGGCGAGGGTGATGCGTCGGGCGAGGACCTTCACGGCGACGGATCGCTCGAAGGCGCCGTCGATACGTTCTCCGAGATACACCAGTCCCATACCACCTTCGCCGATCTTTCGCTCGAGCCGATAGGGTCCGACCTCGACCCCCAGCCATGGATCCTCCCGCCCTTCTCGAGTGAGACAAGCGAGTCGGTCTTCGATTTGCAGGTCTGTGGCGTCGAGCTCGGCAAGCATCGCC
>CBDUEZ010000410.1:0-3547 GCA_965366355.1 uncultured bacterium
CCGAGGCCCAGCAGGCGAGCTACGGGATCGGCCTGAACATGGGGCAGAATCTCCAGCCCGCTGAAGGCCGCCTCGACATGTCGGCGTTTCTCCGCGGTGTCGAAGACGCGATGGCCGGAAATGAGCCGGCGCTGGAGCAGGAGGTCATCCAGACCGCACTGAACGCGTTCAGCCAGGCCATCAATGAAGAGATGGCGGCCGAGCAGGAAGCTGCGGCGGCGGAGAACATGGAGGCCGGCGCAGCCTATCTGGCCGAGAATCAGGCCCGCGAGGGCGTGATGGTCACCGAGTCCGGGCTGCAGTACGAGGTTCTCGAAGAGGGCACCGGCCCGCGGCCGGGACCGACCGACATGGCCCGCCTGCACTACCGCGGCACGCTGATCGACGGTACCGAGTTCGATTCGTCGATCGGTGGCGCTCCCGCCGAGTTCGGGGTGGGCGGCGTGATCCCGGGCTTCTCCGAAGCGCTCCAGCTGATGCCGGTCGGGTCGAAGTATCGGGTCGTGATTCCGAGCGAGATCGCCTACGGGCCCCAGGGGTCGCAGTCGATCGGCCCGAACTCGGTGCTGATCTTCGAGATCGAACTTCTCGAGATTCTCTGACGCCGACGCCGCTGCATCGGCTCCCCGGCGTCACCCGCCGGGGAGCCGATAGCGCGCGACCACCGGATAGTGATCCGTGGTCGTCGAGTCGTACGAGGGGATCCATTCGTCGACGCGGAACGCTTCGACCGACCCGGTGACGTAGCCGCCGAGCACCTCGTCGGAGACCAGGTGATGGTCGATGACATCGGCGTAGTGCACGGTCGATGAGGTGCCCTGCCGCGATAGGCCCTGGGTCGGGAAGGCCCAGTCGGGGGCCGTGACGAAGTTTTCGTAGGGCGAGGGCCGCCCGTTGGAGATCGACCGATCCACGTCGTCGTTGAAGTCGCCCAACACCCACACCGGCATCGTCGGCCAGGTCGCGTCGAGGTAGCGGTGAAGTGCTTGGGCGCCCGTCTGGCGGCGCGCCCATGAGGCCTGGTCGGGCGAGGCCTTGGCGTGGAGGAGAATCACCACGGCGTCGATCGACGTGCCGTCGACCGTCAGCCGCACCTCGACCTCGACGGGCGGTCTGCCCGCGAAAGCGTGGTTGTTCGCGGTGAGA
Organism: uncultured bacterium; assembly: GCA_965366355.1. Lineage (GTDB taxonomy): Bacteria > Gemmatimonadota > Gemmatimonadetes > Longimicrobiales > Gaopeijiaceae > Gaopeijia. The sequence goes on from CBDUEZ010000410.1 coordinate 1,147, forward strand.
ATGACCCGTGCGCTCGTCACCTCGACCGCGTCGGTGCGGTAGATCAGGGCGACCTTCTGCTCGCGGTCGCCGAAGTCTTCGTACCAGGTCGCGCCGCCCCCGACGCCCGCGTCGTCGGCCAGGAGTCCCCCATACCCCGGGAGTTCGTCCAGCAGCGCCCGGAAGGCCCCGTCGTCGACCACCTCCTGCAGGGCCCACAGGTCGATCGCACTGCCCAGGATGACGTCTCTCACATTGCGGCGCTGCGCAGACTCGTCGCCCGGTCCGTTCCCGGTGTCTCCGAACCAATCGAGATTCCAGGTGCCCACGTCGAGGGTGCCCGCCGTGCCGCGGGTCGGGATGTCGAAGGCGGCGCGTCGCTCGTCGAGCCTGGAGTCGGCTGGAGACTCGGGACTCCCGCAGGCGGCGATGAACACGAGCAGGCCGAGTGGAAACCCGCTCCGGAAAGGGGTGAGGATCGAGGGGGAGTTCACGGACGAGGTCCTGGGCGCGAGGGGGCCGCTTCGAGGGGCGTGCGGACTGGAGAAGATATCGCCACACGCGGTGGGCGGGAGGCGGGCTTGCCCGGCCCCCTTCGCGTGCGTACGGTTTCGGACTCGGTTCGAACGATGTTCGGCCGTCATTCGTGGATCCACTCCAGTCCCACAGGACTCGACATGAAGCTCCACCGCCGCACGAACGCCTTGTTTCTCACCTGCGTCGGGCTCCTCGCCCTGCTGGGCCCCCGGTCGGTTTCGGCCCAGGCCGAGGCCCCCCGCCTCGCAACGATTACGACGCCCCAGGCCTTTCTCGGTTTCGAGATCGGGGCCGACTACCACCTCGCCACCTACGATCAGTTGATGGCGTACTGGGAGCTCCTGGCGGAAGAATCCGACCGCATGGTGTTGCGTTCGATCGGCGACACCGAGTTCGGCCGCCCGCAACTGCAGGCGATCCTGACCTCGCCCGACAACCACGCCAACCTGGATCGGTATCGCGAAATCTCGAGCCGGCTGGCCCGTGCGCGCGACCTCGACGCGACCGAAGCGCGGCGGCTCGCCGCCGAAGGCAAGACCGTGATCTGGATCGATGGTGGCCTGCACGCCACCGAGGTGCTCGGGGCCCAGCAGCTCATGCAGCTGGTCTACGACATGGTCAGCCTGAACGACGACGAGACGCTTCGTTTTCTCGACGATATCGTCCTGCTTGCCACGCACGCGAATCCCGACGGCCATGCGTTGGTCGCGAACTGGTACATGCGCAATGCCGACCCGATGAGTCGATCGAGCGCGGGTGTGCCCGACCTGTATCAGAAGTATGCCGGGCACGACAACAATCGCGACTTCTACATGGCGAATCTCGCCGAGACCCAGAACATGAATCGGGTCATGTACACCGAGTGGTATCCGCAGATCGTCTACAACCATCACCAGACGGGCCCGGCGGGCACCGTGATGTTCGCGCCGCCCTTTCGCGATCCGATGAACCACTTTCTCGACCCGATGCTCAAGACCTCGCTCGACCAGGTCGGCTCGGCGATGCATCAGCGCTTCATCGTCGAAGGGAAAGGCGGAACGGGAATGCGCAGCACGGCCGGGTATTCTACCTGGTGGAACGGGGGACTGCGCACGACGCCGTATTTCCACAATCAGATCGGCCTCCTGACGGAAACGATCGGGCACCCCAACCCCGTGGAGATTCCCTTCATTCCGCGCTGGCAGATCTCGTCGGCCGACCTTCCGCTTCCGGTCGAGCCGGGGATCTGGCACTTCAAGCAATCGGTCGACTACTCGCAGACCGCCAACCGTGCCGTCCTGGACTACGCCTCACGGAATCGGGAGCACCTGCTCTACAACATGTGGCGCATGGGCATGAACTCGATCGAGCGGGGCAGTCAGGCGTCGTGGACCGTGCTCCCGTTCGAGGCCGACGCTGCGCAGGAGCAGGTGAATCGCGGGACCCGCGCCGACTGGGAGCGGCTCCTGCGGGCCCCTGAGGACCGCGATCCGCGCGGCTTCATTCTCACGTCGGCCCAGCCCGACTTTCCGAGGGTGCAGAAGTTCGTCGACGTGCTGAAGATGAATGGGGTGGAGGTGCACCAGGCGACCGCCGACTTCGCCGTGGCGGGCACGGCGTATCCAGCCGGCTCGATCGTGGTGCGCGCCGACCAGGCGTTCCGCCCGCAGGTGCTCGACATGTTCGAGCCGCAGCAGCATCCGAACGACTTCGCCTTTCCCGGCGCGCCGCCCACGGCCCCCTACGACAACGCCGGCTGGACGGTCGCGCTTCAGATGGGCCTCGAGTTCGACCGGATCCTCGACGACTTCGATGGGCCCTTCCAGCTCATCGATGGATTCCGCATGGACCGGATCGCGGCCGGAATCGACGGCCCTGCCTCCGGGGCAACGGGGTTTGTCGTCGA
>CBDUEZ010000411.1:0-3524 GCA_965366355.1 uncultured bacterium
GCGCCCCCGCTACGGGCGGCAGTTCCAGACCCCCTTCTCCGATCGGATTCGGCAGGAGCTGGGCATGCACACCATGGCCGTCGGCAACATCTCGTCGTACATGGATGTGAACGCGATCCTGGCCGCGGGCCGCGCCGATCTGTGCCTGCTGGCGCGGGCGCATCTCTGGGACCCCTACTGGACCCGCCACGCCGCCTTCGCCGCGGGAGCCCCGCTCCCCTGGCCCGATTCCTACATGTCCCTCAACCGCTACACGCCCCGCTTCGAATGAGAAATACATGACCGACGCCGCGCAGACCTACAGCCGCTACCTGTGCGTCGAGGAGCTGCTGGATCTTCAGCGCCTGACCTCGGACGGTCCCAAGGGACCCGAGCACGACGAGATGCTGTTCATCGTCATTCACCAGGTCTACGAGCTCTGGTTCAAGCAGATGTTGCACGAGCTCGACTACGTGGGCGGTCGCATGGTCGAGGGCGATACCCCGCGTGTGCGCCACACCATGAGCCGGGTGCTGCACATCTTGAAGGTGTGCGTGGCCCAGCTCGACATTCTCGAGACCATGACCCCGCTCGAGTTCCTCAGCTTTCGGGAGCGCCTGGAGTCGGCCAGCGGATTCCAGTCGTTTCAGTTCCGGGAGTTCGAGTTCGTGCTGGGCGGGAAACGCGCCTCCGTGATCGAGAACTTCTCGGCTGGCAGCATGGGCTACGAGCGGCTCACGCGACGCCTCGGGGAGCCCTCGCTCTGGGACAACTTTCTCGCCTATCTGGCGCGGCGGGGAGCCTCCATTCCCGACGACCTGCTCGATCGCGACGTCACGGTGCCCTGCCCCGCTTCGGACGCGGTCCAAACGGCGTTGGTCGAGGTGTACCGCAGCGACCCCGATGCCGCCTCGGTCTGCGAGCTGATGGTCGACCTCGACGAGGGCGTGCAGGAGTGGCGCTATCGGCATGTGAAGATGGTCGAGCGCACGCTGGGCTCGAAGCCGGGCACCGGGGGGTCGTCGGGCGTCGGTTACCTGCAGTCCACTCTCTTCCGGGCCGCCTTTCCCGATCTCTGGGCCATTCGGGCGCAATTGTGATCGCGAGCGATCTCCATGGGGAGCCCAATGCCCTGTGGCCCGACTATTCCCGTTTCGGGGTACGGGACCGGCTGCTCCTCACCGGACACTCCCATCAGGCCTGGCCCGACGCGGGTTTCGAGGGACAGGTGCGGGCCTGGAACGACGCCGCCGAGTTCGCCGATCTGAAGTGGGGACCGGCCTTCGAGGTCGCCGACTTCGTGCGCGGGCGTTGGGCGCGTCTGCTCGATGATGCGGGTGGCGACGCGGCGGGCGGCGGCGACGCGGCGGGCGGTGCGGCCTCCGGTGACGCGACAGGCGGTGCGGGCTCCGGTGACATCACGCTCGGTCAGAACACCCACGAGCTGGTCGCGCGGTTTCTGTCGGCGCTGGATCTGCGCCGGCGCCCCCGGATCGTCACGAGCGACGGGGAGTTCCACTCCATCCGGCGCCAGTTGGATCGCCTGGCGGAAGAGGGCCTCGAGGTGGTGCGGGTGCCGGTGGGGGCGACCATGTTCGCGATGGGCCGCGATGCCCCCGCCCGCGACGCGCCGAACTCGACCGACACGCTCGCCGAGCGACTGGCCGCCGAGGTCGACGACCGAACGGCCGCGGTGCTGGTGTCGAGCGTCTTGTTCGGGAGTGGGCGGATCGTGCCGAATCTGCGCGCGGTGGCCGAGGCCTGTGCCCGGCATGGGGCGGAGTTGCTCGTCGACAGCTACCACCACCTGAACGTCGTGCCCTTCTCGGTGCGCGCCGAGGGACTGGAACGTTCCTTCCTGGTGGGCGGTGGCTACAAGTACTGCCAGCTGGGCGAGGGGAACTGCTTCCTGCGGGTGCCCCCCGGCAATCGCTTGCGGCCCGTCTTCACCGGCTGGTTCAGCGAGTTCAGTGCGCTGGCCGACGCCGAGCCGGGGCGGGTGGCCTACGGCGAGGGCGCCGACCGTTTCGCCGGATCCACCTATGACCCGACCGCGCACTATCGCGCCCAGGCCGTCTTCGAGTTCTTCGACGCGCGGGGCATGGACCCCGCCTTCCTGCGGGCCGTGAGCCAACACCAGATGCGGCTGCTGATCGAGGGCTTCGACGCCCTCGACCTCGATCCGGCGGTGATTTCGCGCGATCGGGACGTCGCGCTGACCGACCTCGCCGGCTTCCTGGCCCTCACCAGCGACAAGGCCGGCGAGTTGCAGCAGGAGCTCTTGGGCCTGGGTGTGCTGACCGACTCGCGCCGGAACGTGCTGCGGTTCGGCCCGGCGCCCTACCTCAGCGACGGGCAGCTTGGACGGGCCATGGACGCGCTGGGAGAGGCGGCGGGCCGGGTGGGGTGAGGCGGTCGACCGGGCGGGGTGAGGCGGTCGACCGGGTGGGGTGAGGCGGGCGGCCGGGTGGGTGAGGGGCGGGATTATTGCGTCCCCCCCCGTGAGCGTCGATTATCGGGGCCGCGCCAAGACGCGAGCGCGGAAGGATCGCATGAATTCAACCTTTGGCTGGAGTAGTCCTGTGTCGAATCGTTTTGCACGGTCGGGTGCGGTGTCGGTACTTCTCCTGGCTGTGACGATGGCGATGCCATCGTCCGCGTTCGCCCAGGACGACGACGCGACCCCGGAGACGGAATACCGGATCGCCCTCATGGTCAGCCTGCAGAACCACATGGCTGCCATCGGCGCCCTGTCGAGTGGCGACATCGGCTATGCGGGGCACGTGCAGATGCACGCCTCCGCCGTGAATGGCATCGCGACGATGGCGGCCGACGCATTCCCGGCCGGCACGGCCGGCCCGGGATCTCGTGCGAGCGAAGACATCTGGACGAACTGGGACACCTTCCTGGAGAAGCTGCAGGTGCTGCAGACCGGTGCCGCAGCCCTCAACGCAGCGGCCCAGTCGGGCGAGATGGCGGCCCCGCGCCGTGAGGTGGGCGGCAGCTGCCGCGGCTGCCACTCCGACTTCCGGCTGCCGGCGGGCTGACGGAAAACGATTGTGGGCGTGCGCGGGCGCGCACGCCCACAACCCTACACTTTGCGTAGGCGATGCGGGTCGGTGGCGGGTTTCGGTCGGAATAGGGGGGAAATCCCGCGTTCGGCGGTCGGTGGAGGGGGCGAATGTGGGGTTCAGGGCCCATGGCGACCGGAACCCTGCAAGCTCGTCAAAACCCGTGTCACCTTGATGGGTTCTCGTAAGCTGCGCAGCCCACCGGCGCAGCTCACCTGCGCAGCCCACCTGCGCAACCCACCGACTCGGCCGACCACCGCCACACCCCACAACCGCCCACCACCACACCCCACCGCCTCACCCCGACGTCGTCCCTCGCGCCGGCTCCGACCGCACCGAACACGCCTCCTCGTTGCAGGCCTCCACCTTGTACCAGTAGGTGGTGGCGGGCTGGAGGCCCACGTCGACCCAGGTCGTGATGGCGTAGCCGATGAATCGGCCCATTCCCGGGCTCGCGATGTGGACGTAGGGGCC
>CBDUEZ010000412.1:0-3511 GCA_965366355.1 uncultured bacterium
CCCAACGCGCTGGTGGATGCGTCGTCGGGTGACGACGCTGCCGTGTACCTACTGGACGGGGAAACCACACGCGCCATCGTGGTAAGCGTCGACTTCTTCACGCCGATGGTCGACGACGCCCGGGACTTCGGGCGGATCGCGGCGACCAACGCCCTCTCCGACATCTACGCGATGGGGGCCCGGCCGCTCTTTGCCCTCAACCTTCTGGGATTCCCCCGCTCTCTGCTCGACAGCGGCCTCGCCGAACAGATCATCGCGGGCGCGGTGGAGGTCGCGGGGCGCGCGGGCATTCCGATCCTCGGAGGGCACTCGATCGACGATCCGGAGCCGAAATTCGGAATGGTCGCCGTGGGAGAGGCGAACGCGAGCCGGCTGATCACGAACGGCGGCGCCCAGGCCGGTGATCGGCTCGTTCTCACGAAAGGCCTGGGTACGGGACTCGTGACCACGGCCCTCAAGAACGATGCGACCGACGCCGAGACGATCGCCGCAACGGTGGCATCGATGACCACGCTCAACGACGACGCCTGCGCCGCCATGATCGAGGTCGGCGTGAAGGCCGCGACCGACGTGACCGGATTCGGACTCCTGGGACACCTTCGCAGCCTTCTGAGGGCGTCGGGATGTGAGGCGGTCGTTCGGAGCGAGGCGGTTCCCTTGCTCCCGGGTGCGATGGGGCTCGCCGAGGCCGGTCAGATTCCCGGCGGCTCGAAGCGCAACCTCTCCGACCTCGGAGACGATGTGACCTGGTCGCACTCGATCACGGCGGCGATGCGGATCGTGCTCTGCGACGCCCAGACCTCGGGCGGAATGCTCATGGCCGTCGAGGGCGACCGGCTGGCGGGCCTCCTCGACGCACTCTCCGCCCGGGGCGTCACCGGGGCCGTGGTGGGGACCGTCATGGACGGCCCCCGACCCGGCCACATCGAGGTGGTCTGACCGCGCCGCCGGGCGGCGCGGTCATCGACCTAGGCCCGCGCGGGGGCCTCGTCCTGGGGCGGACTCTTTCGGCGCGGCTTCGAAGCCCGTTTGGCCGAACCTTTCCCGGAAGTCCCTGACGACGTGCCCCCTGGCTCTCGCCGAATGGCGATCGCGACGACGTCGTCGAGCGACTCGACCAGATGCACGGTGAGCGTGTTGCGCACGTCTTTGGGCAGATCGTCGAGATCGGCCTCGTTGTCTTTCGGGACGATGATCTCGTTGATACCCGCCCGAACCGCGCCGAGAAGTTTCTCCTTCACCCCACCGATGGGCAGAACCCGCCCGGTGAGGGTGAGTTCACCGGTCATCGCCACATCGCGCCGCACCCGCTTGTGGCTGAGCGCGGAGACCAACGAGGTGGCCATCGTGATCCCTGCCGACGGACCATCCTTGGGAATCGCCCCGGCCGGCACGTGGATGTGTACCTCCTGGCCCTTTAGGGCACCCTCGGCGATACCGAGCGACTTCCAGTTGGCCTTCGCATAGCTGAGCGCGGCCCGACCGGACTCCTTCATGACGTCGCCGAGCTGACCGGTCAAGACGAGCCCGCCCTCGCCCGGCATGACGCTGGCTTCGACGAACATGATGTCTCCGCCCATCGGCGTGTAGAACATGCCGGTCGCGACCCCCACCGAGTCTTCCATCGCCATGCGCTCGGGGTGCACCCGGGGGCGTCCGAGGAGTTCGCGAATGCCGTCCTTTCCGATCCGCTCGGTCTCGGTGTCGTCGGCGATCCGGCGCGCCACCTTGCGCGCGAGCTTGCCGATTTCGCGCTCCAGCTGCCGCACACCCGCTTCGCGCGTGTACTCCTGGATGATCGAGGTCAGTCCCTCCTCGTCCATCTTCAGCTCGCCCTCGTAGAGACCGTTCGCCTTCTCCTGCCGGGGCAGGAGGTAGCGCTTCGCGATCTCGAGCTTCTCGACCTCGGTATAGCCCGAGAAGTCGACGCGCTCCATGCGGTCGAGTAGCGGGGCCGGAATCCGGTCGAGGTAGTTGGCGGTGGCGATGAAGAGCACCTCCGACAGATCGAAGGGAACGCCCAGGTAGTGGTCGACGAAGGTGGAATTCTGGGCCGGGTCGAGCACTTCGAGCAGTGCAGAACTCGGGTCGCCCTGGAAGGAGACCCCCAACTTGTCGACCTCGTCGAGCAAGAAGACCGGGTTTTTGCTCTTGGCCTGGCGCATACCCTGAATGATCCGACCCGGCATCGCCCCGACATAGGTGCGCCGGTGTCCGCGAATATCGGCCTCGTCACGGGCGCCGCCCAACGAAATCCGAGCGTACTTGCGGCCGAGCGCCTTGGCGATCGACTGCGCGATCGACGTCTTGCCGACTCCCGGGGGACCGACGAACAAGAGGATCGGGCCGCGCGGCGACGGATCGTGGGAGCTCTCCACCCGTTCGGCTTCAACGGAACCGGCCTCACCCTCGGCCCCGGCATCCGACTTCGACTTCGCCGACTTCGAGTCCGTCTCCGCATCGGTGGCGCGTTCGGTCTGGAGCTTTCGGACCGCGAGGAACTCCAGCACCCGGTCCTTCACGTCTTCGAGCCCGTAGTGATCCTCATCGAGGATCTCCTCCGACCGGCTGAGAACGATCTTGTCTTCGGTGCGCTCGTTCCACGGCAGCTCGATGATCCATTCCAGGAACGTCCGGATCACCTGGTACTCGGCCGATTGGGGCGACGTGCGCTCCAATCTGCGGAGTTCGCGATCGACTTCGGAGCGGGCCTCTTCCTCGAGCTCCAGCGCCTCGAGGCGCTCCTTGAGTTCGTCGAGGTCGCCCTGCTCCTCCTCCTCGCCCAGCTCCTTCTGGATCTGCTTGAGCTGCTCACGCAGCAACATTTCCCTCTGCCGCTCTCCCAGCTCCGACTGCACCCTCGCCTGGATTTCTTCCTGGGCGTCGATGCGAGCCAACTCCCGCTCGACCGCGACGAGCGCCAGTCGCATGCGCTCCTCGTCGTCGAGAACCTCGAGCAACTTCTGCTTCTCCGGCGTCGGGAGCTCGAGATAGAATGCGACGAGATCGGCGAATGGCCCCGGCTCGTCGACGCCCTGGATCAGCTGGTTGAGCGCCTCGGCGGGAACGCCCCGACGGGTGCCCAACTCGGCCGCCCGGTCGCGAAGCTCACGGTCGAGCGCCTGAAACGCAGGGTCGGCCTCGTCGCGCGGCTCCTGCCGATCCATACCCAACAACACGGCCCGTAGCATCTGCTCCCCATCGTCCTGGTAGCTGATCGCCTGCGCGCGGCTCTCTCCCTGCACGAGCAGCTGCACGCCCCCACGCACCCGATGGGTCTGGATGATCCGGACGACGGTGCCGACCGTGTACAATACGCCCGGCTCCGGTTCGTCCACGTTTTCGCGCTGCGAGACTGCGAAGAGCCGCCGATCACCGTCGAGCGCGGCCTGGACGGCTTCGACCGTGCCTGGACGGCCCGCACTGATCGGAACCGCAACACCCGGGTAGACGACCGTGTCTCGAAGGGGGAGAACCGGAAGTGTGAATCGCTCGCCCATCTTGTTCCTCG
>CBDUEZ010000413.1:0-3469 GCA_965366355.1 uncultured bacterium
CGACGCCGGCCGCGGTCGAGGCCTCAGTTCCCGCCCACCTTCTCCCGCAACTCCTCGATCCAGTTTTCGACCAGCACCAATCGACTCTGCACCTCGGCGTTGACGTCGAACTGGTGCATCAGGAAACGCCCGTCGTCGGCCACGTCATAGGTGGCCCAGTTCTCGCCGACGGAGAGGTTGCGTACGTCGACATTGAACAAGGGTACTTTCGCCCCCACTTCGAAGATCCCGCCCTCGGTGGTGACGCGAGCGGCGGTCATCTCGCGGTCACCACTCACGAAGAAGAGCTCGTCTCCCGTTCTTGACCAGCGGGGTGAGATCCCCTCCGTCTGAGAGACCTGCCACTTGCCGTCGTTCACATTGGGAAAGGGAATGACGTAGATCTCGTTGCGGCCCGATTCGGTGGACTCGTAGGCGAGCCACCGACCATCGGGGGAAAGCGCCGCCGCCTTCTCGTCCGAAGCGTCGGCGGCCAGGGGCACGACCGTGGTGTCCCCGCGTCGAACACCCACGATGTCACGGCCCCCGACCACCGCCGCCGTACCGCCGAGCCGGACGACGAACCACTCGTCGTCGGGGGAGAGTTGCACTTCGATGATGGGCCGGTCGAGGTCGAGCAGGAGCTCCGCCGAGCCTGAGCCATCGGCCCGCCTGCGCCACAGGTCCCGGTTTTCGCCCCGGTCGGAGTGAAAAACGATCCACTCCCCGTCCGGCGACCAACGGGGTCGGCGGTCGAGGGCCGGGTCGAAGGTGAGACGTGACGGTTCACCGCCCTCCAGGTCCTTCACATAGATGTCTTCCCCTGCGGCGGAGTGGATCTTCAGGGCGACCCGAGTGCCGTCGGGCGAAATTTCCAGTCCGATTTCGCTGCCCCCGGCGGAATTCGGCGACGATCCGTCGAAGGTCCAGTTCGGATCGACCCGCTCGACCCGCCCATCCCTGTCGATCCAGACCAGGTTGAATAGACCCGTGCTCGCCGCACCCGATCGGTAAAGGAGCGTGCCCTCGTTCGCGATGGCGAACAGGCTCGCGCCACGGCCCTTCACCTGCACCCCCTGCAACAAGACGACCGACGTCCCCACCTCCCCGAGCTCGTCGGGGTCGAGCGCCGCAGCCAGCAGCGTTCCGTCCGAGGCGGCGTATATGAGATGCCCCGAAGGCGCGTAACGGGCCATTCCACCCGACACGAGATCGATGGGGGCTCCGGTCTCGAGTGGGATCCCCACGATGCGACTCGCCGATGGAGCGCCGGTGGCGTGGGTTGCGATCAGCGTTTTACCGCCCGGAAGCAGTTCTGGGAAACGGTAGTCCCCCACCTCCGGGGGCTGGACCACTTGCTCCGAGTCCCCGCCGGTTTCGCGGATGCGCGAGATGCCTCTCCCTTCTGAGAAGTAGACCCAGCCGTCCTCCCCCCACTCTGGATCCCAGGCCCGGTTCTCGGCGATTCGACGCAGAGGGCCACCCGTCAGCGATGCAATGCTGTAGCCCCCGGCCAGCCAAAACACGACCGAGGTCCCGTCGGGTGAGAAGCTCGGGGAAAGGGCGTTGTCCGTGCCGGCGAGCGGCCGGGGCTCGAGGTCGTCCAGTGAGCGGACCCAGAGCTGCGTCCCGCCATTTCGACCCGGTCCCACATAGACGAAGGTCCGGCCATTCGGGGCGATATCGAACTCAATCCCCTGCGTCCCGGGCACGAACCCCTGGCCGGGCTCGAAGGGCATGACAAATCGGGAGACCTCTGATGCGGGCGCGTTCATCGACGCAACCCCCGCCCACCCCAGCGCAACGGCCAACACCGCCGCCACGCCCCACCCTAGCGTGGTTCGACGTTTCCACCGCCCGACCTCCGCGCCGCCGCCAGCGGCTCCCATCTCACCGTGCCTGAACCCTGGATCGGCCAGCGCCCGTGCGAAGTCGCGGACTCCGGCGAACCGGTCTGCCGGCACCTTCTCCAACGCTTTCCGGATCGCGGCATCGACGTTGGCGGGCACCGTCGTTCGGTGCTTCGTGGCCGTCGCGGCCTCGCCGGCGATGATCTTTCCGAGGATCGCCTGCGCCGTGCTCCCAGTGTAGGGGGGCTCGCCGACCAACATCTCGTAGAGCACGCAGCCGAGCGCATAGATGTCCGACGCGGCACCGACCCCCGAGTCGCCGGTCGCCTGCTCCGGGCTCATGTAGTGCGGAGTACCGACACTCAGTCCCGTCTCGGTGAGGCGGCCACCCCCCGCAGCCCCCACCGCCAGTGCAATGCCGAAGTCGGAGATCACCGGCTTGCCAGATTGTAGCAGAATGTTGGCGGGCTTGATGTCGCGGTGAATCACACCGTGGGCGTGCGCGTACTCCAGCGCCTCTGCGACGTTGGTCGTGAGGCGAACGGCCAGGTCGACGGGCAGCTGATGTTCACGGTCCAGCCGGTCTCGCAGCGTCTCGCCATCCACGAAGGGCATGACGTAGAAGAGGAAGCTGTCGGCCTCCCCCGAATCGAACAGCGGCAGGATGTGCGGGTGCTGGAGGTTCGCCGTCGTCTTGATTTCAGCGAGAAAGCGATCCGCGCCCACCACGGCGGCCAGCTCGGGCTTCAAGACCTTGAGCGCGACCTTCCGGTCGTGTTTCAGGTCGTCCGCCAGGTAGACCGTGGCCATCCCGCCTTCGCCGAGTTCTCGCTCGATGGAGTAACGGCCCTCGAGGGCAGCGTTCAGGCGTCCGATGGCATCGGTCATGGAGCCCAACATGTGGCGCCGCCCGGTCCCGGGCCAGCACTCCGTGCCCGGGTCGACAGATCAGCCTCCCGCCGCCTCATTCTCGACCTCGAACTTCGATGCCTGGGGAAGGCGGGTCGCCGGCGAGGTGCCCGCAGGCAAGTCGACGTTGGTGGGAACACCTGACGAACGCTCCAGGGCGGACCCGGACGGCAGACCACCACGGAAGATGTTACTCTAAGGCGACGACGATTCTCCCGCGCTCCCTGCGATGTTCTTCCTTCAAGTCACGGTGCGCCCGGGCGTACCCTTCCGCACAGTGTTCTCCCGGTGGGGCCTCGATGCTCCGGCCCAGGCGCGCGCCCTCGCGCTCCCCGAGAACGGTCGACTTCGCGCACGCATCCGCGGGCCCGTTTCTCCGGAGCAGAGCCTGCCCGTGCGAGTCCGCGGGCGGCCTGTGGCCGTGCACCTCATGGTTCCGATAGAGATCGAATTGACGACGACCCGGTACCTGCAGCGGGTGGACCTCGTGCACGGTTTGTTGCCGCGCGAGGTCGGGGCAACCGGGCCTCCCGTTCTGACCCACGGCATGGATGTCCAGATCGAGCGGAATCTTGGCCCCGCCACGGGACTGCGCTGGATCCAGACCACCACGCGGCTGAACGACCATACCCACGCCGGGCGGCTCACAGAGTTCGTGGACGGTGCCATCAACCATGCGCCCTGGGTGTTTCCGCGCGGCCCGCAGGAAGTTTTCACCGACCGTCCCGCCG
>CBDUEZ010000414.1:0-3393 GCA_965366355.1 uncultured bacterium
GCCCGATCCAACACCCGCAGAGAGTCGTCGACAGCCGCCGTCACGATGTCTTGCCCTCGAGCCGCCGCGAGCAAGGACTGCGAGCCAGGTGCGACACCGATGGCCACGCCCTCCTCCAAGGGGATCTCGGTCAGGAGCGGGCCAGGAAAAGCTCCGATCGTGTCGACCGACGGAGGTGCGTGCAGTCCCACCGTCGACAACCACAGCGTGGCCCGTCCGAGACCACCAGCCGGTGGGGACTCGTATCCTACAACCGCAAGAGGCGGATCCCCCTCGAGCACACCGAAAACTTCCGGATTGCGGTCGCCGCTCGCGGGCAAGCCGACGCCTGCCACGGACCGACCCAGGTGATCGTACCGATTGCCTCGAAGCGCCGGCACATCGAAAGCGGTCAACTCGCCTGCGCCTCCGACGAACAGCGTCCACGGAGCCGACGCGAACTCCCCTTCCCCGCCCCCGCGCCCACCCGCACGCCATTGCACGTGCCCCTCCAGATCGAAGGCGCGGAGTTCTCGCGACTCGCCATCGAGCACCACGACCACCGAGTCACCGACAAAGGCGGCCCCCAGCGGCGCGACCATCACCTGGGCCTCCTCGGTGGTGTCCCAGCGATTCAGCGTCAACAACGGGGTGCTGTCGATGGCGGAACCGAATTCGGCGGACCGATCGGACGAAATGGCCTCAGGCTCGCAGCTCGCGAGCGCGGCCAGGAGGGTGAGAAGAACGGGGAGGGTCGGTGGCACCCAGACCCCGCAAGTCATGATGTCCAACATCTTCCCCCCTCGCCTCCCCATGATCCCCCAGAAGCTACGATCATGTCAGAGCGGGCCAAAGGAACGCAAGAACGGAAAGGCGTGGCTAGCGAGGGCGCTTCGCAATTAACCCGAAAAAACGTTCCCGCGGGACCGCCGGGCGATTAGATGGGGCGATGAGGCAATCGCCAGATCATCGAGCCGTGATGTGGTTCCTGAGCCAGGCCGCGAGGGAGTCCTCGTCGAGCTGACCACTCGCGAGGGAAAGAATGAGAAGTACGACTTCCTCTTCGGCGGCCTCGATTCGGAATCCGTTCAAGCCGAGAAAGAGGTACATGGCCTGGAAGGCGACGCGCTTGTTGCCGTCCACGAACGGGTGGTTCTGGGCGAGGCCGAACCCGTACGCGGCGGCCAAAGCCGAAAGATCCGCCTCAGGATCATACTGGAACCTGTTCTTCGGCCTCTCCAGTGCCGACTCCAAAAGCCCGCGGTCTCGCAGCCCAAGGGATCCGCCATGGGACTGAACCTGGTCGGCGTGGATGGCAAGGACGTAGACCGGCAATAGCCAGAGGGGTTCGCTCACTCGGCGAGCTCTCGCATCGCGTTGCGATACTTCTTGGCGCCTTCTGCGTAGATTTCCATCGCCTCCTGAAAGGCGGGGTCGAAGGGCGTGATAAGGATGCCCTCGTCCGTCTCGATCAGGTGGACGGTATCTCCCTCTGCCAAGTGATAGCGCTCAAGCAGGGGCTTCGGGATGGTGGTTCCGGCCGAGTTGCCGATGGCGCGAATGGTCGTCTTTTTGGCCATGGATGATCCCTCTTGAGAGTTATAACAACGGTAATAACTCCCCAATCACCGAGCAAGCTCTTGGTAGCGGCCCACTCGCGACCATGGGAGCGCAATGTCGGCTAAGGACGCGGGTTTGTGCGCCTCGGTGCGCGATCTCGCGGTGCTACCGACGGGGACCTCAAGCCAGGGCAGTCGTATACGCTGGAACCAGCCTTCCGAAACCCTCCCGTGATGACTATTATGGTCATATCATCATGACCTGGAGGACCCATCATGCACGGCACCGTCGGAGTGGCCACCCTGAAGGCCCGTCTGAGCGAGTATCTTCGGTCCGCCCGTGCGGGCGAGACCGTCGTGATCACCGACCGTGGCGTCCCTGTCGCTCGCCTCGCCCCCCTGGAATCCTCGGGCACCCTCGATGACCGCGCGAAGGCTCTCGTTGCGTCCGGTCTTGTACGTCCGCCCGCGCGGGGGCTCGACTCGGCCTTCGCTACAGCGGAGCGCCCTCACGATCCGACCGGTCGCAGCCTGGAGTCGATCCTCGAAGAACGGGCAGAGGGCTGGTGAGGTTCTGGGACACCTCCGCCCTCGTGCCGCTTCTGCTCGAGCAACCCGCCACCGCCGGCATGCGCAGCCTCCTCGAGGCCGACCCCGAGATGGCGGCGTGGTGGGGGACACCCGTGGAGTGCGCCTCGGCCGCCGCCCGTCTCCGGCGCGAGGAATGCCTGAGCGCAGAAGATGAGACCCGAGTACTCGATCTCCTTCGCCAGCTTCAAGACGCGTGGCTCGAAGTGCTCCCCTCCCACGACGTTCGGAGTGCCGCAATGCGCATCCTGCGGCTTCATTCGCTCAAGGCGGCGGACGCACTCCAACTCGCCGCGGCTCGAGTCTGGGCAGGCGAAGAGCCCGACGCGGCCTTCGTCACCCTCGACGAACGCCTCGCTTTGGCCGCCCGACTCGAGGGGTTCAGGGTCGTGCCATAGGCCCCAAACACGCTTGGGTGGAGATCTGCTTGACAGTCCCCCCACTATCTGTAGTGTGCGGACCTGAGTTCAGCGCCGAATCGCCAGGCCGAACGAGAGGGATCCCGAAGTCGGTCCGGGTCGGAGCACCAGCTCCCGGGGTGCTGCTTCTAGCGCGCGGTTCCGGTCCTGGGCCGTCTTCACGGCGCCGACGGTTGCCCAGACATGCGAAATCGCGAGTGCGGCCACGAGGGCAATACAGGTCCCGCCGCTCTCATCGTCGTCTGCGCAGGCATCGGTTGCGACGATCCCAACGACACTCCCGATCCTGACCGCGTTCGGAAGCAGGCCTCGCTTCCAATCGCCAGCATATGCGAAGCCCGTCGTGGGCAAGAACAGTTCGAACGCACCGGCGAGTATCGGGCTGCGCTCGGATTGGGCCGCAACCGGTGCCGCGAGAGCGGAAAACGCCAGGGCAGCAACGACGAAGACGATCAGAAGTCGGCCGGACTTCATGGGGGCGCGCTCGCTCTGAGAATGGTTCCGCAGCAACTCCGCCGGCGTCCACCGGAGGGTAAGGGAACGAGTGGACCGGGGGGCCGGATATATTGTTCCCGCATCTTTGGCGCCTGTCAAGGCGGAATCGCGATGGGCGACGCTCCGTGCTGAAACGAAGGCCGTGACCGTGACTGCCACGGCGGCCCCCTCAGCGCACGCTTCTTTGCGAACGAGAGGGCCGCGCGTCAAACTACCGAGACGTCCTACCACGCTTCGACGCGAGGGGTGACCGTATTCCGTACTCTGCCCAACGATCTGCAGTGGTGACTCGGTCGGTGGCTCGTGTGGCCGGCTTTGGGAGGTATACCGGATCGGCGTCAGGGACACTGGAC
>CBDUEZ010000415.1:0-3389 GCA_965366355.1 uncultured bacterium
CGACGGCCAGGGGCAGCGCGAGCGCGACGACTCGCCGGCCACCCGACCCCACCCTCATCGCCCCGCCCCGCCGAACGTCACCCGTGCCCCGCACTGCATGCGCCACGGTGACTCGGGCGTCACCGCGGTCCAGGGATCGGTCGGCACCAGGTCGCCGCTGCCGTCCCCCGCCGGAAGCACTCCCCCGGTCCAGACGGCCGGGAACGGCGCGAAGAAGCCGTTGCATTCGAGCCGACAGAGTCGCATCAACGGCACGTTGGCGGGCGTGCGCTGCACACGTCCCCACGACCCATGGATGAGGCTCAACACATTGAGAAGGTCGGCCTCGAGCCGCACCGATGTCGCGCCCAGCTCGAGCGTCTGGGCCACGCGCAGATCGAGTTGGTGCTCCCACGGGGCGCGGCACTCGTTGCGCTGGAGCTGGCGTCCCTCCTCACCCCCGAAGCACTCGTCGACTTCGAGGGCGCTCCGGATGAGGGGATAGGTCGCCAGGCTCACGGGCGGCACGGGAAAGACCTCGGGCACGTAGACCGGATCGTTGAACCGATCGCTCGCCCCACCCACACCCGGATAGCCGTCGCCGTTCACGTCGCCTTCGTAGACGTAGGTAAAGGGCGAGCCCGATTGGCCGGTGTAGAGCAGCGAAATCTCGGTGCGCGGCAGGCCGGGAATCGGTGCCCCGAAGACGGTGGCCAGCAGCTTGTGCGGGCGATCGAAGTTCGAGGTCTCGAGCGTGGGATGATTGACGTCGCGCACCACCGGATTCGTGCCGAAGTTCGACACCATGTCGGTGTAGACGAGGCTCATGCGGTCCCAGGTGCGGGCAAACGAGTACCCGAGTTGGAAGGCCACGCGTTCCGACAGCGATCCCCGCAGCTCGGCCGTACCGGCGACCGCCCAGTTGTCGCCCTCGTTCGTCACCGCCAGGATGTGCTGGAACTCCTCACCCAGCTGCCGATAGTAGCGCCGATCGGTGCCCGCCAGCGCCGCCATCCGCTCGTCGACCGCCGCCCCCGAGGCGACGTTGAGGTCTTGCAGGCCCACCTGGTTGAGGGCCCGGTTGAAGAAGACCCCGAGCGAGCCGGTCACGCTCCCGCCGAGCTCGCGGTCGACCACGGTCGAGAACTTGATGTCTTGCGGATACTTGAACGCCGGATCGAAGACCACGGCGTTGCGCACGGCCCCGAATGCTTCGATGTCGAGTCCCGACAACACACAGGACTGGGGACTGCTCCCGGGCTCGAAGGCCGGCGCCCCCTGGTCGATGTTCGGAACGAACCGACGCCGACCTTCGCAGAACCGGTTGACGGATCGCAGTCCGTTGTCGTGGAAGGCGTTGGCCAGCCAGACGTAGGGAATCTGCCCCGTGAACAGTCCCGCGCCTCCCCGCACCTGCGTGGTGCGCTCCCCCTCGCTCTGCCAGTTGAATCCCCACCGCGGCGAGAAGAGCAGGTGTCCCGACGGCAGGTCGGAGGTGTTGTAGCCGAAGAAGGCCTCCAGATCGATGTTGCGCTCCGGGCGATCCAGCACGAAGGGAATGTCGGCCCGGAGTCCAAAATGCATCGTCAGTCCGTCGCCCGCCCGCACCTCGCGCTGCACGAAGGCCCCGACCTCGGCCACGTTGAAGGTGACGGCATCGGGCTCGCCGTCGTTCAGCACCGACTGCTGGAAACGGAACGGCTGGTTCTGCCGCAGATCGTCGAGCGATCCGAAGAAATACTCGCCCTGCGCGCCGGGCAGGAAGGCATTGCGAAAGCCGAACCAGGCCCCGGTCACGCCGAGCGTCACCATCTCGTCGTCGACCGGAATGTCGAGGCTGTTGGTGATGCGCAGGCTCGTCTGTTCGAGGTCGTTCTCCTGCGCGAAGTACTGGCCGCCGAGCCGCACCGCGCGCTCGAACTCCCGGCCGTCGATGATACTCTCGAGCTCGACCTCGATCTGCGGCAGGTCGCTGGCGGGCTCCGTGCGATCGACGATGCGCTGGAAGGTGACGTCGAGCTCATTGGCCCAACCCCGGTAGAATTCGCGGAAGTACTGCAGCGACGCCAGGTGACTCGTGGAGCGCCGGAAGACGGCGTTCGAGCCGAGCTCGTAGGGTCGAAACGATCCCCGGTTCGGGGCCTGATCCACATCGGCCCAACCGAAGATGTGGCGCAGGGTGAGCCGATCCCCGTCGCCCACGCCGAGGTCGGCCCGCACGAAGGTGTTGGCCAGGGCCCGATCGAGGGGGTACGCCCCGACCTCGCCCACATCGAGTCCGAACTGGGACTCCATCTCGGCCGCGACCGCTTCGATCGCGTCGTGTGAGATGCCGATCAGCGAGCCGGGATCGCGAAACAGGTTGAAGCCGTCGGGCGGCTGGCGGGACTGTTCGAACTCGGCCGCGGCAAAGATGTGGGCGCGGTCGCGAACCAGGGGTCCCCCGAAACTCAGGGCGAGGAGCGACCGGTCGACCGCCGAGGCCTCGACCGGACCCGAGGGCAGCGACAGATCGCCGATGAGCGACTCGTTGCGGTGCACGCCACTCGCACGCAGCCGCCAGTCGTTGGTGCCCGAGCGCGTGACCGCGTTCATGACCCCGCCGCTGAAGCCCGACAGGCGCACGTCGAAGGGCGCCACCAGGATTTCGTACTGGGCCACGGCGTCGATGGGGATCAGCTTGGCGCCCGCCTGTCCGCCGGGGACCCCGCCCGAGGTGAGGCCGAACATGTCCTTGCTGAGCAGTCCGTCGACGAGCACCGCGTTGTAGCGGTCGTTCTGTCCGGCGATCGAGAAGCCGCCGCTTTCGGTGGTGCGCACCAGGGGCGAGAGCCGCGTGAGTTCGAGCACATTGCGCGACATCACCGGCATCGCCTGAATAGTCGGCTCGTCGAGGCGCGTGGCCGGTCCCACCTGGCTCGCGTCGAAGATCGAGGTGCGATCGATCGACACCGAGAGGCCCTCGACGTCGATGGCCTGTTCGGAGAGCACGATCTCGACGTCGCGCGTGTCGCCCACCTGCAGCGTGATCCCCTCGACCGTGCGCTCGGCGAACCCCAGCACCTGCACGGTGAGCCGGTACGGTCCGCCCGGTCGCAGCTGGAGCAACAGAAAACGACCGGCCGCATCGCTGAGGCCTACCCGAGTCTCGCCCGACGGCTCGTGCACCACCGTGATGGATGCGCCCTGGAGCAGCGCGCCGTCAGTCGACGTCACGGTGCCCCGAAGGGATGCCGTGGTGCGGGACTGCGCGTGGAGAGGGGTGGGGGCGAGGGCCGGGAGGGTGGCGAGGGCGACGAAGGCGACGAGGAGGGCGAAGAGCGGGAGGAAGGCCACCACCCGCGAGCGCGGGAGTGCGGCGCGCAGGGCGAGGGCCCGCAGGAGGGTCCCGCACGCCGAGGCATCCATGC
>CBDUEZ010000416.1:0-3358 GCA_965366355.1 uncultured bacterium
GATGGAAGGGACGGATTCGCGGCGAGAAGGCGGCGAAGAAGGAAGACCAGATCGCCTCGACCTTCAAGGCGGCACAGAAACGCCTCGCGGCGAGCCACAAGGCCGAGGAAAAGAGCCTTCGGAAGCTCTCTACGGTTCTGATCCTCGGTGCCCGAGCCTCGACCAAGACCACGGTCGTCGAACACTCCGGCCTCGACATCGAGTTGTTGGCCGGTGAGACCCAACGGGGCGATGCCACCGTTCCGACCGAGGTGGCCAACGTCTGGTACGCGCAGGGCTCGGTCCTCGTCGAAGCGGGCGGCGCCCTGCTCGACACGCCCGAGAGGTGGGAAGCGCTGTTGTCGCACACCCAGCCGGCGCGCATGGCAGCGGCCCTGGGCCTGGAGCAACAGGCCCCGCGGGTGGCCGTGGTCTGTGTCGCGTGCGACGAGTTCACCCAACCGGGGGCGGCGGAGACGGTGACGGTGCTTGCCCGCAACCTCCGGGATCGACTCGTCGAGGCGGCACAGGCGCTGGGGATCCGGCTGCCGGTGTACGTGCTCTTCACCCGCGCGGATCGGCTGCCATACTACGACGACTTCGTTCGCTCGCTGGGGCGCGACGACGTGGCCAAGGCTCTGGGCGCAACCCTGCCGTTGGCCGCTCCGACCGACGCCCCGCACGCGGAGGCCGAGGGCGCCCGGATCGACCGCTACCTGGGCGAGCTCCTTCACGCCCTCCGCCTCAAGCGCAGGGAGTTTCTCATGCGCGAGCGGGATGCGGAGGTGCAGGCCGGCACCTACGAGTTTCCGCGCGAACTCGAGAAGATTCGCGGGCACGTGCGGCGGTTCCTGATCGAACTGTGCCGGCCGAGCCAGCTCGGCCGCAGTCCGTTTCTGCGGTCCTTTCACTTCACCGGCGTCCGGGCCCTGGTCGTCGACGACCCCGGGGCGGCTCGCGCGCCGGTTACCGGTCCCACTGAAACGCCATCCATCGGGGCCACCGCGGTCTTCGATATGGCGAAGGTCCAGGCAGCCGCGGCTCAGGCCCAGGCAGCGGCGGCAAGCCGGTCGCGCCGTATTCCGGACTGGGCGTTTCTCAAGCCCTTCTTCCTCGACGTCCTCATGCCCGACGAGGTCGCCCGGGTGACCACCACGGGCGGAGCTCGGGTCGACGTGCTGCGCCGTGCACTTCTCACGGTCGTCACGCTCGTCGGGGTCGTGTGGTCCGTCGGCATGTTCGTGTCGTTTCGCGCAAATCGAGCGATGATCCAGCGCGTCGAGGCCGTATCGACGCTGGTCGACGGGACGGCCGTGACGGCCTCGTCCGTGCCCGAACGCAACGTATTGGAACGGCTCGACACACTGCGGGCCGAGCTCGTGGAGCTTCGGCGTCACGAGGTCGAGGGCCGACCCCTCGGCATGCGGTGGGGACTGTATCGGGGCGCCGCCGTACGGGATCCCGCCCTTCTCGTGTACCTGCGGGGTTTTGACGCCGCCCTCGGACGCGAGGCACGGGGCGTTCTTCAGTCGCGCCTGGCGAGCCTCCCGGCCGAGCCCGATGCCACGACGGAGTTCCGGCCGAACTACGACGCCCTCAAGGCCTATCTGATTCTCACGGACCACCCCGACAAGAGTACGGTGGACTTTTTGCCCGACGCCGTCCTCGCGAGTTGGGACGCCGCACGGATCACCGACGAAGAATCGGCGGTCCTCATCCGTCGCCAGCTCGACTTCTTCGCCGACGTGATTCGGAGCGGGAACCCCGTAGCGGGAACGGCCCAGGCCACCGTCGTCGCCTCGGCTCGCCAGTTCCTTCAGCAGTTCGGAGGCGAAGACCAGTTCTATCAGAGTGTGCTCGACCAGGCGGCCACGCGGGGCGAGGAGATCCGACTCGCGGTGGCCGTGCCGGGCGCTTCGACCCTTCTTCGCAATGATGTGGTGGTGCCGGCCCACTTCACCCTCGGCGCCTTCGACTGGGTGAGAGAGGTGAACGCCGACGAACTGCTGCAGTCGGAAGACTGGGTGCTTGGGCCGCAGTCGATCACCGGAGAGGAGCGTGCGCGACTGGGTGCCGCCGTGAAGACCCGCTACCTGACCGACTACTCCGCGATCTGGTTGGCGTTCGTTCAAGGGACCTCAGTGGTGGCCTTCAACGGTCCCGCCGACGCCTCCAACAAACTCGGTCGCCTCGCCGACGCCGATTCGCCCCTGCTCGGGGCCCTCTCCCTGGTCTCGCGAAACACGCAGCCGCTGCAGGAACAATTCCAGCCTCTGCATGCCGTCCAACCGCCGCCCGATGAAGAGGAGATCCTCATCGGGCA
Organism: uncultured bacterium; assembly: GCA_965366355.1. Classification (GTDB taxonomy): domain Bacteria; phylum Gemmatimonadota; class Gemmatimonadetes; order Longimicrobiales; family Gaopeijiaceae; genus Gaopeijia. The sequence goes on from CBDUEZ010000416.1 coordinate 2,303, forward strand.
GACCAATCAGGAATACGTGAATGCCCTGCGCGGCCTCCAGGGCGCGCTCGATCAGGTGGCAACCGCCACGGGGGGTGCCCAGCAGTCGGCGCTCCAGAACGCTTCGGGCCTCGTGCTCCAGGGCGAGCAGACCGTGGGGGGGCTGGCTCAGGCCTTCGCCCGCCAACCCGAGGGAGCCCTGGCTACGGGGGCGGCCGTTCGCAGGGTTCTCGAAGACCCGATCCGGCGTGCCGAGGCGCTCGTGCGAACCGTCCCGCTCGCTCAGGTGAATGGCCAGGGTCAGAGCTTCTGTCGGAGCTTCACGGGGCTTCTGTCCGGCTACCCGTTCGATCCCCGGGCCGCCGGGAACGCCGACATCGAAAATGTGATCGCTGCGCTGAAGCCCGGTCAGAGCGCGCTATCGTCATTTATCCAGGACGACCTCCAGGGACTCGTCGTGCGGCAGGGCAACCGATATGTCGCGCGGTCGGGGGCAGACCCTGCACCATCGGCAGCCTTCCTCGCCTTCGTCAATCGTGCCTTCGAAGCATCCGAAGCACTGTTCAACGCGCAGGGACAGGGCCCGAGGGTCGATTTCCGGCTGATCCCGGAGAACTCGGCACAGCTCCCGGAAGTAACCGTCGTGATCGACGGCATCAGCCAGCGCTTCACTCGCACGTCGCGGGGTGGCGGTGGCTTCAGCTGGAACGGTGCGACGGCGCGGGACGCCCGCATCGAAGGGCGCATCGGCGATGAAGTGGTCAACCTGGTGGAAGTCCCCCAGGGTCCGTGGGCCCTGTTCCGACTCTTCGAACTGGCCGAATGGGAAGATCGCGGCGGCACTCAGTTCGGTCTGCGCTGGAACACCTCGGCAGGGCTCGTGCTTCAGGCAGAACTGTATTTGACCGGATCCACCCCTATCTTCCAGCGTGGATTCCTCGATGGGCTCTCATGCGTCTCTCGTGTGGTCCGATGACTCGCTCCTTTCTCGTCCCGATCTCGGTGCACAGTCCCATGGCTAGATCTATCTCCTTCGCCGGCGCCCTGATCGTTTCGGTCGGGATGGCGGCGTGTGGC
>CBDUEZ010000417.1:0-3352 GCA_965366355.1 uncultured bacterium
CAGGGTGTGCCCTTTGCGCGGGAATACGGGGGCATGCGGGCGAACCGCTCCTTCGGTGGTGCCCAGGTCAGCCGCACCTTCTACGCGCGCGGCCAGACCGGTCAGCAGCTGCTCCTGGGGGCCTATCAGGCGCTGGAGCGGCAGGTGAAGGCCGGCACGGTCGATGTCGACACCCGCTCGGAGATGCTCGACGTCGTGGTCATCGATGGGGTGGCGCGGGGGATCATCACGCGCGACATGGTGTCGGGGAAGATCCATCGCCACGTGGCCGACGCCGTGGTTCTCGCGACGGGCGGCTACTCCAACGTGTTCTTCCTGTCGACCAATGCGAAGGCCTGCAACGTCACTGCGACGTGGCGGGCCCATCGCCGCGGGGCCGGCTTCGCCAATCCCTGCTACACGCAGATTCACCCGACCTGTATTCCCCCGTCGGGCGACTATCAGTCGAAGCTCACCCTCATGAGCGAGTCCCTGAGGAACGACGGGCGGATCTGGGTGCCGAGCAAGGCGGGCGACAACCGTCCGGCCTCGCAGATTCCCGAGGCGGAGCGCGACTACTACCTGGAGAGGCTCTACCCGTCGTTCGGTAACCTGACGCCCCGCGACATCGCCTCGCGTAGGGCGAAGGAGATGGTCGATTCGGGCCACGGCGTCGGGGAGCGCAACAACGGCGTCTTCCTCGACTTCAGTCACGCGATCGAGCGATTGGGTCACGACCTGATCAGCGAGCGCTACGGCAACCTCTTCTCGATGTATGAGAAGATCACGGGCGAAAACCCGTATCAGCGCCCCATGCGGATCTACCCGGCTCCCCACTACACGATGGGCGGGCTCTGGGTCGATTACGATCTCATGAGCACGGTGCCCGGCCTCTTCGTGATCGGCGAGGCGAATTTCTCGGATCACGGGGCGAACCGCCTGGGGGCCAGCGCCCTCATGCAGGGACTGGCCGACGGCTACTTCGTGATCCCGATGACGATCGGCAACTTCCTCGCACGGGTGTCACCGGGTGGCGTCGACACGAATCACGCCGCCTTCGTCGACACCGAACGCGAGGTGAAGACCCGAATGGACAAGCTGCTGTCGGCGAATGGAACGCGTACGGTCGATTCCTTCCACGTCGAGTTGGGACGCCTCATGTGGGACTACTGCGGCATGGCGCGATCCGAAGAAGGGCTCAAGACGGCCCTGAAGCGGATCCCCGAACTCCGGGCCGAATTCTGGCGTGACGTGAAGGTCCCCGGGGCCGGCAATACCCTCAATCAGTCGCTCGAAAAGGCCGGCCGGGTCGCCGACTTCATGGAGTTCGCCGAGGTCATGTGCCACGATGCGCTCGCCCGAGACGAATCCGCGGGTGCCCACTACCGCGTCGAGCACACCACTGACGAAGGTGAGGCGAAACGCGACGACGAAAACTTCGCGCACTCGGCTGTCTGGGAGTTCAACGGAGTCGGTGAGGCTCCGACGCTCCACAAGGAACCGCTCGAATTCGAACACGTTCAGCTCTCGCAGAGGAGCTACAAGTAAATGAGGCTGACTCTCCATGTCTGGCGGCAGTCGGGTCCCGATCAGGCGGGCCGCTTCGAGACGTTCCAGGCCACCGATGTGTCGGAGCACATGTCGTTTCTCGAGATGCTCGACGTCGTCAATGAGGGCATCACCCTCGAGGGGGGCGAACCGATCGCCTTCGAGCACGATTGTCGGGAGGGGATCTGCGGTTCGTGTGGAATGGTCGTCAATGGCCGACCCCACGGGCCTCAGAAGTTGACCACGGCCTGCCAGCTCCACATGCGCCTCTACAAGGACGGCGACGAGCTGTGGATCGAACCGTGGAGGGCCACGGCCTTCCCGGTCATCAAGGACCTCGTGGTCGACCGCAGTGCCTTCGACCGGATCATTCAAGCCGGCGGGTACATCTCGGTTCGCACCGGGAGTGCTCCCGACGGCAATGCGACGCCGATCCCGAAACTCCACGCCGATGAGGCCTTCGATGCCGCCACGTGCATCGGATGCGGGGCGTGTGTCGCCGCCTGTCCGAACGCCTCGGCGATGTTGTTCACCGGGGCCAAGGTCTCCCACCTCGGGCTTCTGCCGCAGGGCGAGACGGAGCGATGGGACCGCGTGCTCGGCATGGTCGAGACCCACGACGAGGAGGGCTTCGGCAACTGCACGAATCACGGCGCTTGCGAGAATGCGTGTCCGAAGGGGATCAGCGTCGACTACATCGCGCGGCTCAATCGCGACATGGTCAAGGCGACCTTGCGGGCCCATCCGGCGGAGTCGAGCTCGGAGGCCTAGGGGTCTCGGGGCGGATGATTCCCCGCTCCATGAGCGGGGAACCGACATTTGCTCGGTTTTCGCGTCCAGAATGTTGGGTTCAGCGCGGTGTCGGTGGGGCGGGGGGGCGGTGACGGGCGCGGCGGACGAGGGCGCGGCGGCCCTGGCACGGTCACGGCGGTGGCGGTTGCGGCGGCCCTGGCACGGTTACGGTGGGGGCGGTCGCGGCGGCCCTGGCACGGTTACGGTGGGGGCGGTCGGAATCCAGCACTCTGAACGGGTGGAGCCGGCCTTCGTAGGATTCACGTCGCCATAGGCCGGGAACCCACCGTTCGACTCGGGCCCGCGCTCCGAAAGGATGATTCCCCGCTCCATGAGCGGGGAAACCGACATTTGCTCTGTTTTGGCGTGCAGAGTGTTGAGTTCGGTGCGGTGTCGGTGGGGCGGGCTGGCGGTGACGGGCGGAGATGGGTGGTGGCGGACGACCAGCGCGGCCCCAGTCGGCCGGGCTGCGGTCGGAATCCACCACTTTGAACGGGTGGAGCCGGCGTTCGTAGGATTCACGTCTCCATAGGCCGGGAACCCACCGTTTTCCCGTGCGCCCGCCTTCCGAAAGGATGATTCCCCGCTCCATGAGCGGGGAAACCGACATTGGCTCGGTTTTGGCGTCGAGAATGTTGAGTTCAGAGCGGCGTCGGTCGGATTCGCACCTCATCGGCCGGAAACCGGACGGGCCGCCGCGGCGGTTTGACTCCGTTTCGTCACGCGCGTAAGCTACCGTGCGGGATCGCTTCAAGAAGTTTGAAGCGGCCCCGGAAATGCGCGTGAAGAGGAGGCGTCCGCGGTGGAAAGGGGCGGGAGGGAGCGGATTGAGCCCTGGGACGCCGCCCCAGATCGTCGAGCAAGAAGCGAGAGCAGGCATAGTCACTTGACTAGTGGTCGAATGACTATGTATGATGGTCGCATGAACGCAACCGATCGTCTTCCGTTGAGTCCGCGCGACTTCCTGATCCTTCTCGTGCTCGCCGATGGGCCGCTGCACGGGTGGGGCATTCTCAAGGCCGTCGAGGCACGG
>CBDUEZ010000418.1:0-3339 GCA_965366355.1 uncultured bacterium
CGATGTCCTGGCCCTGGAGGACGGCAGATTGGCGGTAGCCGTTGGCGATGTGGCAGGCCACGGCGTCTCGAGCGGGCTGGTCATGTCCATGGCCAAGTCGGCTCTGGCCGTGCAGGTGACCTTCGACCCCGAGGTCGAACAGGTCTTCAGCACCCTCAATCGCATGGTCTTCCAGAGTGCCCGAACGCGTCTTCTGGCCACCCTCTGCTACGCCCTCGTCGATCCCGCACGTTTCCCCCGCTTCGTCGAACGAAACGCGACCCTTCTCGATTCGGCATTGGTCGCCCAGGGCGAGCCGGAAGGATGCGCCGGACTCGGTGGGGGCACATGACTGTCCCCAACAAGGCTGACTCGATCAACGCCCCCTCGCTCCCCCCCCGCCCCGGCTTCGTGATCACGGCGATCGTAACGCCACTCGTGATCCCCTTCGCGGTCTACGAGGTGGTCGCCCTGGGCGCGGGCCTCGGCATCGGAGAGGCGACCGCGGCAACATGGAGCCAGGTGAGCGGTCGGCCCAACCTCCTGACCAGTGGTCTTCTGACGCTGATTCCGATGGTGGTGTTTCTGGGCGCTCTGGCCCTCTTGCAGAAGCGCGATCCGAAGGGACGATGGCTGGGGATCGCCGCGTGGGCCGGGCTGGTGCCGTCGCTCGCGCTCCTGGTCTGGGCCAACGTCGAGGTGTGGCCTCTCTTCTTGCCCGGACGCCCGTTTCCCGGGTTTCCCCACGGTATCGAACTGATCATCGTACCGCTGTTCTTCGTGCCCGCCGCAATGGTCACGGGGGTCGTCTTCGGCGCGCTGATGGGGCGACTGAAACGCTAGACGCGCACCCGCCGTCTCAGCACCCTCCCGGCCAACTCCCGAACACGAAGGCGCCCTTCGGAGAGTACACCGGCACCCACCCCGAGTGGGCGGGCTCGCCTTCAATCGCCAGCACGATCCGACTACCCAAACGTCTCACATGACTGCGGATCGCCCGACTCCAGTCCCCGGCGGAGCCACTGCTGCCGCTGCGCCGAAGTGCCGTGCGTGAAGGCCTCGGGAACGACCTCACGGCCCGCTCGTTTCAGCAGGCGGTCGTCTCCGATCGCTGCGGCTGCAGCGAGACCCTCGTCGACGTCACCCGGCTCCAGCATGCGAGCCGTGCGGTTGGCGTGGAAGGCCCAGACGCCCGCGTAGCAGTCGGCCTGGAGCTCCAGTCGCACCGAGAGGGCGTTCGCGTCGGCCTGGGAACGCCCGGCCTGGAGGCGACGCACCTCGTCGGAGGTCCCAAGCAGATTCTGCACGTGGTGGCCGATCTCGTGGCCGATGACGTAGGCGGCCGCGAAGTCGCCCGCACCGCCCATTCCGGCGAGGTCGTCGAAGAAGGTCAGATCGAGATACACCTCCTGTGCCGGCGGGCAGTAGAAGGGCCCCATCGCGGCGGTGCCCATGCCGCAGGCACCGGCCGAGGTCCGGCCGGAGAACAGAATGAGCTTGGGCTGCCGATAGGTGGACCCCGAGGCGCGAAAGATCTCGCCCCAGACGTCTTCGGTTGAGCCGAGCACCGAAGCCGTGAAGTCGGCGGCCTCGGCCTGTGCCGCCGGCGGCGGGCCCGACGCGGCTCCCACGCCTCCGCCTCCATCTCCGAGCACCTGGAGCAGGGCTCGGGGATCGCCACCGAGAAGCATGACGACGACCGCGACCACCACGAGGCCGATGCCTCCGCCGGCGGCGGCCTTCCGACCGCGACGGTCTTCGATGTTTGAACTCCGTCGTCCCGACTGCCAACGCATGATCTACCTCACAAGTGAGAAACAGTGGGGGGGCGATGCGGCAATCTCCCGCTGAAGCGGAGCGACCGCAACGCATTCTGGCGCGCCGTGGGGGGTCAGCGTACCCCGAACGTGGCGTGCACGGTCACCGTGATTTCTTTGTCGCGGGTCTGGGTGTCGTAGACACCGTAGCCCTGCACCTCGGTCGAATACGGCTCTCGAATTTGAAAGACGCCGGCACGCGCCTCGATCAGGTCGGCGAGGGACTCCCCCCCGATCTCCAGGGCGCGCGCGCGGGCGTCGGACGAGGCCTGCTGAAGCAGAGATCGCTTCAGTTCGGCGATCCCGTCGTAGAAGTACTCCAGCGTGGAGCCTTCCAGCCCGAGCCCGTCTCGAATCAGGTCACCCGGATCCAGGGCGAGCGACTCGACCGCATCCAGGTCGCGACTCACGACGAGAAACGTCTGCCGGAGCTGGGCCCCCGACGCCTGACCCTCCCGATCATAGATCGTGTTGGTGGTCACCGGCTGCAGAGCGATCTCGGTCGGGGCCACGCCCACCGCCTCGAGTCGGTCGAGAAAGCGGGTACGGTCGTCGCGGAGCCGCTGAAATCCGGCGGCCTCGCCCCCTGCGGGAACGGAGCGAACCAGTTGCACCCGCCACTTCACGACGTCGGAGCTGAAGGGCACGGTGGCCGCGCCCACGACCCGGATCGTCCCCGGGGGCGTCCGACCCTCGACGAACGACAGTCCCAGAAGGGCGCTCGACACGACCATCCCGAGGGCGAGAACCCAGGGCCAGGCGACGAAGCGTCTCGCATGTTCCGACATGTCATCCCCTTTTGCATGGTCGATCGATGGCACTTTCTACTACCGCAAGGGCCATGCCGACCGCGCGAGGATCAGCGCTGGTATCGAGCTCCTCCCAGCGTCACACGAATGCCGAACTGCGCCTGCCACTGCGAGTCGGGCGTCACGATCGACCAGGGATCGGAGGCCTGAAGCGTTCCGTCGTCGGCACGGAACGGCAGAACGGCTCCGGCCCATCCCGACTGCAGCACACCCGAACCTTCGGCGCGACCCAGCGGCTCGAGCAGCGACACCACCGGATTGATCGCGTCGATGTTGCCCCAGTCGCGATTCATCAGATTCAGGACGTTGATCAGGTCGCCCTCGAAGCGGATCTCCGAACCGAGGGCTCTCAGCGTGTGCGACAGTCTCAGGTCGAGCCGGTTCTGCCACGGAGCGCGGCAGGAGTTGCGCTCCATGATCTTTCCACGGTTGGCCATCAGGCACTCGTCGTTGCTGAGCGCGTCGCCCAGGAGCTGCCACATCGCAAAGCTCCCGGGCACCTCGGTCGCGGTGTTGGGCACGTAGACGGCATCATTGGTGCGGTCGAAGGCGGGCCCGAGACCGGGGTAGCCGTCGCCGTTCAAATCGCCCCGGTAGACGTACGTGAAGGGGAGACCGGACTGGCCCGTGTAGAGAATCGACACCTGGGTGTCGTCGAGGCCGGGGAAGGGAGCCCCGTAGATCGACAACACGACCTTGTGGGGTCGATCGAAGTTCGAGGTGATGATCTGCGG
>CBDUEZ010000419.1:0-3308 GCA_965366355.1 uncultured bacterium
CCGTGGCCATCCCGCCCTCGCCGACCTGGCGTTCGACCGAATAGCGGCCGGAGAGTGCCGCGTCGAGTCGGGAGATGGGATCGGAGGTGGGCATGTCGCGGAGGAGAATTGACCAGGAGACCCCCGGGGAGCAAGCCCGCACCGCCCCCTTGCCACCCCACCCCCAACCCGACACTGTTGTGTGTAACACTGTTGGGTTGCATCGATGTGAGCGCAGCCCGCGAGCTTCCAGACGGGGACGGGTGGCGACATGAGCGAGACGCTGGGTGGGTTCGAGAAGCTGCTGCTGCTGGCCGTGTTGAGGCTCGGCCCCGACGCCTATGGCGCCGCGATCTTCGAGGAGCTGGAGGCGCGCACGTCGCGCGGGGTCGCACCGGGCGCCGTCTACGTCACCCTGCGCCGTCTCGAGAAGCGGGGACTCGTGCGGGCGCGCCCCGGAGCGCCGACACCCGAACGAGGGGGCCGCGCCAAGAAGGTCTACGAGCTGCAGCCCGAGGGACTGGCCGCGCTGAGGGACGCGCGCCGTGAATGGGACGCCATGGCCGAGGGGCTCGACGGGGTGCTCGGAGCCGACGCATGAGGCGCCCCCCACGGTTGGCCGAGTGGCTGCTTCACCTTGCGCTGCCCGCCGATCAACGCGACGAAGTGCTGGGCGACCTGGCCGAAGCGCACGCCACCCGTTCGACTTCCAGCCGCCTCGGCGCCGACCTCTGGTACGCGGCCCAGGTCGTGCTCGTGCCTCTCTGGCTCGTGGGCTCGGCCCTGACGTCGACCCGCATCGAGGCGGTCGACCTGCGTCGCGCCGCCCGGGGCCTCGCTCGCACCCCCGGCTTCACGGGGGTGGCCGTGCTGTCGTTGGGACTGGGCATCGGCGCCACCACGGCGATGTCGGGCGCGGTGGAGTCCCTGCTCTTCGAGACGCTGCCCGTCGAGCGGCCGGACGAACTCTCGCTGGTCTACCACACCTGGCCCGACGACTGGGAGGGCGGCCAATACGGGTCGAGCAACGCCACCGCCCCCACCGATGGCGCCGCGCTGGCGAGCAACATCTCCTACCCCGCCTTTCGTCTGGCCCAGGCCGCCGCGCCGACGATCGACCTCGCCGGCTATGCCTTCGTTCGAGAAATGTCGGTCGTGGTGGGCGATGCGCCGGCCCTGGCCGCGGGCGGAATGCTGGTGTCGGGCAACTACTTCTCGACCCTGGGTCTCTCGATGACGCTGGGCCGCGCGCTCACCGACGACGACGACACGCCGGGCGCGCGCTCGGCCGTTCTCAGCCATTCCTACTGGTCGCGGGCATTCGGCGCCGACCCCGGCGTGATCGGCACCGAGGTGCTCCTGAACGGACACCCGTTCACGGTGGTGGGTGTCGCCCAGAAGGGCTACGTGGGACTCTCCCCCGGCGGCTTCTTCGGGCCGAGCGAGGTCACCGTCCCCCTGGCCGCGGCCGAGCTGTTCATTCGCCTGCCCGACGGGGACGGCGAGCCGGTCCACGCCCGGGCACAGGTGCACTGGGTGCGCCTGCTCGCGCGCACTCCGAACGGCGTGCCCGTCGCCCCCGCGCGTGAGGCGGTGAGCGCCGCGGTGCGGGCCCAGATGGTCGAGACCGGGGTGATCGCCAGCGCCGTGGCCCCAGACATGGAGATGCGCTTTCTCGACGGCGCCCGCGGCCTGGACTCCCTGCGAGACGATCTAGCCGGCCCCCTGCGCATTCTGTCGGTGGTCGTGGTCATCGTGCTGCTGATCGCCTGCGCCAACCTCACCACGCTCCTGCTCGCTCGCGGCACGGCACGGGGCAGCGAGACCGCGCTTCGCCGGGCGATCGGGGCCTCTCGTTGGGAACTCGCCCGACCCCAGGTGCTCGAGAGCCTGATGTTGGGACTCCTGGGCGGCGCCGTGGGCATCGCCGCCGCTCTATGGGCGGGCCCTCTGATCGTATCGGCGCTCACCGAGGGAGAGGGCAACGCGGCCGTCGCCTACGACCTCGACTGGGTGCTGCTGGGGACCGCGGCGCTGGCCAGCGTGCTCGCCGCGGGCCTGTCGGGGTGGATTCCTGCCCTGCGCATGATGCGCACCGATCCCGCCACCCAGCTGGGCTCCCGCGGCCAGGGCGGTTCGGCCGATCGCTTCCGCCTGGGACGTCTGCTCGTCGCGACCCAGATCGCCATCTCGGTGCCCCTCGTGGTGGCCGCCGGGCTGCTGCTCACCACCCTCGGCAACCTCGCCTCGGTCGATCCCGGTTTCGACCCCCGCAACCTCATCGTCTTCGGGGTCGACGCGGGCCACGCCACCCAGGACTCCGACGAGCAGAACCTGATCTACACGCGCATTCTCGAAGATGTGCAAGCGCTCGAGGGCGTCGAGACGGCGGCGGTCGTCGAGAACGTGCTCGTGAGCGGGTGGCGATCGAATTCGAACGCCCTGGTCGATGGGGAGAGCCACATGCTCGACATGAACGGGGTCAGTCCCGGGTTTCTCGAAACGATGGGCATCGAGCTGCGGGCGGGGCGCATGGTCGACGCCTCCGATGGGCCCGGCGCGCCTCGGGTGGTCGTGGTCAACGAGGCCGCGGAGCGCGACGTCTTCGGGGGCAACGCCATCGGCCGCACCTTCACGATCTCGGATCGCGAGCTGCGCGTGGTCGGCGTCGTGGCCGACACGAAATATTCGAGCCTGCGGGGCGAGGTCGAGCCCGGGTTTCTCGAAAGCTGGCAGCAACGCCCCGGTGGGCTGTGGACCGTGAACTACGTCGTGCGCACCTCGCGCTCGAGCGCCGAAATGGAGGCGGTGATTCGCGATCTGGTGGCCGCCGCCGACGCCCGGCTGCCCGTCACGCGCTTTCGAAGCCAGAGCGACGAACTCGAGCGCCAGGCCTCGCGGGAGCGGGTGCTCGCCAAGCTGCTGTCGCTCTTCGCGGCATTCGCGCTTCTGCTCTCGTGCATCGGCCTGCACGGCGTCATTTCGTTTGCCGTGGCCCAACGCCGCCCCGAGATGGGTGTGCGTCTCGCGCTGGGCGCGGCCCCCGTGTCGATCGTGCGCCTCGTGCTGATCCAGGTGCTCCGGCTCACGCTTTTGGGCCTGGCGATCGGGGTGGTGCTCGCCTGGCAGGTCAGCCCGGTGGTCGACTCGATGCTCTTCGGCATCGATCCCGGTGATCCGAAGACGATGCTGAGCGCGGCACTCCTGATGGCGGCCGTGGCGCTCGCGGCGGGCTTCCTGCCGGCGTGGCGGGCGTCACGGGTGGATCCGCTCCGGTCGCTGGCGCCGAACGGGGGTGGGTAAATCCTGGGCCGGGCGTCGAGACGCGG
>CBDUEZ010000420.1:0-3276 GCA_965366355.1 uncultured bacterium
CGCAGGGGTTGATGTCGTTCCGGATCACGGCGCCGCCGAGGGCCTACCCCGACGACGGCGACGTACTGGCCTTCCACCTCGACGTGCAGGAGGCGCTGCAACGCGTCCCCGGGGTGGTGTCGGCCGGCCTGGTCACCCAGCTCCCCATGGGACGGGGCCTGAGCCGAATCACCGTTACGCCCGAGGGATTCGACCCCCCCGAGTCGGGTGAGTACCCCGAGGTGACACACCGCCTGGTCACGAGCGGTTATCTCGAGACCCTTGGCGCTCGACTCATCGAGGGCACACTTCCCGGTGCCGACGAAGATCGCGCCGAGGGCCCGCTGGCGGGGGTCATCAACCGCGCGGCCGCCGAGCGGCTCTGGCCCGGCGCGTCGGCCGTCGGACAACGGTTGATCGGGCCCGGTGGGGTCGTCTGGATGGAGGTGGTCGGGGTCGTCGACGATGTGCGAGAGCTTGGCGTCACCAGTCCCCGCGAGCTCCCCGCCGCCTACATCCCCCTGCGGGACTGGCCGTGGCGCACCGCCTATGCCGTGGTGCGGACCCGGTCGGCGCCCGACCTCGAGAGCTTGAAGGCGGCGGTCTGGTCGGTCAGCCCCGGCGTGCCGGTGGGCGACCTGCGTCCTCTGTCGGCCCTCGTCGAGGCCTCGGTTCGACCGACGCGCCTCCTGGCGATGCTCGCCCTCGGTGTCGGGGGGGTCACCCTGCTGCTGGGTGCGGTCGGAGTGTACGGGGTGGCCGCCTACGCCACGGGTCGCCGGCGCCGCGAACACGGTATCCGTGCTGCGCTCGGTGCCGACCGCTCCAGCCTGCTCCGTGGTGAACTGAGGCGGGCGGGACGCCTGGTCTTCTGGGGGGCACTCCTCGGGCTGAGCGGAGCGTGGGCTGCCGGCCGAGCGCTGGACTCCGTGCTCTTCGGGGTGCGAGCCGCCGACCCGTGGGTCCTGGGCGGGGCTGTCGGAATCCTCGTTGCCGCCGGGTTTGCCGCGGCCTGGATCCCCGCGCGGCGGGCGGCGGGGGCCGATCCGGCCTCGGCCCTTCGCGCCGACTGAGCCCATCGGCCGCCGGTCTGCACAAAGGGCAGACCGGCAGGCCTGGAGTCTGCCTTCCAGACAGGTGGCCGGCGCCTCAACACGATGCGGCCGTTCATCTTGGCAGGTTTGGCGGTGCTCCGATCTGGCACGGGCATTGCTCTCCACACAGGCGCAGGTCGCGGCGCGACGGATCGACCGCGACCTCCCAGAAACGCACACGTGCAACCGCTACAGGAGGCATCTCATGGCCATTACGCGATGGACGAACCGCAATCCCTGGCGCGAACTCGACGCCCTCACCAACCGTCTCGGCTTCGTATTCGACGAAGCGATGCCTACGCCGTCCTCGTCCGGTGCCTGGCTTCCCGCCGTCAACGTCGAGGAGACCCCGGAGGAGCTCGTGCTCACCGCCGAACTTCCGGGCCTGACCGAAGACGACATCGAGATCGAGCTCGAGAACAGTGTGTTGACGATTCGCGGAGAGAAGGCGGCCGAGCGCCGCGAGGGTGACGAGTCGAAGAAGTACCACGTGTGGGAGCGCTCGTACGGGAGCTTCCAGCGCTCGTTCACGCTGCCCCGCACCGTCTCGGCCGACCAGATCGAGGCCGATTTTGCGAACGGCGTTCTGCACGTTCGCATGCCCAAGGCGCCGGAGGCGAAAGGTCGCCGTATCGCCATCGGCGGTCGCGAGGCCGGAAACGCCTGACGGCGGGGATCCCGTGGTCGGGACCCATCTCTGGCCGTAGTTCGCGGGCGAGTGGGCGGCCCGGGGCGCATCGCGCCCCGGGCCGTCGTCGTCGGAGCCCGCGAGCGTGCCGACCTCCCCCTCAGGTCACCAGAGCTCGCAGCGCGTCGAGCCGCCCGCGCGACGAAGCGGCGATGATCGACCCGGGCTCGATCCCGGGCGCCCCGCCCTCGATGCGCTCGACCACCCCTCCGGCTTCTTCCACCAGCAAGATGCCCGCGGCGAAGTCCCACGGTTGAAGTCGGAACTCCCAGAACGCGTCGAAGCGTCCGTCTGCGACGTAGGCGAGGTCCATCGCGGCCGCGCCGCCCCGACGTACGCCCGCGGTGGCCTCCAGCACCTTCCCGAGACCCTCGAGGTAGGGGGCCAGGCGATGCATGTCCTTGAACGGGAATCCCGTGCCGACGAGACAGCGCTCCAACGGCCCCTCGTCGGAGACCCGAACCCGTCGTTGATCGCGCCAGGCCCCGCCGCCGCGGCGCGCCCACCAGCGCTCGCCGCTCGGTCCGCTGACCACGGCCCCGGCCACGGGTTTCCCCTCGACGGCGACGGCGACCGACGCCGCATGGGCGGGGTGGCCGTGCAGGAAGTTCGTCGTGCCGTCGAGCGGATCCACGATCCAGATCGGGGTCGCGTCGAGGGGAAGGGAAGGCGGCGCATCGTCTTCCTCGGCCAGAATCAGATGGTCGGGGTGCCGGCGGCGAATGATGTCGATCACCGCCTCCTGCGCCGCTTCGTCGGCGGCCGAGACGAAGTCGGCGCGCCCTTTGATACGCCCCTGGGCGATCCCGATCCGATGAAGGTGGTCTGCGTGCACTCGGGCGGCGGCGTCAGCGGCGTCGACGGCCGTGCGAAGCCACTGGTCGATCGGGTCATCGGGGGGCATGTCGTAGTGTCTCGGTGAAGAAGGGTGTTGAAGAAGTGGGGCGAGCCGATCGGAAGGGGTGTCGGCCCCGTGGGGCCTCGCTAACTTACTCGTCCGATGTCGGATCCCAAGCCACGAACCCGAAACGGAACGTCAACGATGAGTGGGAGCGAGACCCCGAAGCGACGCAGGATCTTCAGCGGCATGCAGCCGTCTGGTGAAGCCCATCTTGGAAACTACCTCGGTGCGCTCAAGCGGTGGGTCGACCTTCAAGATCACCACGACTGCATCTGGTGCATCGTCGATGATCACGCCATCACCTCGGGTGGTGATCCGGCCGAGTTGCCCGCGCGCACGTTCGATCTCGCGGTGAGCTTCCTCGCGGCGGGTCTCGATCCCGAGAAGGCGATCATCTTCGTGCAGTCCGACGTGCCCGAACACACCGAACTGGCGTGGCTCTTCAACGCCGTCACGCCGGTCGGTGACCTCGAGCGCATGACGCAGTTCAAAGACAAGTCCCAGCACTTCGAATCGGTGCCGGCGGGCGTGCTCAACTATCCGATCCTGCAGGCGGCCGACATTCTCGTCTATCGGGCCGACTCGGTGCCGGTCGGGGAGGATCAGAGGCAGCA
>CBDUEZ010000421.1:0-3276 GCA_965366355.1 uncultured bacterium
CGCCCCCGACTCGCCTCGCTCGGCTCGGGCGACCCGGGCGCCTCAGGCGACCCGGGCCGACCGGCCCACCCTCAGCCCGCCGGGCAGCCCAACGGTGCGCGGGCTACGCGGCCACCCCGCCCGCCCGCCGCCGCGACTTCAGGCAGCGGCTTGCGTGGAATCAGCCCGTCGCGATTCGCCGTCAGGTAGACGAAGGCCGCGACGACGACGGCGTTGTGCTTCATGTCGACGTCCTGCACGCGCTCGTAGACGTCCTGACTCGAGTGGTGCGTGCGCGTGCCGTACTCCACGGGGTCCTGGATGAACTGGAATCCGGGGAGACCGACCGCATCGAAAGCCAGGTGGTCCGTGCCTCCGGTGTTGCCGGGAGCGATGTGTCCGACACTGATCGAATCACTGGTGAGGGCCCGCATCCATTCGCTGAAGATGGGTCCCACCTCGGGATTGCTCTGGGCGTAGATGCCCCGGATCGCGCCGGTGCCGTTGTCGACGTTGTAATAGGCCGAGAAGGTCTCGTGCGCAGGAAGCAGCTCCATGGTGGCGCGATCCCCGAAGTGATCGGCCACATAGGCCCGTGATCCCAGCAGTCCCTGTTCCTCGCCCGTCCACAGGCCGATCCGGACCGTGCGGCGGAGCGGGAGTCCCGTGGCTTTCAGAATGCGCATCGCCTCCATCATGACGGCGGAGCCCGCCGCGTTGTCGGTCGCTCCCGTGCCGGCCTGCCACGAGTCGAAGTGGGCACCGAGCATCACCACCTCGTCGGCCAGGTCGGTCCCGCGCAGCTCGCCCACGATATTGAACGAGTTCAACTCGTCGGTCTCGAAACGATTCTGCACATCGAGTTGCATCTCGACCGGCACACCCTTCTCGAGAATTCGATAGATCCGGCCGTAGTGCTCGGGGGCGAGTGTCAGCGCCGGTGTGGCCCGCGCGGCATCGGCTTCCCGCGATCCTCCGCCACTCACGAACACATTCCCGCCATTCGAGTTTCCGCCACCCGGGCGAAGGACGGCCGCGACACCCTCGTCGGCGAAGCACTGCGCGAGATCAACGAGGGGACTCCCGCTCGACGGCGCATCCTGGGCCGGAGCGCGACGCACGAAACCGCCACCGGCGCTCGGGAGCGGGTACGGATTCGCCCTCGCGTTGAGTTCGTCTTCGGTCAGGCGGTGCGCGGGTGCGTCGAAGAGGGCCCCCAGTTCAGCGGGTTCGGCGCTGACCACGACCTTTCCGCTCAAGGTGCCGCGGAACGGCGCGAAATCGGCGGCCGTTCGGATCGACGAGGGCACGAGCACGACCTCGGTATCGACCGGGCCATCGGTGCCGTCGGCCCATGCCGGCGGGTAGGCGATGACCGGAAACGGTACGGGTGCCGTCACCTGGGCGAAGGTCCGCTCATTCACCCAGCCCCGGCCGAAGGGCCCCCACCACTCGTATTCCACACCTTCGAGTCCCCAGGCCTCGAGCTGGCCGATGGCCCAATCACCGGCCTGCTTGCTGAGCGACGAACCGGTGAGCCGCGGCCCGTACACGTCGGTCAGCCAGCTCATCAGTTCCATCACCTGCGAGCGTTCGAACCCTTCGGCCTTGATCTGCTCGATCGCCTGAAGGTCGACCGACTCCTGAGCCCCGAGGGGTGCGAGTGGGGTGGCGGCGGCCGTCACCAACAGGGCCACCAACCCGCTACGAACGAAAGGCGCGACGCTCATGCTCGAAACTCCTCCAACGAAAGTGAAAACCACATCAATCCATCACCGGCCGACCGCCCGCCTTCATCAAGGCGTTGAAGAACAGCTTGAACGTGCCGGTCGTCTGGGCCCGATGCTGCACGCGGAATCCATACATGTAGATTCGCCCGGCCCCATATTCGACATCGAGAATGTTGGCCTTACCGGCCAGGTGTTCGGCGCCTACGATCAGCCCGCTCATGAGCACCCGATCGGGATCGGTAGCCCACCGGCCCACGGTGCGAATGGTGCCGGCGTCGCCGTCCCAGCCGGTCGGCTCGTAGGCCCGCCCACCCGCCCATTTGGCGGCGACCTCCGCAGGACTCCCCGAGGTCAGGGGGTGGTCGAGATCGAGTTCGGTGCGAAAGAGCGACGTCGGTGTGAACAATTCTGACCCGGAGAGACTGTCCAGGGCATTTCGTACGGGCACTCCGAAGTGCTCGAGTACGACGGCGTCTCCGCGTTCGAGGGTGACGAGCGTCCCGCCGCCGCGCACGAAGCTCTTGAGGTTGTCGACCCCCTCCTGACCGATGCCGCCCCGGAAGCCTTCCGGAGCGTCGTCTTCACTCGCCCCGTCGATCAGTCGATCCAGGGAGATCTCCGATGGGATGACGATGACGTCGAACCGAGAGGCGAGGGCGTCATCGCGCACATCGTCGTTGGCCAGGGTGGTGAGATCGAAGCCGTATTCCTCGAGGAGCAGCCGGGTCCAACCCTCATCCATCGCACCGGCCCATCCCTGATAGAGTCCGATGCGGGCCCGGTCCATGGGCTCGATCGCACCCAGGTCGTTCGGATCGCCCACCACCGGCACGCCGGTCTCGCCGATCAGTCGTCGCAGCAGGTCGGCCACCCCGGGTTGTGAAGCGCCGACCAGGAAGTAGTCGTCGGTGCGCGACACGGCCATGCCTTCGGCCATCAGGCGATTGGCCACGTGGTAGGCCTGGCTGATCGCGGTGCTCATCGCGAACCATTGGCGCGCCTGAGGCAGCGTGGTCGATGCGGGCATGAAAGAGGGGTCGCGCAGGGGCGCCTCGATCGGCTCGTCGAGCAGCACCGCGTCGACGCCCATCTGCATGGGCATGGTGTAGCCCGCGCCGTCGTAGCTGCGCATGAAGGGACCGTCGGGGTACTCGTACAGGAGCTCGCGGCCCTGCGGCATCATCAGGTCCTCGATCGCAGCCCAGGCGGGCTGGGCGGCGAGCACGACCCACGAGCCCACCGGGAAGGTGCGGGGTGCCGGGGCCGGCTTCGCTTCGGCCGCCTCCTCGGCATCCTCATCGTCGGCGTCCGCGTCATCGTCATCCGCCTCGTCGCCATCGGTTTCGCGGTTCCGGCCCTCGTCGGCCCCGTCGGCCCTGTCGTCGTCGGCGGCCTCGGCGTCTCCCTCGGGCTCCAACTCACCCGACCACAGGCCGAGCGCGCGCGGGTCACCACTTTGCGGACGGGGTCCGAATGCGGCGGGTGTCGCCGTGAAGGCCTCGCCCACCTGGTGCACCTCGATGCCCTGCATCTGAAGCCGACGCGCCATGTCGGCGGCCGCGACCGG
>CBDUEZ010000422.1:0-3246 GCA_965366355.1 uncultured bacterium
CTCGTCGCGCTCGCCACCGTCGCCGATCTCGTGCCCCTTACGGGCGAGAATCGGGTCCTCGTGCGATACGGGCTGCGTGCCCTGGCTCGCACCACCAAGGTCGGGCTCCGCGCGCTCATGAAGGTCGCCGAGGTCGAGGGCGACACGATCGACGCGGGCCAGGTCGGATTTCGCCTCGCGCCACGGATCAACGCGCTGGGCCGGCTCGACGATGCGGCCGTGGCGTTGCGGTTGCTCCTCTCCGACGACGCCGACGAGGCTCGGCGCCTCGCGGCCCACGCCGACCAGATCAATGGTGAGCGCCAGGACGAAGACCGACGGACCCTCGACGAGGTTCTCGGACGACTCGAAGGCGAGTACTCCGACCAGCGCGACTTCGGCCTGGTGATCGAGGGTGATGGGTGGCACCCGGGTGTGATCGGGATCGTCGCGTCTCGCATCGTCGAGAGGGTTCATCGGCCGGTGATCCTGATCGCGCTGCGGGACGGGCGCGCGCGGGGAAGTGGTCGATCGGTACCGGGCTTCGACCTCCACGAGGCGTTGGTGTCGTGTGCGAGCCACCTCGATCGCTTCGGGGGCCACAAACAGGCGGCGGGCCTCGACATGGACCCGGGCAACCTCGAATCCTTCCGGTCGGCGTTCAACGCGGTCGCCCGGGAGCGCCTCGAAGGCGTCGACCTGCGGCCCGAGATCCGGGCCGACATCGAGCTCCACCTCGGCACGAGCGATCTGGCCCTCGCCGACGTGTTGCGCCACCTGGGACCGCATGGAATGGGCAACCCGCGACCGGTCTTCTTCGCCCGGGGACTGCGCGTGGTCGGCTCCCCTCGCGAGGTGGGCCGGGGACACCTCAAGCTGACGCTGGAGCAGGGGGGAGTGACGCGACCCGCGATCGGGTTCGGCCTCGTCGACCGGTGGCCTCCCCAATCGCTCGTGGGCGAGCGAGTCGATACGCTGTTTCAGTTGACGGTGAACGAGTACAAGGGTCGTCGTACCGCGCAACTTCGGCTGCGCGACCTTCGGCTCGCGGAACCACGATGAAGATCATCGCCGGAGAGTGGCGGGGACGGCGCCTCGCTGCGCTTTCGGGGCGGGGTGTACGGCCCACCTCGGCTCGGCTGCGCGAGGCATGGATGTCGGCCATGGGGGGCTCGTTTCATGGCCTGACGGTGGTCGATCTGTTTGCCGGGTCGGGGGCGCTGGGCCTCGAGTGCCTCAGCCGCGGCGCCGAGTCGTGCGTCTTCGTGGAATCGTCTGCGTCGGCGCTCAAGGTCCTCGGGGCCAATGTGGAGCGCGTGGGCGCCGCCCACCGCGCCACCATCGTTCGGGGTGACGCGCTCGCCTGGGCGCGTCGTCATGACGGTCTTGTCTACGACCTCGCGCTCGCCGACCCCCCCTACGCGAAGGGGCTCGCCGCCGCACTGGCCGACCTCTTCGTGGCGTCCCCCTTTGCGCGCGAGCTCTGGGTGGAGCATCGTTCCGATGAGTTGCTTGCCTCCGTGTCGGGCCTCTCCCAGCGCCGGTACGGCGACACGACCCTCTCCACCCTGGTGCCGCCGACATGAATTGTGCACGCCCTCGAGTGGCCGTCTACCCGGGGTCTTTCGACCCCATCACCCGCGGACACGAAGACATCGCCCGCCGTTGTTTGAGGATCGCCGACGAAGTGGTCGTGGCCGTCGCGCACACGGCGACGCAAAAGAAGTCGAGTCTCTTCGAGGTCGACGAACGGGTCGCGATGAATGCGGCGGTTTTCGCCGACGAGCCGCGCATCTCCTGCGTGGCCTTCACGGGCCTGCTCGTCGATTTCTGCAAGGCCCGGGACACCCGCCTCGTGATTCGGGGTCTTCGGGCCGTCTCCGACTTCGAATACGAGTTCCAGATGGCCCAGATGAATCAGGAGCTGTGGGACGATATGGAGACGGTTTTCCTGACCCCTGACGTCAACTATTCGTTTCTGTCGGCGTCGCTGGTGCGGGAAGTCGCGCGACTGGGTGGTGATGTCTCGGCCTTCGTCTCGCCCGTCGTGCGCGAACGCCTCGCCGACCTCTTTCGAACCGCGGAATGAGTTCGGGCTTCCAGGCGGGCGTTCGAGATCGGGCGCGTTCCCTCGACGGCACCGTCGTTCTGCCCGAGGGGCACGACGCCCGCACGCTCGATGCGGCCGTGATTCTCTCCGACGAGGGCCTCGTCACTCCGATCGTCCTCGGTCCGTTCGAGGCCACTCGGCGGGCCCTCGACGAACGGGGCGGAGCCGCGGTGCGGGTCGTCGACCCCGCGACGGCTTCCGACGAGGTTGCCGAGGAGCTTCGAGCGGCCCGCTCCCATCGTGGCATGACCCGGGAGCAGGCGAGGGCGGCGGTGCGCACTCCGCTGATTCACGGCGCGATGATGGTGCGCCGCGGCGAGGCCGACGGCTCGGTCGCGGGCGCCGACAATGCCACGGGCGACGTGCTCCGGGCGGCGTTCTGGTGTGTGGGACCCGCCGAGGGGATTCGCACGGTGTCTTCGTCGTTCTACATGGTGGTCCCCGACTTCCGGGGCAACGGCGAGGAGATCCTCACGTTCACCGACTGTGCGGTGGTCGAGGAGCCGACGGCCGAACAACTCGCCGACATCGCGTCGGCGGCCTCGACGGCCCGGAGTCGAATCGTGGGCGACACCCCGCGAGTCGGCTTCTTGTCGTACTCGACGCGAGGGAGTGCGGCGGGCCCCTCGATCGATCGAGTTCGCGAGGCTCTTCGCATCTTCCGGCGCTCGCGACCAGAGATCGATGCCGATGGAGAGTTGCAGGCCGACGCCGCCCTTCTGCCGAGCGTCGGACGTCGAAAGGCACCAGATTCGACGCTGGCCGGCCGCGCCAACGTACTGGTGTTCCCCGACCTCGATGCCGGGAACATCGGCTACAAGCTCACACAGCGGCTGGGCGGCGCCGCGGCCGTCGGACCGATCGTGCAGGGACTGCGACGGCCCTGCAATGATCTGTCGCGCGGCGCGTCCGTCACCGACATCGTGGAAGTCGCCTGTATCACGGCCCTACAGGCCCTCGCCTGAAGAAACCACCTTGATCGCGGCCGCCGAGCCGAGCTATCCTTTCTGCGGAGCCCGCACCGACGTTGGCGGGTCGCCAGCCGCGCTCCGGCATTTCAACCGGACGACCGACTTCTGGAGGAACACTCGTATGGGTTTTTCTGTCGTGAAGGAGAATGGGGTGACCGTCGTCGACGTCGAGGGTCAACTCATCGT
>CBDUEZ010000423.1:0-3245 GCA_965366355.1 uncultured bacterium
CAGGTCCTTCGGGGCTTGGCCGCTTTCTCGTATCTGTAGGTACGGAGGCGCCGCCCGCCGGGGCGGCCGCAGGCCGCACCGGGCCGAGGGAACCTCGGCGATTCGAACCGCAGGTTCGACGATTGCGGGCCCAGAACGCACTCGAAGACCCGGGTTGCCCCTCCCGCAATCGGAGCGAGGATCGCCGCAGGCGACCGGAGCTCCATCCGGGCGGCGCCTCTTTGGTACGGTGAAGTGAGCGGTCAGGTCCTTCGGGGCTTGGCCGCTTTCTCGTATCTGTAGGCGAGGCGCCGCCCTATTCTTCGACTCCTCCAACCGAGTACCGTCCCATGAGCTACCTCACGTATCGCCTCATCCACCTCGGCGCGGTCTTCGGCATTCTGTCGGCCCTGAGCGCCGCGAGCATCCTCAAGCTGAAGTCGTCGGACGACTCGATTCGCTCGTACCCGAAGGCACTCGCGGTCGTTCACGGGGTCGCCGCCTTCTTCATTCTGCTCGGGGGCTTTGGAATGCTCGCTCGCATTGGAACCCCGGAGGGAGGTCTGCCCGGTTGGATCCTGGCGAAGCTCGGCATCTGGCTGTCGCTCGCGGTGGCGATGTGGGTTCTATCGCGCAGCAGGTCGGGAGCGAAGGCGGTACTCCTTCTTTCGCCCGGCCTGGCCCTGATGGCCGCAGCCATCGCGTTCACCAAGCCGTTCTGAGCGTGACCCTTGCGCCGCCGGCTCAGAAGTTGAAGCGTCGAGAATGACGGCCGAGCGCAGCTATTATCGAATCCGCTACCCCCGGACGGCGCCCCCGACGTTTACCGTCGGCGAAGCGGCGACGTCGGTGCTGGACGTGGCGGAGTACGGGATCAGCTTCCGCGTCGACCGGCTCGGCGACGTCGAGATCGGCCAGAGGTTGATGGGGCGCCTGGAGATCGCCGACCGATGGGCGCTGGACCTCGACGGCGACGTCGTGTGGGTGAGGGACGGTCTCGCGGCCATCCGACTTCGCGCACCGATCCCCTACAAGGTGATCCTCGACGAGCAGTTGCTGCTGCGAACCCGGTTCCAGGGCCGGTCGAGCGGGTTTTAACACCCCGGCCCCACGCAGCATCCCCCCACCATGGACGCCTCCCTTCGCCCCGTGGTCGCGATGGTCTTCCTCGCGGCGCCTGTTCTCGCTGGCTGCGGCGACACCACCGCCCCCGCCGGTGGGTTCGACACCCTCGAGCCGATCGCGCTGAACGCCGTGCAGCCCCTCGACGCCACCGCCACGACCTACAAGGGGCTCCCGCTCGCCCTGGTCGACACGGGCGAACCGTCGGTAACGGCCTCGGATGGCGTGATCGGCGTCGTCTGCGTCGGAATGAGCAACGCGCGCATCGAATGCGACGCCTGGATCGAGAAACTGGCCGCCGAGTGGGCGAATGAGGTGAGTACGGCCGTCCGGGTGGTCAACTGTTCGTTGGGAGGGCACGCGATCGAAAAGTGGATCGATCCGCAGTTCGACGACACACTCTGGGACGCCTGCCGAACTCGAACCGTGCCTCGGGCCGGCCTGCGCGCCGATCAGGTGCGGGTGATCATCCACAAGGCCGCCAACCAGTTCACACTCGCCAACGATGGCGGCGCGCTGCCGCTGTATCCGGAGTCGGGCAGCGACTACGAGGCGTTCGTCACGCACCTCGAAGCCTTCGCGCTCCGGGTTCCCGCGGAGTTTCCGTCGGTCAAGGCCGTCTACACGTCGAGTCGTTCCTACGGGGGGTTCGCGAACAACCTCTCCCGCGGCGAACCCCTCAGCTACGAAGAGGGGCACGCCCTGAACTCGTGGCTGGCGTCCGGTTCGCGGCCGGGGGGCGTCTGGCACGGTTGGGGAGCGTACCTCTGGGCACAGCCCTGCGGCGAGGGACCCACCGATGCGACCGGCTTCTGCTACCGGAGGTCCGACTTTCGAACCGACGGAGTGCATCCTTCCGACATCGGGGGACCCCGGATCGCCGAGCGACTCCATCGACGGCTCCTCGATGAGGCCTGGTACCGCGCGAACTAGCGCGGCCGGCGGCCCGTCACCCCCGGAGCTTCGCTGCCACTTCCCGGGCCAGAGGGTGGTCCTCTCCGTGTGAGCGCGTAAGGCGCTCGAGGGCGTCCCGGTAGGTCGCCCTCGCGGCCGCGGTGTCTCCCGACATCCACTGCACGTCGCCCAGTCCCACCAGATCCACCCCGATCTCGGAGTGCTCCTCACCCTGCGTGGCCCGGCGCATGGCCAGTCCCTCATCGAAGTGGGCGAGCGACGCGTCGAACGCGCCACGATTCCCCTCGGCCCGGGCCAGGTTGATCAGGGCGTTCGCGACTTCCGGATGGGTCGCGCCGAGGGACTGTCGCCGTCGGTCGAGCACCTCACCGTAGTATTCCGCCGCCTCGCCCGGCCGATCGTCGGCCAGCGCGACATGGCCCAGGCCGGTGAGCGCGTAGTCGAGTCCCACCGGATAGATCCGGGCCAGTTCGTCCCGTTCGGCCACGACCGATTTCAACACGGCTTCGGCCTCGCGCAGACGCCCCTGATCTCGCAGCGAAATCGCGAGCAGGTTGCGCGCGTGCACCGATGTGAAGGGCTGCGAGGCGGTGTCGCGCGCGGCCAGGGCGATCATTCGACGCAACATCGCCTCGCTGTCTGCGAGTCCGCCGCTCGCCCACCTCGATTCGACGACCGCCCCGAGCGTGCGCGCCAGCCGCGGGTCGTCGGGACCCCAGAGCCGCTCATGCAGCACCAGGGCCGAATCGGCCATGCGTTGATGCATCGTGACCTGGCCGGTCGCTCCGTAGAGGTCGGCCAGGACGAGGGCCAGGTCGGCGTGGGCGGCCGGAGCCCCGGCCAGATCGCGATCGAGCCAGGCCGCGGCACTGTCGATCGTCTCCGCGACGGTGATCGTCGCACCAATCGTGGTATTGGGATCGGCCAGCGACAACAACCGGGTCAGAAACTCCGACACCTCGGTCGCCGTCGTCGCCGCGACCTGTGCCGCATCTCGCTCGCGGTCGGCGCGCTGGGCGTGCACGAGGGCCAGCGAAAGCCCGCCGATCAGCGACCCCGCGACGGCGAGAGTGCCCAACACACCCAGCCGGTGACGCGCCATGAAGCGTCGAGTGCGATACAGGGGGTCCTCGCCCCGTGCCAACACGGGATGGTGCTCGAGATGCCGCTTGATGTCGTCCGCCAGGGCGCCGACGGACGGGTAGCGCGCCGCTGCAGTGGGAGCCGCC
>CBDUEZ010000424.1:0-3202 GCA_965366355.1 uncultured bacterium
GCCGGTGCAACGCGACGATCAGGAGGCGGCCGCCGCGCGCGACGCCTACCCGGGAATGGCCTTCACCCCCGATTCGGACGCGGTGATCGCATCGTACGGGGGACGCCTGTGGCGGGTACCCGTCGACGGGTCGGCTGCGGTGGAGATTCCCTTCGAGGTCGATGTGGAGCTTCCCATGGGACCGCTGGTCGACTTCAGCTACCCGATCGACGACGCCCCCACCTTCATCGCCAAGCAGATCCAGGACGCCGTGCCCAGTCCTGCGGGAGACCGGATCGCCTTCTCGACCTTGAACGACCTCCACGTCGCTTCGATCCCCGACGGGCAGCCGAGGCGGCTCGCCGCGGGGCTGGGCGAGGTGCAGCAGAACCCGACCTGGTCGCCCGACGGTCGCTGGATCGCATTCGGCGTCTGGTCGGACGTCGACGGCGGGTCGTTGTGGCGGGTGCGTTCCGACGGCTCGGGTGAACCGGAGCGCCTCACCGAGGGCACGGCTCTGTTCCGCGATCCCCGCTGGTCTCCCGATGGGGAGCGCATCCTCGCCGTGCGCGCCCCGGAGCGGGTCTACGAGGCCTCGCTCCAGCGCGGCATTCTGAGCGAACCCACCGACCTGGTATGGGTCCCGGCCGCGGGTGGTCCCACCACCGTCATCGGACCGACGGCCGGCCTGTCGAACTTTCACTTCACCAACGATCCCCAGCGGATCTGGGCGAATTCGTTTTCCGACGGTCTCGTGTCGATGCGGTGGGACATGACCGACCGGAAGGGCGCGGTGAAGGTGAGGGGACGGCCGTCGGCGGGAGGGGGCCAGGGCCAGAACGCGGGCGCGCTGTACATGTCACCCGACGAGTCGCAGGCGTTGGCGCAGATCGTGAACGACCTCTACGTCGTCACCGTCCCGCGCGTCGGCGGCGAGGTGCCCACGATCAATGTGGCAAACCCCGACAACGCGACCTTCCCGGCGCGAAAGCTCACCGACATCGGGGGCGAGTTCCCGGCGTGGAGCCGAGACGGTTCACGGGTGCACTGGTCGGTCGGCAATGCCCATGTGATCTACGACCTGGCGGCCGCGCAGGCATTCGAAGACAGCGTCGCGGCTGCGGCCGGGGCGGCCGGCGATGAGGGCGCGGACGCCGGAGACGACGAAGACGACGCGGAGGGCGACGGCGCCGACGATGAGGCCGGGTACCGACCGCTCGAGTTCCGCGTCGAGGTGACGTACGACCGCGACCTGCCGGAGGGCGTCGTGGCGCTGCGCGGGGCGCGGGTCGTGACCATGCGGGGCGACGAGGTCATCGAGAACGCCGATATCGTGGTTCGCGGAAATCGAATCGTGGGTGTGGGTGCCCGGGGCACGGTCGAGATTCCCTCGGGCGCGACCGAAATGGACATGAGCGGTCGAACGATTCTTCCCGGCTACGTCGACACCCACGCGCATCTGCGCGCCTCCTACGGCTTTCACCGACCCCAGCCCTGGTCGTATGCCGCCAATCTGGCGTTCGGGGTCACCACGACCCGCGATCCCCAGACGGGGAGCACCGACGTCCTCACCTATGAAGACATGGTTCGGGCCGGCCGCACCCTCGGTCCGCGCATCTACTCGACGGGACCGGGCGTCTTCTCGAGCGAAAACATTCGCGACCTGGATCACGCACGCGACGTCTTGCGGCGCTATGCCGAGTACTACGACACGAAGACGATCAAGATGTACGGCGCCGGAAACCGCGAGCAGCGCCAGTGGATCATCCAGGCCGCCCGTGAGCTGGAGATCATGCCCACCACCGAGGGTGGGCTCGACTTCGAGGAGAACCTGACGATGGCACAGGACGGCTACTCCGGGACCGAGCACAACCTTCCGGGCATGCCTCATTTCGAAGACGTGGTTCAACTCGTCGCGCAGTCCGGCATGGCGACCACCCCCACGATGCTCGTCACCTACGGGGGGCCCTGGGCGGAGAACTACTTCTACTCGACCGAAGACGCCTTCGAGAACGAGCGCCTGCGCCGCTTCACCCCCTTCGAAGACGTGATGCAACGCACACTTCGGCGTCCGGGCCCCACGGGGGCCGGCACGAACGGGTGGTTCCACGAGAACCAGTATCCCTTCCCGCTGATCGCCGACTTCGTCGATCGGGTGGTGGAGGCCGGAGGGCGCGGCGGTATCGGAAGCCACGGCCAGTTGCAGGGGCTCGGCTACCACTGGGAGTTGTGGGCGATGGGAATGGGCCCCGACGTGTCGCCCCACGAGGCGCTCCGCATCGCGACGATCGTGGGGGCGGCCGCCCTCGGGCTCGACGACGACCTCGGCTCGATCGAGCCGGGCAAGTTGGCCGACCTCGTGATTCTCGAGGCGAATCCCCTCGACGATCTCCGCAACAGCGAGCGGGTCTCGCAGGTGATGCTGAACGGACGGCTGCGCGACGCGACCACGCTCGACGAGGTGTGGCCGCGGGCTCGCACGGTGGGGCCCTTCTACTGGGAGGCCGAGCCGGCCGTGCCGTCGACCGCGTCGGGCGTCGGGCGATGAACCGACCCCTCATCCATCTCGAGATGGCCACGACCGATAGGTCGCTGATCGACCGATGGAAGGGAGAGCCCGCCCCCCTCCTTCCGCTGCTGCACGCCTTCCACGACCGGGATGGGTATCTCTCCGAGGCGGCCCTTCGAGCCGTGTCGGAAGGGCTGCGGATTCCGCTGGCCGAGCTCTACGGCACGGTCACCTTCTACCACCACTTCTCGCGGGAGGCCGGTGGTCACCAGGCCCCGCGGGTCTGTACCGGCCCCGTGTGCAGAATGCGGGGTGCCGACGACGTCTTGTCGGGGCTCGAGGGGGCGTCTCCCATGCCCTGCAGTGGCCGCTGCGACGACCCGATCCCGGTTCTGATCGCGCACGGCACCCTCGTGGCGGAGGAGGGCGAACTCCTGTCTCGGCCGCCCCCCCTGCCTCCGATCGTACCCGAGGCGTCGGAGGAGTGTGTGTTTCGTCACCTTCGCGAGCCCGGTCGCGCGACGCTCGACGGGTATCGGGCCTCGGGGGGCTATTCGGCGTGGCGAGAGGCCGTTTTGCACGGCTCGCCCGAGGGGGTTCTCGAGACGATCGATGCGAGTGGGCTGACGGGACGTGGTGGTGCGGGCTTTCCGACCGGTCGGAAGTGGCGAGCGGTGGCCGAGGCGAGCGGGGGTCCCAAGACCGTCGTGTGCA
>CBDUEZ010000425.1:0-3198 GCA_965366355.1 uncultured bacterium
CTGTCGTGAAGGAGAATGGGGTGACCGTCGTCGACGTCGAGGGTCAACTCATCGTGGGGAATCGTCAGGAGCTGAAGGCCAAGGTTCTCGAGGAGTTGGAGGGGGGAGAGCGGAAGTTCGCTATCGACTTTTCCCAGACCGGCTACATCGACTCGTCGGGCCTGGGTGTGCTGGTCTCGCTGTCGAAGAAGATCCGGGAGCAGGGGGGTGAGTTGCGTCTCTCGTCGCTGAACGAAGACCTCCGCACCCTGTTCGAGTTGACCAAACTGGACACCCTCTTTCGAATCGCCGATTCACGTGAGGAAGCCCTGGAGGGGTTCTGAGGTCCGAGATGGATTCGGAACTGGTTCTCGAGATCCCGAGCGACGTTCGGGCCATCGAAGAGGCGGTCGAGTACGTCATGGGCCGCTGCGCCTCGTGCGAGTCCCGGGCCCGCAAGCTCCGCCTCAACTTTCGGGTGGGTCTGACCGAGGCCCTCTCCAACGCCATGTTGTATGGCAATGCCGAAGACCCGGCAAAACGGGTGAAGGTGGAAGTGTGCCTCTCCCACGCCTCGATCACGGCGCGCATCACCGACCAGGGGCCGGGGTTCGATCCCCGCTCCGTTCCCGACCCGACCTCGCCTGAAAACGTATGTCGGTCGGGGGGGCGTGGGTTGTTTCTGATGCGCAAGCTGCTCGATGAGGTGCACTACAACGACCAGGGGAATTGTGTGACCCTCGTCCTTCGCTTCGACCCGGTGCACGGGGGGGCGGCGACGGCATGAGTGGCGGCCGGTTGCCGCGTTCTCCTCTGCCCGAATCGGTTCGCGAATCCCTCGACGAGTTTTCCGAGTTCCTGGCACTCGATCTCGGCCTCTGGGTGCTCCGGCCCGACGACCGGGAGCGTCTGTATCCCCACGAAGACGAACCCGAGCCCGGCCCCGACGCCCGACCGGCCATTCGCCCGGTGCGTCCGCGCGACGGCACCCAGCTCGAACTCAAGGTCTGGAGTCGCTCCGGCACGCCCGCAGAACCGGCGGCCGACCTGGTGGCCAAGGCACTCGAGAGGGCGCTCGATTCGGCCCACGAAATTCGCTTCTTCACCTTCGAGTTGTCGGAGCGATACGAGGAGATCAACCTCCTCTATTCCATCTCCGAGACCCTGGGCTCGATTCTCAAGCTCGACGAAGCCGCCCGCGTGATTCTCGGAGAGGTCTGCGACGTGATGGGGGCCGGCCGCGGCTCGATCTGGGTGCACGAGGCGTCCGACGACATGCTCCGGATCGTGGCGTCGGTCGGCGACGATGGTGTGTCGGGCCCCCTGCGAGCCTCCGATTCGCCTGCCGTTACCGCGCGCGTCTTCCGCGACGCTCGGCCGATGATGGCCGCTCCCGATGCGCAGCCCGTGGTCGACGTACCGGCGGGTGCGATCGATGAACGCGAGACGTTTCTGTCGGTACCGATCCGCTACAGCCCTCCCGAGGGCGAGGCGCGCACGGTCGGGGTGATCAATCTCATCGGCCGGCGACACGCGGGCCGCTTCACCGCTTCCGACCAGAAGCTCCTGTCGGCGATCGCCACTCAGGTGGGGGCGGCGCTCGAAAACAACCGCTTGATCCGGCAGAGTCTGGTTCGGGAGCGGATGGCTCGCGAGATGGAGCTGGCGCACAATCTCCAGATGAAGTTGCTCCCCGTGCTCGAGCGCTTCGACGGGGTGCGGGCGGCGGCCCGTGTGGAACCGGCCGAGATGGTGGGGGGGGACTTCTATCAGGTCTTCCAGCTCCAGCGGGGCAAGGTGGGCGTGATGATCGGCGACGTGTCGAGCCATGGTTTCCCGGCTGCATTGATCATGGCATTGGCCATGAGTGCCGCGAGCATCTATGCCTCCGAGTTCTCGATGCCGGCCAAGGTGCTCCGTCACGTCGACGACGCCCTGCGAGACGAGCTCGAGTCGACCGAGATGTATCTGACGCTGTTCTATGGCGTTCTCGATCCGTCGGCGGGCACACTGACCTGGAGCAACGCCGGTCATCCCCACGCGTTCGTGGTGGGAGAACACGGCTGTTGTGAGCGCCTTCTGGCCACCGACCCGCCGGTTGGGATCGCCGGCCCCGGTTCGTACGAGCAGCAGGTGCGGGCATGGGATCCCCACTCCGACCTGGTCTTTTTGTTCACCGATGGCCTGTCGGATGCACTGGTCACCGACACCTCGCGAAATGGCGAAGCGCAGGTGCTCGAGGTGGTCGCCGGCCATCGAGGCGAAGATCCCGCGGCCATCATCGACGCGTTGTTCGAACTCGTGGCCGACTCTCCGCCGCGGGCTCCGGCAGATGATCGCACGGCCATGGTGCTGGCCGGGGCGGAGTGAGCGCCGGGATCGAGCCCCCGGGGGGGCGGCCGCGAGCCCGGAAATCGCTCGGCCAGAACTTTCTGGTCGATCCCAACCTTCAACGGCGGATCGTGTCTACCCTTGGCGCCGATGCGGGTCGCGAAGTGCTCGAGATCGGACCGGGTCGTGGAGCGCTGACGACCCACCTGGCCGGGACCGTCGCGCGTCTGATCCTCGTCGAACTCGACGACGATCTGGCTCGACACTGGCAGGAGCATGCCGAAGGGCGGTCGGATATCGAGGTGATTCATCGAGACATCCTCGATGTCACACTTTCGCAACTGACCGAGGCACCGAGCGAGTTGCTGGTCGTCGGCAATATTCCGTACAACATCACGACTCCGATCCTTTTTCACCTGCTGGGCCGTCCGCGGCCCGCTCGCATCGTGCTCATGGTGCAGAAGGAGGTGGGCGAACGGATCGTGGCGGATCCCGGTTCGCGAGCGTACGGAGCGCTTGCCGTCGGCGTGCAGAGCGTGGCCGACGTCCGGCTGGCGTTCGGTGTCTCGCGCCGGGCCTTCCGGCCGGTGCCCCGCGTGGATTCCGTCGTGGTGGAGATCGTACCGCATGCTCCGGAAAGGCTGAGTGAAGCCGACGAGGTCGACTTGCGCACCCTTACGCGGGCGGCCTTTCAGTGGCGAAGGAAGCAGCTTCAGAAGACGCTCCGCGATCACGGCGACCTGGCCCTCGGTATCGACCGGGTCGAGGCGCTGGGCGAGGCCCTGGGGTTCGACCTCAGCCGCCGCCCCGAGACGTTCGGGCCCGACGACCTCTTGGCCATTGCCCGGGCGATTCGCTAGGATTGTGAAGATTTTCACAAGCCATCCG
>CBDUEZ010000426.1:0-3159 GCA_965366355.1 uncultured bacterium
CGCATGCCCGATGCGGCCTGTTCGGCGTCGAGCCACCCTGCGCCCAGTCCGATCCGGGGGTCGTTGGGGTCCCAGGTCATGCGCGGCTCGGTGGCCGCGTCGGGAGTCGCCTGGGCGAGGGCCGGGGTGGCGGAGCCCGCCATCGACAGAACCGCGATCAGGGCGAGCGGCTTCATGAGGCCGGTCGAGAAGGAGCGGACGATGGGTTCGGGCATCGTGGTACCTCGGCAGGGGTGGTGAAAACGACTCGGTGTGTACGGTGTCATCGTCGGGCCTCGAGCATGCTGCGCATGCGGTCGATCTCCATGCGCTGATCCGCATCGATGTGCGACGCGAGCTGGAAGATCTCGGAGCCCTGACCGCCGCCCCGAGACGAGAACAGCTCTTCGACCATGGTGATCGCGCCCTCGTGATGCTGGATCATGAACTCCAGAAAGAGGCGGTCGAAGGCGACGCCGCTCGCGGCGGAGAGCTCGTCGATCTGCGCCGGGGTGAGCATGCCGGGCATCAGCATGGGCGCGCCTTCTCCCATCGCTTCCATGGCGTCGCCGTGCGGTGCGAAGGCGTGCCCGGGTCCCATGGGCGCCTGGTCGCGGTCCTTCAGCCAGCGCTGCATCAGGGCGATTTCGTCTCTCTGCGATATGTCCATGCGCAACGCCAGCTGCTGCACTCCCTCGTCACGACTGCGTCGTCGCACGAGCTCGGTCATGACGAGGGCCTGAGCGTGATGGGGGATCATTCCCCGCACGAACCGCGCGTCGGCTTCCGTGAAGGCGAGTTCGGCGGCGGCCGACAGCGTACTTTCGGCGACCGATCGGGTCGATTCTCCCGGGGCTCCGGGCTGCACGGTGCGCGGGGCGGCGGGGGCGGCCGGTGCCGGAGACGGTGTGGCGGCTGCGGGCGCTCCCCCACCGCAGGCTCCCGTCGCGACCAGCAGACAGCCGAGAACACCGAGGCGGCGAGAATGATCGAACACGGGGGACTCCCTTCAGGAAGCGAGAGCAGCGTTGAGGATTCACTACCTCGACGGGAGGTGTCGGTTCCACGAGGGCGGCGGGTCTGGAGCTTGCGCGCGCCGGCCGGATGGAACAGAGTGAATGGGTGTCTTCGGTACTTCTTCGACTCGGGTGGGGCGTCATGAAGATGCGGGGGGGAATCCTGTGCGCATTCGCGCTCGCGGTGCTGCTCGCGGCCTGCGACGACCCCGTGGGGCCTGCCGAGGAGATTGCCGGCGCCTATGAGCTTGCCGCCACCGTCGCCGACGACGTGCAGGTGCCGGTTGCCCCGTCCGATGTGGGGGCGACCCTGGTTCTTCGGCCCGATCGCACGTGGCTTCTCACCCGGCACCGCTCCGGGGCCCGGTTCTCGAGCGACGGCTTCGGATTGGCCGACCGGTACCGCATCGAGGGTCAGGACGCCGCACTCACCCTGTCGATGTTCAGCGATGGTGGCTTTCTCCAATTGGTTGCCGGGTCGGCGACGGTTGACGGAGACACCCTGCGCTGGGGCGCCGAGGTCTTCGTTCGGCGTTGACGGCCCCTGGATCCCACTCCTTCCCGTGGTCCCCCCATGAAAGCTCTACGTTTGTTCGCCCTTTCGGGTGCGCTTGTTCTCATCGGGGGGTGCGCCACTCTCCAGCAACTGGCCGCCCTGCGAAGCGTCGATTTTGCTCTCGACCGCGTCGCTCAGCTCAGCCTGGCGGGGATCGATCTCGATCAGAAGCGGTCGTACGACGATTTCGGCATCACCGACGTGGCCCGGCTGACCCTCGCGCTCTCGCGCAACGAGCTCCCCCTGTCGTTCGATCTGTTGGTGCGCGGAGAAAACCCCGCCAGCAACGGCACGGAAGCCCGCCTCATGCGCTTCGCCTGGACCCTTCTTCTCGAAGACCGTGAAACGATCAGCGGCGTCTTCGAAGACGAGGTGATCTTCGCCCCGGGAATGCCCACGACCTTTCCACTCACGATTCAACTCGATCTGCTCGAGTTCTTCGAGGGGAGCGCGAGTGACCTCGGCGAACTCGCGCTTTCGCTGGCCGGCGAGGGCGGCTCACCCAAGAACGTGGCCCTGCGCGCGGTACCGACGATCAGCACCGCGTTGGGACCCATTCAGTATCCGGGTACCATCACGATCCTGTCGGCCGAGGTCGGTGACCTCGACGATTCACCCTTCTGAGGTCTCCGTCATGCACGCTCCCCGCCCCGTGACTCGATTCTCGCCTGGACTCGCGCTGCTCGGCGCGCTGGCCACCCCCCTTCTCGCAGCGTGCCAGACGCCCGAGGTGGCGGCGATTTTCGTCGATGGGCAGGCGCAGGTCGTGCCCGCCTTCGCCGACACGACCCAGTGGGTGCGGCACGACCTGTGGGTCGAGACGGAGTTCGACACCGATGGCGATGGCCGGCTCGACCGCGTGCACACGAGTGTCGTACGCCCGGGGCCGACCGCAGCGGGGCTGAAGGTCCCGGTCGTGTACGTTTCCAGCCCCTACTTCTCGGGCACGGGCACGACCGCCTCGGAGTATTTCTGGAACGTGGAGCACGACCCGGGCATGGAGCCGCCGGCCCGCGGAGAGATGCCCACGATCGACTACCGCGAGAATCGCCCGACGATCTCGAACTCCGAGGTGGACACCTGGGTCCCGCGCGGCTTCGCCGTCGTCCATTCGGAGGCACCGGGCACCGGCATGTCGCAGGGCTGCGTCACGATCGGGGGTGACCCCGAGGCGCTCGCGCCGAAGGCCGTCATCGATTGGCTCAACGGGCGTACGAAGGGATACGACACGCCGGATGGAGACACCGAGGTGGTCGCGGATTGGAGCACGGGAAAGGTCGGAATGACGGGAACGTCGTTCAACGGCACCATCCCGGTGGCTGCGGCCACGACGGGCGTCGAGGGGCTGGAGGCGATCATCCCGATCGCCCCGAACACCTCATACTACCGCTATTACCGCTCCAACGGCCTGGTGCGCAGCCCGGGCGGATATCTCGGTGAAGACGTCGACGTGCTCTACGACTTCGTCAACAGCGGAGACCCGGCGCGGCGCGGCTACTGCGACGCGCAGGTCAGGGACGGCGAGATGGCCTACGGACAGGACCGAAAGACGGGTGACTACAACCACTTCTGGGAAGACCGCGACCTCTGGAACGACCTCGACGGGAT
>CBDUEZ010000427.1:0-3136 GCA_965366355.1 uncultured bacterium
GGACGGGACGCGTTCGTCGACTCCAATGAGGAGATCGAGACTATTCGCTCCGGAGCGCCGTGATGGGGTCCACTCCCATGGCCCGGCGAGCCGGGATCCAGCACGCGACCACGCCGGTGAGGCCGAGAAGGAGCACGGCCGCCGTGTTGGAGGTCACATCGGCAGACGCCACCCCGTAGAGGCGACTCTCCAGCACGCGCGACACGGCGTAGCCGGCGCCGAGCCCGAGCAGCGTGCCGAGGCCGACGATCGAGGCCGCGAATCGGGCCACCTGCCCAGCGATCCGTGATCGCCCCGCTCCCAGGGCCATCCGCACCCCGAACTCTCGGCGCCTGGCCGCCACCGCGAAGGCGATGACGCAGTAGAGGCCCGCCGCCGCGAGCACGACCGCGAAGATCGACAGAAGGCCCAGAAGTCGACTGAAGAGGCGTCGCTCCGCGTGGATCCGATCCACCCTGGCCGAGAGTGTGGTGGGCTCGACTACGGGGAGCTCAGGCAGCACCGCCCCGACGGCGTCGCGCAGGGCCTCGAGGGTGCTCGGGTCCAGGGCAGCCGACCGAACGAGCAGCGTCATCCCGAAGCCGGGGGACAGCTCGTAGGGCACCATGAAGGCCTCACGCGATTCGTCGGGAGAGGAGGGTGACCGAAGTACGCCCGTGACTCCGACAACCTGTGCCTCGTCCATCGAACCGAATCCGCTGCGCACGGTGCGACCGATGGCCTGATCGGCGCTTCCGAAGAGTTTGCGTGCCAGCCCCTCGGTCAGCACGACCTGGCCCGGCTTCCAGGCTGCGGGGTCGAGGCGGAGCGGCGCTCCGTCGGAGGTGTGGACGTCGAGCAACTCGAACCAGGAGGAGGTCACCGGTATCATCTCGGTCCGGGTCGGTGGGGTTTCTTGATCGAGTGCACCCACGGTGATCCGCCCCATCATGCTGCTGCCGTGAGGAGAGTACAGGCTGGCCCCCGCCCGTTCCACTCCGGCCACCGCCTCGAGGGCGGCCAGGGCCGAGGTTCTTGCGACCTCCTGCGCCTCGGGCCCGTACCCACTGGGGAAATCCATCGGAATGAGCGCGACCCCGTCTTCCCGGAAACCGGTGTCGACGGCATACAGATTGGCCACGGTTCGGGTAAGCTGGATGCCCCCGACGAGGAGGGCGAGCGATAGTGCCGTTTGGGCCGCTGCCATGAGGCGCCGCAATCCGTCGCCTGGGCCCGTGTCTCCCCTCCCGGCGCCGCGCAGCGTGTCTCCCAGTTCGAAGCGTCCGGCCAACACACTGGGAACCGTTCCGAACAGGACGGTCGTCGCAAGAGCGGCGAGCAGAGCAAACCCCATCACGCGGCCATCGACCAGGAACCCGTCGAGAGCCGGCATACGCAACAGGCTCTGGCCGCGAAGTGGAAGCGAGATCGCCCATGCCACGACCAGTCCGGCGCCCGACGCGAGGACCGCCAGAATCAGACTCTGCGCGAACTGACCCCGCGCGATCCGGCCCGTCGACGCGCCCAGGGCACGCCGCACGGCCACGGTTCCCCGATGGCGGACGTTCCGGAAGAGCAACAGGTTGGCCACGTTGGCGCAGGCGACCAGGAGCACGAGCGCGACGATCCCGCCGAGGAGTGAGAGGGTACGTTCGGTGCGCGCCCGCCACATCGGCGGCGTGCTGAGGCCCGGAAACAGCATGGGCCGGAGGTTGGCCAGATAGTCCCGCTGTTCTGGGTGGTTGTCTCCGATCCCGGCCAGGAGTGTCTCGATGCGCGACTCGGCCGTCTGGGTCGACACCCCCTCGTCGAGCCGGAGCACGAGGTCGTCGTGCATCACCGAGTTGCGGTCCAGAAGCCGTTCTTCGCGGAAGCCGAGGAGCGCCGACAGCGACGGGTACGGAATCCACATCTCCACCGGGGTGGATCGGTCGGCCCCGGTGAACCCGTTTCCGGCGACCCCGATGATGCGCACGGCCTCGTCCCCGATCAGCAGCGAGCGCCCGACCGCCTCGGCCCCGGCGCCGAACAGTTTGGTTCGGAGGCTCTCACTGATCACGGCCACCCGGGGGTCGGCGCCGAAGGCGTTGTCTGCGGCTGTGAGAAGCCGGCCCTCGGCGGGGACCACCCCCAGGACCTCGAAGAAGTCGCCGTAGATCGAATGGGCCCGCACTCCAAGTGGTCGGGCCTCGGCGTCGGTGCGTAGGTGGAGGCTGGTGAGCCCGTAGGAGGCGATGCCCCGGGCGAAGTCCTGGGCCACGCGTAGCTCGTCGAAGTCGAGCGTCGCGAGCCCCTGACCATTGGTGTCGTCGGGATTTTCGCGAGACCGGAACTGCACATAAACCGCTCCCTGGGGATCGGATACCCCGGGAAGCGGGCGGAGCACGAGCTGGTTGACCATACTGAAGACCGCTGTGGTCGAGCCCACCCCAAGGGCCAGAATCAGAACCACCATCGCGGAGAAACCCGGCTCTCTCAGGATCACCCGGAAGGCCGCCCGAAGATCGTGGACCCACGGATCGAGTAGAGCACCCCTTGAAGGCCTCGCGATGGAATGCGCGGACGGCGGCATGCGTCGAATCCGCCCCCAGAGCGCCGAGCCCAACACGTCTCGTGCGCAGGCCCACCACGCGCTCCACGCACCGTCGCGCCGAAGGCGGGCGCGGTGCAACTCATCGAGGTCGCCCAGGACGAACTCTCGATCGCGGGAAGGAACGATCCAACGCGCGACCCATCGAATCAGCCTCGGAGCGGGTTTGGGACTCTTCATTCGATCAACCCTCCGGGGCGGCATGCGCGAGGTCGCGGAGCCGATCCACAGTGCCTTCGGCGATTCCCTGGATTCCCCGATACCACTCCAGCAACACCCGCGCCCCTTCGGGCAGGAGCCGGTAGACCTTCCGGCGCCGGCCGCCGCGATCGGGGGTCGACCCGCCGATCCACGACTCGACGAAGCCCTTGTTCGCCAGGCGCTCGAGCACCGTGTACAGCGCGCCGGGTGAGACTCTCCGGCCCGTGAACTCTTCGATCTGGAGCGCGATGGAGGCTCCATGGCCTTCACCGTCCAGGCGCAAAAGCGAGAAGAGGATCACCTGTTCGAGATCACCGAGTGACATGGGCGAGTCCTTGACGTTGGGCGACCCAGGAAGGATCACGG
>CBDUEZ010000428.1:0-3106 GCA_965366355.1 uncultured bacterium
GTGGCCTGGATTTTCTACTGAAACGGGAGGGAGTGCGATGAAGGTCGAGTTGAGGCAGATGGATGCGATGCGCATCGCGACGGTGGAGCATCGAGGGGCGTACCACAAGATCTCCGAGGCCTTTACCCGCCTCGGGCAGCTCGCGGGGCCGGCGGGCCTGTTCGGCCCGGGTACCAGGACATTGGGACTCTACTACGACGATCCCGAGTCGACGGCCGAGGCCGACCTGAGGTCGGAGGCGGCGGTCTCGGTGTCCGACGGGGCCCGCATTCCGGAGGGCTTGAACGAAAAGGCGATCCCCTCCGGCACCTATGCGGTCGCGCTGCACGAGGGACCGTACCAGACGCTGGGTGATACGTGGTCGGAACTCATGGGCGGATGGCTGCCCGAGAGCGACTACCGCGTCACCGGTGTGCCCTTCGAGTGTTATCTGAACATGCCCGGCTCGGTACCCGACGAGGAACTGCGCACCGAACTCTACATTCCCGTGGAACGGGGGTAGGGCGGGCGGCTCTCGTCGGGCACCACCGTCGGTGCCGTCGGGTCAGGCGGTCGACCGAGCGCGGGCCACACTCGGCGCACCGTAGATGGCGCCGATCACGCCACCGAACACGAGGTGCCCGATCAGGCTTCCGATCGCCATCGGCGCCGAGCCCGAGAAGAGCGGCATGCCCATCATCGGCATGACCACGACCTGGGCCATGAGCCACGGCGCCAGACTATAGATCATACCCTTGACCACGGGCGCGCCGGGAAGGTGACCGCCGACCACCGCGAATCCGATCGTCAGGATGATCCCGATCATGAAGTGTCCCATCCAGCCCAACATCGTGCTGCCACCCATCGCCCCCGCGAGCATGGCGGCGGGATTCATGGCGGGAATGCCCATCATGGGCGCGACCCACAGTCCTACGGCTGTCATGACCGCCGTACCGATGATCCCTGCGAGAACTGCGCG
This sequence comes from uncultured bacterium, assembly GCA_965366355.1. GTDB lineage: Bacteria > Gemmatimonadota > Gemmatimonadetes > Longimicrobiales > Gaopeijiaceae > Gaopeijia. The sequence continues at coordinate 959 of CBDUEZ010000428.1, forward strand.
ACCGAAATCGATGTTCATGACGACTCCTCCTTCACGGATGTGCTCGGATGCAGCGGCACCCGATACGTGGCCCAATGCATCGGTGGGCGTTTGAGTTCCCTGAGACGCAACGGTCGTGCCGCGGACGCGGACCCCTCGATCGTCGACTGCTTGTCCGGCCGCCCGCGATCGGGCTATCGTCACGGCATGACCAACCTCGATCGCCGCGCCTTTCTTCACCGCCTCGGATGGGGCGCCGCCGCCGGAGCCCTCGCCGGGGTCTCCGCGGGCCCGAAAGCCGTGGCGGCTGCCCCTCTTCGATTCGGCGAGTTCGTCTTCGCTCGGCTGCGCTACGACTCGGGCGACTGGGAGTACAATCCCAAGGTCGCCGCGAACGTGCTCGATGCGGTGCTCCAGTACACGCAGATCCCCGTGTACCCGAACGAGATCGTGATCACCGCCGACTCCGACGAACTCCAGGCGTTTCCGTTCCTCTTCATGACCGGGCATACCCTGGTGCGCTTCAGCGAGGCCGAGCGCGAGGGGCTCAAGCGGTACGTCCAGGGCGGCGGCTTTCTCTTCTCCGACGACTGCAACCACGACATCGAGGGACTCTATTCCAGCTCCTTCGAGGCCGAGATGGCGCGCATCTTCCCGGCCGAGAGGGCGGGGGGCGAAGTGCTGCCGAAGATTTCGGGCTCGCACCCGCTCTACACGTCGTTCTTCGACTTTTCGAGCGGTCCCCCCCAGACCAGCCACGAGCTGAACGGCTGGGGCGACGACATGGTGCACGACTACCTGCGGGCCGTGGAGTACCGGAACCGAATCGGCGTCCTGTATTCGAACAAGGACTACGGCTGCGAGTGGGACTACGACTGGCAGAACAAGCGGTTCCGCTCCGATGACAACACGCGATTCGCGGTCAACCTGGTGGTCTACGCGATGACCTGACGGGGACCGCGCCGCGGCCTGCGCCCCCCTTGCGCCCCCCCCAACGCGAAAGGCCGCGGCCCCCCACCGGGGACCGCGGCCTTTCACGGAGAGGCGGCTGCCCGTCCGTGGCTACACCTGCGCCCGATCAGGTATAGGCGCCACCCACCATGATGTTGCGAATGAGCAGCCACGGCGACCCGTGCGACACGCTCTGGGTCTGGGTGGGCTGCCCCTTGGCATCGCCGCCCGTGCCGTGCAACTCGTACTGGTCGGGTCCCGACACGGCGTCGAGATTCGCCCAGAAGTCGGTCGTGATGGCCTGGTAGGTCACGTCGGTGCACTGGCGCGTGATCTTGCCGTCCTTGATCTCCCAGAAGATGTGGCCGCCGAACTGGCCGTTGTAGCGCTGCTGGTCGATCGAGTAGCTGCCGCGGCCGTCGATCATCACGCCGTCGCGAACGTCGGCGATCATCTCTTCCATGGTCGGAGAACCGACCGGACCCGGATCGATGCTCACGTTGGGCATACGCAGGAACGGATAGTCCCGCCACGAACTGGCGTAGGTGCAGCCGCGGCTGAAGTCCTCGTTCATGTAGTGGGCGGTCTCGCGGTTGGTCTGGAGTCCCACGAGGATTCCATCGCGAACGATGGGCCACTCCATGGTCTCGACGCCGTCGTCGTCGTAGCCGGCCGAGGCCAGTCCCCGGGAGTTCCGGTCGGCGGTGACGTTGAAGTGCTCGGAGCCGTACTTGAGGCTTCCGACGTCTTCCAACCCGATGAAGCTCGTACCGGCGTAATTCGCCTCCATTCCCATGACGCGGTCGAGTTCGGTGGCGTGGCCGATGATCTCGTGGATCGTGAGCATGGCGTGCGACGGCGAGAGGATGAGGTCTTTCATTCCCACCTCGCCCAGCGGCCTCGCGGTGCACATCTCCACGGCGTCGACGGCGGCCTGTTCGGCGTCGCGCAGCAGCTTGGATTCCGCGGCCACTTCCCAGCCGCCCTGGAGCGCCTCGGCGGGATACGTCCTCGTGCGGGTCTCTTCGCCTACCTTGGCGGTCACGCTAAGCGACGGGCTCGTGGTGTAGTGCTCCTGCTCGATGTACGACCCTTCGCTCGAGGCGAAGTAGCGCCACTCGTACTGCACCCGCGCCGAGGCCGACACCCCGATCACGCCGGGCACGGCCTTGGCGAGATCGACGATGGACTGCGCCCAGGCCTCCTTGTCGGATTCCG
>CBDUEZ010000429.1:0-3070 GCA_965366355.1 uncultured bacterium
TGGCGGATGTCGTTCGGGGCGCCTCGACCGCGGCGAGCGACCTCGATTGCCGTCGTCGCCATGGCGCTGGTCGTCGTCGGTCCCGGCTGTGCCGGGACGGGCGCCGGTGGCCCGGACGGTGTCTCGACATCCCTGCCGCTCGACGGCACGGTCGTCGTGCCGCCCACGGCCGAGGTCTTCGGCCTCTTCATCGCCTCGGGCACCTACGTCGCCGTGGTGACGAGCCCGACCCCGCTCGACGAGGTGTCGTATGAACTGCTCGTGGGCGAGTTCGATCGCTGCGACTCCGAGACGGGAGTGCTGGCCCCGGGCGTGTCGACGTCCCAGGCGCTGACCACGATCGACTGCCCCCTGGCCAGCGGGCGCGCGGCCGACCTCTGGGCGGTGGATGTGTCGACCGACACGCCCTACCGGATCGACCTCGAGAGTACCGCGTTCGATGCCCAACTCGTCCTCACCGCCCCCGGCGTGCTCGACCCCTTCGTCGGACAGCCGATCGACGTCGACGACGACCACGGGATCGGGTCGAACGCGCTCCTGGCTGGAGTGCTCCCCGCCGGAAGCTACCGGGTGTGGGCCACCTCGTTCGGGTCGGCCGAAGCCGGACCGTATCAAATTTCCATGCAGGCCCTTTCGCCGGGCGCACCGACTCTCGAGGTCCGGAGTGTCACGGCGCTGGGAATCGGCGGGGGTGGGGGAGTGTGCGGGTCGTCCCACGCCTTCTTGTTCGACTTCGGATTTGAAGACGGCGACGGTGACCTGGTGTCTCCCGGGGGCGTCACGATTCGCCTGACCGGAATCCCCTCGGGCGGATCTCCCGAGATCAAGGGGCTCGACTGGGACAGCTTCTCAGGCCTGAATCCCTATGCCGGGTATACCGATATCGTGACCTGCGAGGTCTTCGGGAGCGATACCGCGAAGTTGGCCGAGTTCTTCATCACCGACGAAAACGGGGCCATGAGCGCGATCTACTCGACCACACTGACCCCGACGACCAGCGGTCCGTCTGGACCCGCGCCGGTCGATGTCGCGGTGGCTCGTGTGCTCACTCCGGAACCCGGCGGCGACCTGCGGGATTGAGCAGGTCGAGAGCCCCCTCACAGGAGTCCCCCGTGTCGTTCAAAATCGTCGCTCGTCTCGTCGCCCTCTGTAGCCTCTTGATCGCGGTCCGGCCCGTTCACGGCCAGGAGCGTGATCCGATTCCCCTGAGTCAGTACCAGTCGGTGACACAATCGGTCGGCTGGGTCGATGTGACGGTGGAATATCGTCGGCCGGTCGCTCGGGGGCGGGAGTTGTTCGGGGAGCTCGTGCCCTTCGATCGGGTCTGGACTCCGGCCGCCGACTCCGCGGCCGTGTTGACCTTCTCCGACGACGTCTGGGTGGAGGGCCAGGAGGTGCCGGGCGGCTCGTATTCGCTCTGGCTGATTCCGCGGGCGGCGCCGCAGGCGTGGACGGTGATCATCTCCAGGGCCGCCCGGGTGTTTCATTCACCCTATCCCGAGGGTGACGACCTGCTTCGCCTCGAGGTGCGTCCCCTATCCGGGCCCCACGTGGAGAATCTGCAGATCAGTTTCCCGCAGGTGGTCGGCCCCGAGGCCGTGCTCCACATGCAGTGGGGCGAGGTGGTGGTCCCGCTTCAGATCAGGATCCTGCCCCCAGAGGAATGACCGGCCGCCCGCAGACGGCCTGCCACAGGGTCCGCAGGCCGGCCTCGACCGCCCCCTCCTGCTGGAGCTGCTGCGTGTGTCAGACGTGTCAGGACGCCGGGTCGATAGTGGGGCGCAAGCGAAAGTGTCGCAGCGAGTCGACCTGCTCCACCATGCGCTCCGGGCCGAGATAACGATTGGCGTAGGCCGATTCCACGGGCCGGTGACAATCGTGCACGAGCACGCTCACATCGGTCGATCGGCGCGCCAACACCGAGGCGGTATAGATGCTCTTCATGCGACCGGGCCGCTTGCGGCTCCCTCCCTGCGGCGAGTCGACGAAAAGCACGTCCCAGTTCTCATCGAGCACACGGTTGGGCAAGTCGGTCATGAACAGGCGGTCGCGCCGCTCCATGAGGCTCTTCCACTGGGGACGGCGCGTGTCGTACGATACCTGCACGATGTCGATCCCCGGCACGAGCTCCCGGGTCATGCGAATCCATTCCGGCTCATGTTCGATGAACACGGTGGTCCCCCCCTCATTCGCCTCGAGCCAGAACCTGGAATCCTTCCCGACGCCGAAGACGAGCAGATTACAAGGGGCCACGGCCTGAATGGTATCGCGCAGGAGTCGGTATTCGTCGAAGGTCGCCTGACCGGGATTGGATTCGACCAGCTCACGAAGGTCGGCGTTGAGGTCGGGCGGGGCGACGGAGTGGGGCATGCGGGTTCCGGGTGTGGGATCATCGATTCTGGTCGAGGAAACCGGCCTCGGCAACCCGGGTGCGCGGTAGTGGCTCCGTTCGCCGTGCGGCCGGTTGCTCGGGAGCCTTGTGCCCGATGGATCGCCGGAATACGTTAAAAGGCTCTACCTTCCGAAACTTCGCCCTGAACGGCACTCTTCTTCGCGAGAGTTCGCCGCGGGGGCCACAACCGTACGAGAGATGGCTGCACGTATTCGACTCAAGAGGATGGGCCGGAAGAAGGCGCCCCACTACAGGGTGGTCGTTGCCGATTCCCGCTCCCCGCGCGACGGACGTTTCGTCGAGAGCCTGGGCTACTACAAGCCCCTCACGAATCCTGCTCGCCTGGTGCTCGACCTCGAGCGGATCGACTTCTGGCTCGACCAGGGTGCCGCCCCGTCGAACACCGTGAAGACGCTGATCACGAAGGCCCGCACCGGGGGCGATGATACCGTCGCCCTGGGCGAGGTCGACGTCGAGGCCGAGAAGGCTCGCGCTCAGGAGGCCGTCGTGGCCCGCCGAGCCGCCGAGAAGAAGGCCCGCGAGGAAGCGGAGGCCGCAGCGAAGGCCGAGGCGGCCGCGAAAGCGAAGGCCGATGCCGAGGCTGCTGCCGCTGCTGAAGCCGAGGCGGCGGCTGCTGCCGAAGCCGCGACCTAAAAACAAGGGGTCACGCAAGGTGGC
>CBDUEZ010000430.1:0-3068 GCA_965366355.1 uncultured bacterium
GACTCCTGAAGCGGGCGCGGCGCACCACGCCGGAGCCCCCCGCATCGCCGGCTCCGTCGCCGGCTCCCGCGACGCAGGCACCCCCGTCGCAGCCCCCCGCATCGCCGGCCCCCCCGCCGCAGCCCGCCGAACGGCCGCCCCCCGCGCCGCCGCCCGAGCCCCCGACCTCGCCGCTCGATTCCCGCCGCGGACTGCGTACCGCGATCGGGCTCGGCGCCGCAGCGATGCTGGCGGTCGCCTTGATCGGATTTTTCCAGCCCGCGCCGATGGCCGATGTGTCGATCTGGTTCTGCATGGAGCGGGAGACGCGCTACGGGTTCGTGGTGGAGCTTCCGGAGCGATCGGTGAATGGGGTGCTGAAGGAACCGGGCTGTCCGATCATTCCGCTGGGTGGAGACTCCGTCCTGGTGGTGCGTGGCTACGACGACCCGGAGATGCGGCTCGAACTCGAGACCGGCGGGCACACGCGGGTCGTCTACCGCGCCGCCCGCATCGGCAGCCGTCCGCCCTTCCGGAGCGCGGGCGTTCAGGACGGCATGTTGAGCGCCGACAAGCGCACCGTGCTGCTGGGGGTGGAGCGGCCGGAGCGCATTCGGGCGACCGATCCGACCCTCGAAGAGCTGCCCGACGAGGGACCGATCCCCGGGGTGGCCGAGCTTCGTCGAGATCCGCCCTTCGACTGGGACGTGGTCGTGGTCGATGTCGCCACGGGCGAGGCGCGCTCGATCGGTCGCCCCGAGGCCAATCTATGGGACGCCCGCTTCACTCCCGACGGCGACGCCGTGGTCTACGCGAGCGACGAGACCGGCGGCGGCGATCTGTACCGCACCGAGATCGCGAGCGGCGCCACGACGCGCCTCACGCGAGACGCCCGCATGGCGCGCTACCCGGTGGTCGGTCGCCGGTGGACCGTCTTCATGGCCGGCTCGGCCACGGAGGGCGATCCGGAGCAGATCATGGTGCTGAACAATGCGACCGGTGAGCTCGTGGCGCGGTTCCCGACCGAGTGGAATCAGTCGGCCCCCGACCTGTCGCCCGACGAGCGCTACCTCTGCTGGACCTCGAAACAACACGGCCACTGGGAGTCGGAGATCATGATCGCGCGAGTCGACGGACGCGGCGCCCCCCGGTCCCTCACCGTGGCCGGTCGCGACGACTACTGCCACTGGGCGTCGAACGATCACGTCTTGTACCGCAGCTGGCGCACGGGCTCCGAGGAACTCTTCATCCAGGGCCGCGGCCGCTGGGACAAGCCCGAGAACCTCACGAACTACGACGGTGATGCGCGGGCGCCGTTCGTGGTGGGTGGGTGAGGCGCCTACCCGATCAGATCGGGCGGGTGAGGGGTCTCGACGACCTCGCCGTCGATCAGGTCGACGTAATACACGCCGGCCCCTTCCCGCGTGGTGACGAATCGTTTGGGTTCCGTCGCTTCGAAGTAGATGCCGGCGTCGTTGTCACACGCCCAGCCGGGTTTCATCGCGCCCGAGGCGATCATGGAATGATACGCGGGGCGTCGCTGCTCCTCCGCGTCATAGTGGGGGGAGTGGCTTCCCGGAATGAACCCGAGTCCCTCCACCACAGAGAGTTCCTGAGGGCGCGAGTCGGTCGTTCCCTCTTCGAACCAGCAGAGGGACCCCGCGCTGGCGCCCCCCAGCACGATGCCGCGGTCCCACGCCTCGCGCAGGACCTCATCGATGCCCTGGGCGCGCCAGATCGCCTGCTGGTTCAGCGTGTTGCCGCCCGATGCGACGATGCCGTCCATCGAGAGCAGGACCTCGCTCCAGGAACGGTCCATCGAGTAGGAGCTGATGAACGCTTCCTGATGGAAGGCGTCGACCTCCAGAACCGAGCAGTACGCATACCAATTGTCGATCGATGACGGTCGGTCGGCGGCCGCGGTGGGGAGGTAGCAGAGTCGGGGACGCGGCTTGCCCGTGAGCGCGGCCATGTAGGCGATAAAGGTGGTCCGAAACCCCCCGCCCGCGATCAGGATCTTCGGCGCCGCGGGATCGACGTCAGCCGTGTCGAACGTCATGGGGGCCGGTTCTTCGCCCGCACACGATCCCAGCGCGAGGGTCGTGACCGCACCCGCGCCGGCCAGAATGAAGTCTCGTCGGTTCATTCCCCGACGATGGGCCGGGAGTCGGGGATCGTCAAACGATGAAGGCTCGTGGCTTCCACCAACCCCCCGTTCTAACCCGGTTTGACGCCGCCGCGACGGCTCGTTGACACCGGTCGGATATCGGTGCGGTCGAGTTGGATTTTTCGCCCCCCGACCATGAATGGAGTCCCATGCCCAACGGGATCGACAAGAACCTCGTGCGGCTTGCCACGGCCGTGGAGAGTTTCCACGAGCGTTTCGGCGATTGGCCCGACCACGCGCTCTTGAACGAAATCTCGCTGAGAGATGTTCGCCTTCTTCTCGGGCCCGATTTTCTCTCCGTGGTCGAGCGGAAGCTCCGGCTCGTTCCGGCCGCCGGTGGCTTCCGTGTGGCCGACGCCCAAGGGCGATGGTTCGACTACGCGAGGGGGAGTTACAGCGACCATTCCGGCCCGCAGCGCCATGCCGGGTCTGCACCCCCTCCGATGCCGGGCTGGCATTGGCTCGGCCTGACCGACTGGCACGGGCCGCCCGGACACACCCCCAGCTGGAGAGACCACTTCTGATGGCCAAGTTCACGCTGATCGACGCACCCATCGAAGCATTCGACGATGACTGCCTGGGCATCGGCTCCTACGTCGACGCAATGCATCGTTTCATCAAGGGCTGTGAGACCCCGCTCACGATCGGTATTCAGGGGGACTGGGGCATCGGCAAGACCAGCTTCCTGAAGATGCTGATCGACAAGTTTTCGAAGGTGAAGGGTCGGGAAACCCGGTGCCACACCATCTACTTCAATTCGTGGCAGTATTCACAGTTTGGTCAGGAGCAGTCCCTCAGCCTCTCGATTCTGCGCGGAATCGTGGCCGACCTGCAGGTGATGGTGCAGGAAGGGGGCGACAGCTACGAGGCGAGCGCGAAAGAGAAGGCCGAGAAGTTCGGCGCCTTCGTTCGCATCCTGGGC
>CBDUEZ010000431.1:0-2986 GCA_965366355.1 uncultured bacterium
CACCTGGGTGTCGTCGAGGCCGGGGAAGGGAGCCCCGTAGATCGACAACACGACTTTGTGGGGTCGATCGAAGTTCGAGGTGATGATCTGCGGAGAGTTGGGATCGAAGTTGGTCGGCGTGAAGCCGTAGTTCGAGATCATGTCGGCCGACACGAGGCTCATGCGGTCGTACGACTTCGCATACGAGTAGCCCGTCTGGAAGGCGAGCCGCTCGGTCAGATTTCCTCTCATCTCGGCCGTGAACGCAAACGCCCAGTCGTCGGACTCGTTGGTGGCCAGGAGCACCTGTTCGTATCCCGGGAGTTCGCGATTCGGAACGAACCCGCGGGGCGCCTGACGACCGAAATATTTGCGCTCGAAGTTGCCGTAGCCGTCGAGGGGCCCGGTGTTGCTCGGGCCATCGAGATTGAGTTCCCGCAGTGCAATTTGATTGATCGCACGGTTGTAGAGGAACCCGAACGAAGCGCTCACGTCGTCCGACAGCTCCTGGTCGACACCCATCGAGAACTTCAGGTCCTGCGGGTACTTGAAGCCGTCTTCGAAGACCGTGACCGTGCGGAGTTCCTGGAAGGGCGAGCGCAGGCATCCCGTGATCGGCGGCGCACCGAGGTCGAGCGAGGGCACGGCCGAGCCCGGTTGAGGATCATCGGTCACTCGTCCATTGCAGACCGCGGTGACCGAACGGAGCCCGTTGTTGTGGAAGGCATTCGACAACCAGACGTAGGGTAGCTGCCCCACGAACATGCCCGCCCCGCCTCGCACCTGCGTCGTGCGCGCGCCCTCGCTCTGCCAGTTGAATCCCCAGCGGGGAGACAACAGGATCTGACCGGAGGGCACGTTCGCCGTGCTGTGCCCAAACTCCTGGAGCACCTCGGGATTCTCCTCGGGCGAGTCGAGAACGAACGGCGCGTCGGCGCGAAGACCGAAGTGCATCGTGAGTCCCTTCCCGGAGTCGATCTGGTTCTGAACGAACGCCCCCCACTCCGTCACCCGGATCCCGACGTCGGGCGATTGACCATCCAGGAGAATGGTTCTCTGATACCGCTGTGGGGCGTTGTTCGCCAGATCGTTGGCCGAGGCGTAGTAGTAGTCGCCCAGGGCCCCCGGCAGGTAGCGGTGCTGAATGTCGTGAAAGGCCCCGGTCACGCCGAAGGTGTAGTTGCTGCGAGCCGGCGACCAATTCAGTGAGTTGGTGAACCGGACCGTCGTCTGGTCGAGGTCGTTGTCTTGTGCGAAGAACTGCGAGCCTACGCGGAGCGGCCGTTGGTACCCGCCGCCCGCGATCGAGCTCACCACATCGATCTCGACCTGCGGATAGTCGACCGCCGGCTCTGTGCCGTCGCTCGACTTCTGAACGCTCAGGTTGAACTCGTTGCTGGCCCGATCCCCGACAGGCGAGAACAGCTGTACCGTGGTGGTGTTGTTGGTCGCTTCGCGGAAGACCGCATTCGACGACAGCTCATAGGGCTCGAAGGCGGCCCGATTCGGGCTTTCGTCGTTCCGGGCGCGGGCGAAGATGTTGCGCACGGTCAGGCGGCTCCCGTTCCCGAAGTTCCAGTCGAGTCGACCGAACACGTTCGCGAGTCCCAGCGAAAGCGAGTACGGCCCGGCGTCGCCGGCCTCGGCCCCCCAGCGGCTGTCGAAGATGGAGCGAACGTCGGCCACCGCCTCGGGAGAAATGCGCACCAACAACGGGTCGTCGCGACCCAGATTGTAGCCCACGGGCGGCTGCTTGCGCTGTTCGAATTCTCCGGAGACGAAGAAGTGCAGGCGGTCGCGCAGAATCGGACCGCCCACCGACGCCCCGAAGAGATTTCGCTCGACACCCGAGGCTTCGACCGGTCCCGTCGGAAGATTGAGGTCACCGATCAGGGCCTCCGTGCGGTTCACCGCGAAAAATCGGGAGTGCCACTCGTTGGTGCCATTCTTGGTGATGGCGTTGAGTACGCCCCCCGTGAATCCCGACAGTCTCACATCGAAGGGAGCCACCAGCACTTCGTACTGCGCGACGGCGTCGAGCGGAATCAACTTCGCTCCCGCCTGCGCCCCGGGTACGCCGCCCGACGTCAGGCCGAAGAGGTCTTTGTTCAGCAACCCGTCGATGAGGATCGAGTTGTATCGATCGTTCTGCCCCGCGATCGAGAACCCGCCCCCCTCGGTCGTTTTGACCAGCGGAGAGAGAACTGCGAGCTCCATGATGTTGCGTGACATGATCGGAATCGCCTCGACCGTGCGTTCATCGAGGCGAGTGGCCGGCCCGACCTGGTCGGGAGTGAAGATCTCACCCCGCGCCGCATTGACCTCGATTCCCTCCAGGTCGATCGCCTGCTCGTTGGCCGTGAATTCGAACGTGAGCGTTTCTCCAACCTGCAATTGGATTCCCTCGCGCACGATTTCGGCAAACCCCAGCGCCTCGATCGTGAGCACGTAGGGCCCACCGGGCTGAAGCAGCTGCAGCAGGAAACGGCCCTCGGGCGTGGTCGAGGTGCGCCGCTCGGCCCCTGTCTCGGTCTGCAGAATCGTGACGGTGGCGAACGCGACCGGGGCACCATTCCCCTGCACGACCGTCCCGCGAATCGCCGAGGTCGTGCGAGACTGCGCCGTCAAGCCGCCGACGTTGAGGGCCAACAACAGGAGAGCCGCCGCCAGGGGCGGGAATACAGACGCTGGACGAGACATTCGAGTCCGGAGCGGTGGGAAACGAGAGGGTCGGTATGGGTGGGTCACCAACAGGACAGCCGCACCCCCGGGAGTGTTGTCCCCTCCCCCGCCGCCGCCCATCGCCAGCAAGATACCGCATTCCTCCGAGGGGAACACCATGTGGATTTGGCCCCACCGCTCGGGCACTCTAGAGTAGAGGCCACCGTCGGTACCCGCCGCTCGCCTCCACAACGCCGCCCGTGTCGTTCGTACATCTCCACACCCATTCCGAGTACTCCCTTCTCGACGGCGCGAATCGAATCGGCGACCTCGTGGATCGCGCCGC
>CBDUEZ010000432.1:0-2980 GCA_965366355.1 uncultured bacterium
CACGAGATGCGACCAGAAGAAGATCTTTCGAAAGGGCATGCGCACGGGCACCAGAGTCAATGACAGATGAGAATGATTCTCAACCGCATCTTGGCCTGGTGCACCGCATCTGTCAATCGCCGCCCGAACGGCCATCACGAACGGCCACGTGAACCCGCCGCCTCGGCCGCCTCTACCAGCGCGCGCGGGACCCCCGGGCATCGATATGCACGAACGGCCCGTGGGCCGCGTTGCGACGGTAGACGCTCATGCCGCCGAGCGTGAACGCGTCGTCGGCCCGCACCCCCAGGTCGTCGACGATACCGGCGAGCACGTGCGCATCGAGCAGGGTGCTACGCCCGTCGCCATCGAGATCGTCCATGTCGCCGTCGCCATCCCGGTCGACGTAGACATCGGCGGCGTCCCCCCACAGATGCCTGGAATAGTCGGTCGTGTTGCCGATCGAGCGGTTGTACCACGGTGTGCGAAACCCCGACATGATCGTGAGCGTGCCCACGTCGAAGCCTCGAGCGTTCACCTCTTCGAGCACGATCTCGAGTTTGTTCAGGAGCGCTCCGGTGAAGGTGGCGAAGCGCGGCGCGCCGGGTTGTTTGCACAGGATCTCGCCGAGCGTGAAGTGGGGCGAGATACGAATGTCTTCATCGGCCTCCGCCACCTCCACGAAGCCGGGCGGAGGCAGAAACTGCGGCAGTCCTCTCAGAGGCTCGGGTCGGTAGCTGCCGATGCGGTACCCGCCCAACACTCCACTCTGGGCCCGCTCTGCCGGGTGGAGCACCACCACGACCACCTCGATCTCGTCTCCGGAAGGCGCTTCGAACCGCAGCGGTACGAAGCCGGGTTGAGCCGGCGCCTGCCACGCCCAACGACCTGGCGACCGCACCCGGGCCGACCCCGCTCCGTAGCGCAACACCACATCGGGAGCGGCCTCGAAGGTGACGGACGTTCCGGGCAATACCAGAACGGGACGGATCCGAAAGAGCGACGGCTCGCCATCGACCTGAAGGGCGAACGCGGCGCGCCCCGGCTCGAAGGCGTGATCCGCGCGAACGCGCCCGCGCGGAACCTCGAGATCCGGATCGTGGAGCAGGGTCGGTGAAGTTCCAGCCGTGCCCGCGGCTCCGGGATCCAATAGGAACAGGGCGGTCAGGAGCCCAACAAAAGCTCCGCTCATAGAGACTCCGTGTGGAGATTGAGCTTGCTTCGTCAGGCTTCGGGAGGCGCCCCGGAGAGGGCCGCACGCACCGCCACATCGCGCCCATAGATATCGGGACGCAGATGAACGGTGCCCTCTTCGTCGACGAAGGCGGTGAAGTACAAGAGATAGACCGCAACCGGGGCCGAAAGGTTCACGCTCTGCTCCCGACCATCGGCCACCACCCTCCGAATCCGGGCCGGATTCCAGTCGGTCTGGTCGCCCAACAGGTAGTCGGCAAGCTCGAGGGGTTTCTCCAGCCGAATGCAGCCAGAACTGAAGTCCCGGGCGACGCGAGAGAACAGCTCCCGTTGGGGCGTATCGTGGAGATAGACGTTGTGCCGGTTGGGAAACATGAACTTCACATTGCCCAGCGCGTTGGCCGGCCCTGGATCCTGCCGCAGCCGGTATGTGCGGTTGAAACTCGCACCGGTCATCGCAGACCAGTCGACGGTCGTCGCATCGACGGGTGTGTTGGTCGCAGCCTCGAAGAGGGTCATGCGGGAAGCCGCCACATACCCCGGATCCTTCTGGATCAGCGGGAACTTGTCGACGGCCGCGATCGTGGGAGGCACGTGCCAATACGGGGCCAGCACGAGATAGCGCATTTGCGCATTGAAACTCGGCGTCATGCGGTACTGGCGACCCACGATGGAGCGCATGCGCATGGCGACCGACCCGCCGTCCCATACCTCGGTTTCGTAGGCCGCGATGTTGACCCGAATGTGTCGGCTCCCGAGTTCGGTCGGGAGCCAGCGCCAACGCTCGAGATTGACGACGATCTGGGCCATGCGCTCCGCCACGGGGACGTCCATGGCCGCCCGGGTCTGAGCGCCGACCACGCCGTCGGCCTCGAGGCCGTGCCGGGCCTGGAAGCTCTGCACCGCCCGCTCCAGGGCCGCGTCGAACATGGGTGAGCCGTCTCCTTCGGCCGCCAGCCGCCTCTCGAGCGAGTCGGTCGACAGCATCAGGCGGCGGCGCAGGGCCGGCACGCGGGCGTCGACCGAGTCTACGCGGAAGGTGGGACCGTCTCCGATCGCGCTCCAACCACCCTCGCGCTCCGCAGCCCGGAGCGTCGCCAATCCACGGCGCAGGCGGGCGTACTCCGGCTGCGACGGGGCGAGCGTGGTGACGTACTCCCGAAGTCGGCGACCCTGAAGCGCTTCCAGGAGCCGTTCGTCGAGGCGGGCCTGGCGCCGGTTCGCGATCCACTCGGCTTCCACGCGAAGGGGATCGACCCGCCCCAGAAGCAGATGGGACCCGTAGAGGAGCAGGCCGTCGGTCAGCAGAATCTCGGCATCGAGACGGTCGATGGCCGCCGCGCTCCCGTCGCGGATGCGGGCGACGAGGCCGTCGAGGACGGCCACATGGTAGTCGTCCGGCTCGAGTCCGTGGGACGAGGCGTCGCGCAATAGGGCGAGCGCGGTGTCACCCAGGGGCAGCCAGCCTCCCGACGGGTCGATCCAGACCGGCGCGAAGTCGCGAGCGAGATAGAAGTCGGGGAGCGCCGTGCGGGCGCGAACCGACTCACCACCCGCTGCGGAGATTCCCGATGCCCGGTAGGCCTCGACGCGATCGCGAACGACATCGTCGTCGAACTGCTGGCCGGCGAGCGGCGGTGTGCCGCCTACAAGAGCCAAGGCCGCGACGGCCACCAGAAATGAACGGCTGCGACGCGGTTCACCCCGCGCCGAGAGAGAGCGACGGGAGCGACGAACAAAAGGGTCCATTCGTCAAATATAGCGGAGGGCCGCCGCAGGCAAGAGAGGCCCGGCGGGGCCGTCCCCC
>CBDUEZ010000433.1:0-2941 GCA_965366355.1 uncultured bacterium
AGAGATAGAGGGCGCCGAGTGCCAACAGAACGCCCCACCCCGCCACACGGGCCGGGAGGGACGACGCCGAGGAGGCCGAATCGTCTACGGGGTCAGACTCCGTCACCGCCCCCGCCGGGTCGGGCCAGCTTCGAGAACTCCACGGGCACCTGTGCCCAGACCTCGATTCGCCGGCCGTTTCGTCGGGCGGGTTGAAACCGCAAGCCGCGAGCGCCTCGTACCGCGGCAGAGTCGAGGGCCTGGTGCCCGCTCGTCTGCATGACCTGCACCTCGTCGACACGTCCCATTTCGGTAACCCGCACGCGAAGAAGGGTCTGGCCTTCGATGTCCTGGTCCCACATCGCGAGTGGATACTCGATCGGCACTTCGTTGAAGAGCGGCGTCGGCCGCTCGATCTCCTGATCGCCCGTGCATCCGGCGAGGAGGGGGGCCAGATACGCCAGCGTTACGACCCGCCGCATCATTCGGACGCCCCGCCTCGGGCACGTTCGGCGAGTTCGTCCAGGAGTCGCAAAGCCTCCATCGGAGTGATCCGATTCACGTCGAGTTTTTTGAGTGTGTCGACCACGGGATGGTCCATTGGCATCTGGAAGAACGACAGTTGATCCGGGGGCGGCTCAGACGCGGGACGCAGCCGTCCGCGACGTCCCAACCCCTCTCCACCCCCAGAATGTGTTCCCTCCAACTCGACGAGAAGTTCCCGCGCACGCGCGATCACCCCGTCGGGGACCCCCGCCAGGCGGGCGACCTGGATTCCGTACGAGCGGTCTGCGCCGCCCACTTCGAGGCGCCGAAGAAAGACGATGTCTTCGCCGACCTCGCGGACCGACACGTTGAGATTCCGCACACCTGGGAGCAGATCGCCCAACTGGGTGAGCTCGTGATAGTGGGTCGCGAACACGGCCTTGCACCCCAGGACTTCATGGATGTGCTCCGTCACCGCCCACGCGATCGAGACCCCGTCGTAGGTGCTTGTCCCCCGACCGATCTCGTCGAGAAGCACGAGGGAACGCCGGGTCGCCCCATGGAGGATCGCGGCCGTCTCATTCATCTCCACCATGAACGTCGACTGGCCACGCACGAGGTTGTCGGACGCCCCGACACGCGTGAACAGACGGTCCGCCAGGGGGATCCGAGCGGAGTCGGCCGGCACGAAGCTTCCCATCTGGGCGAGGAGCTGGATCAACCCGACCTGTCGCAGCACCGTGCTTTTCCCGGCCATGTTCGGGCCCGTGAGCACGACGAGAAAGCCGTCGTCGTCGAGCGCGAGGTCGTTGGGAATGAACTCTTCCCTGGGCATGCGCGTCTCGACGACCGGGTGCCGTCCCGCCGTGATCTGCAGATCGTACCCGGTGTGGACCTCGGGCCGAACATACGATCGCGCCACGGCCACCTCGGCCAGCGCGGCGAGCACGTCTAGCATGGCGACTCCGGCGGCGGTGTCCTGCAGGCGGGCGACCTCGTCGGCCACTCGGGATCGAACTCCGCTGAAGAGCTCCGCCTCGAGAGTGCCGATCCGATCCTCCGCACCGAAGACCCGCTGCTCCCACTCCTTCAACTCGGGGGTGAAATATCGCTCGGCGTTCGCGAGGGTCTGTTTGCGCACATACGACTCGGGCACCCGATCGACGTTGGCTCGGGTGACCTCGAGGTAGTACCCGAACACCTTGTTGAATCCGACCTTGAGCGAGGTGATCCCGGTCTGCTCGCGCTCCCTCACCTGGAGCGACGCGATGAAGTCGACCGCCCCATCTCGCACGCCGCGCAACTCGTCGAGCTCTTCGTTGTAGCCTGTTCGAATCACACCCCCGCTCTGCAGGGTCGCGGGCACGTCGTCGGCGAGCGACGTCGCCAGCAACTGGGCGACGTCATCGAGAGGGTCGAGCTCGCTGCCGACCCGCTTCAGGAGTTCGGAGGCCGCGTGCGCAGCCGCATCGCGGACCGTCGGGAGACAGCCGAGCGAGCGAGCGAGACCGGCGAGGTCCCGAGGCGTTACGCGTCCCGTGCCCAGTTTTCCCGCCACGCGCTCGAGATCGCTGACCGGGCGCAGCGCGGCCCTGAGTGCCCTCCGCAGGGCACCGTCGGCGACCAATTCGGCAACCGATTCCTGGCGGGCCCAGATGGCCGGCGCATCGACCAGCGGGCGCAGCACCCACTGTCTCAGCAGGCGCCCGCCCATCGCGGTCACCGGCTCGTCGAGCACCTCCAAAAGGGTTCCGCCGGCCTCGCCGGCGCGCAGCGGCTCAACCAATTCAAGGTTGCGACGCGTCATCTCGTCGAGAATCATCGACGCGCCGGGCCGAAGCACCCTCGGGGCTCGCAGGTGGGCCACTCCGCCGGGCCGGATCTCGTGTACATACGCGATCAACGCCCCCGCGGCCTGAACCAGGAGGCCATCGCCGCTCTCGAAACCGAATCCCTCCAGGCTCTGCACGCGATACCGGCGCGTGAGTTCCTCGCGGGCGAGTTCGGGGTCGAACAGCCAGGGATCCCGCTGCGTCAGCGCGGGGGAGTGTGCAACGCCCTGGATGGCACCCGAGAGCCCCTCGTCATCGGTGCGCGAGGCCAGCACTTCCGACGGCTCGAGCCGCCCGAGCTCGTGAGCGAGCGTCGCCTCCGACACCTGCTGCACCGTCAATTCACCCGTCGACAGGTCGAGGGCCGCGATCCCCCGGGCACCGCCCCGCATCGGGGTCACCGCGACGAGAAAGGTGTTGCGACGATCCGATAGCAGCGTGTCGTGAAGGACCGTTCCGGGCGTGATCGTCTCGGTCACCTCGCGGCGCACGATCCCCTTGGCTTCTGCGGGGTCCTCGACCTGCTCGCAGATCGCAACCCGCCGCCCCGCCATCACGAGCCGTGGCAGATAGTCGTCGAGCGCCTTCACAGGGATCCCGGCGAGGGGCACCCGGGCCGAGCCTCCGTTGTTGCGGCTCGTCAG
>CBDUEZ010000434.1:0-2912 GCA_965366355.1 uncultured bacterium
GGTCCTGCGCCGAGACGAAAGCCAGGCTGCCAGCTGTGGCGAGAAGGGCGACCGCCCCGATGATCCATTGCCTCTGCATATGCCCTGAACCGTGTTGTCGGCAGGTGAATTGAAACGACTCTTCGAACCCCCGCGCGAGCGTGCGTGAAGCCGCGCCGGCAAAAGCCCGAGCATTGTAGACGGACCCGCGAAGGGTGTCAACGAAATCGGGGTCGAACCCGGACCCTTCGAGCGTTGCCCGGGGTTATTAGGGGCTCTTCCAACAAGCTCTCATGATTCGGGGTTCGAATCCAGCCGATGACGGAGTCCCTGGCACCTACCGACACACGCCCGCGCCTCGACCTCCTCGACCGCCTCGTCGACGAGGTCGAAACCGTCTTCCATGGCAAGACGTCGGTCGTGCGACTCGCTCTGGCCGCACTGTTGGCTCGCGGCCACATTCTCTTCGAGGACGTGCCGGGCGTCGGTAAGACGACATTGGCCCATGCGCTCGCTCATGCGCTGGGCCTTTCGTTTCGACGCGTGCAGTTCACCTCCGACCTTCTACCGTCCGACGTGCTCGGAGTCTCGATCTACAATCCCAGCACGGGTGAATTCCAGATCCGCGAGGGACCGATCTTCACGCATGTTCTCCTGGCGGACGAGATCAACCGCGCCCCACCCCGCACTCAGAGCGGCCTGCTGCAAGCCATGCAGGAGGGTACCGTCACCATCGACGACCGTACCTCGGAGCTTCCCCGCCCTTTCGTCGTTCTGGCGACGCAGAACCCCCTCGAGCACTACGGCACGTACCCACTGCCCGAGAGCCAACTCGACCGGTTCCTGATGCGGTTGACGATCGGATACCCCGAGGCCGAAGCGGAGCGAAAGATCCTTCTCGAGTCGGGGACGGTCGGCGCCGCGTTCCATCGAATTCGACCCGTGTTCGACGCTGCCGACGTGACTCGGCTCCAGGACGCGGTCGACTCGATCCACGCCGAGCCGTCGCTCATCGACTACCTGATGGAGATCGTGCGACGCACGCGGGAATCGGCCGCCTTCACCCTGGGGGTCAGCCCCCGCGGCTCGGTGGCACTCTTCCGGGCGGCGCGAGCGTACGCGATGACCCGGGGTCGAGATTATCTCGCTCCGGACGACATTCGCGACGTCGTGGTGCCCTGCCTCGCGCATCGCCTGCTCCCCGCCGGAATGAACGCGGCCACCCTCGACGCCCACGCGCAATCCGCGGCGCTTCTCGCGGCCCTACTCGACGAGGTGGAGGTCCCCGTTTGACCCCGCCGCCCGCGTCGAACTCGCTGCCGCACCGCCTGGTTGCCGCAGCGCGCGCGGCGTCCTGGCGGCGAATTCGATTCACGACCGCCGGCGTGGTGTTCGTGTTGGGGGCGATGGCGGTCGGCTTTGCGGCGGTCAACACCGGCAACAACCTGCTCTACCTCCTGCTCGGGGCGATGTTGGGGGCCACGGCCGTGAGTGGTTGGGTCTCGGAGCAGACCATACGCGGAATCGAGGTGGAACGGCACGTTCCGCGTGGTGTCTCGGTGGGCCAGGAGGTCGTGCTGGGCTACTCGATTCGAAATCGAAAGACGCGCACCACATCTCTGGCCCTGGAGGTTCACGAGAGGGGGCTGCCGGGGATCGCCTTCGTGGCGCGTCTCCAGGCCGACGAGTCGGCGACGACCCGGTCGGGCAACACCTTCGTGCGTCGCGGGATCTACCCCCTCGAAGCGATCACACTCTCGACGACCTTTCCCTTCGGGTTCTTCCGTAAGGAGCGCGACATTCCAGCGCCCGGCGAGATCGTGATCTGGCCCCGCACCGACCACCCCGTCGGCCCTCCGCGACCCGGCCCGGGTCGCGGCATCTCACGCGCCGCCTCCGATTCCCGCCATGCGGGCCCCCGGGGCGAGTTCCGGGGACTGCGCGACTACCGCTGGGGCGACGACGCGCGAGACATCCACTGGCGGAGCACGGCTCGCCGCGCGGTGCCGGTCGTCCGGGAATACGACCGGGAGGTCTCAGAGACGTTGTGGGTCTGCCTCGATCTCCGGGGTGAACCCGGAGAGAGGGCTGAGACGGCCGTGGAAATCGCCGCGAGTCTCTGCGCTCAGGCATCGGCCCAGGGCCTTCGGTACGGGCTCGCGGCGGGAGACTCGATCGTCGCACCCGACGCCGGGGTCGGGCACCTCGAGCGCGTCCTGGACGGACTGGCGAGGGTCGATTTCTCGCCCCAGGCAGACTTCGCGCCACCCCAGGGCGATCCGGCCGAGTGCGTTTTGGTTGCGATGAACCCCCGGCCGGGAGGGTGGGCCGAGGTGCATGTTCCGGAAAGGGCCGTCGAGGGCGGGGGAGAATGACTTCCCTCGCCCGAACACATCGGCGCTTCGCGGTGGCGATGGGGCTCGCGGGACTCGCCGCCTTCGCCGTCGGCGCGGGGTTCGAACCGATCTCGGCGACTCTGGCCACGGTGGCGCTCCTCCTCGCCCTCGTCTGGCAACCGAGCACCGAGTTGTCGGTGCGACTCGAGAAGGTGTGGGGACCATTGGCGATCGTCCTGGTCGTTCGTGCGATCGTCTACGTCTTCCTCGTCGACAGCGACGTGGTGATGCCGGTCGTCGACCTCTTGCTCCTCCTGCTGGCGGCGGAGTCGCTCCGGTCGCTCGACGCAGCCAACGACGTGCGGATCTACGCGCTGGCGTTCGCGCTCCTGCTCGCCGCAACGGCCTACCGGCCGGGGCTCGTCTTCGCGGTCGCGTTCGTGGCCTTCGTCGTGGCTTCCTCCGTCGCGCTCCCTCTCGGGATCCTTCGCCGCAAGGCCATCCGCTTCGGCGTGCATGATCCCGGGCTCGATTCCGCCCTTTTCGGCACGGCAGCCCGCCTCGATCCGGCCGGCGGGGATGCCGAGCGCGGCGGCG
>CBDUEZ010000435.1:0-2906 GCA_965366355.1 uncultured bacterium
TCCCATTCCTAGTCTCAACACTTGAGATTGCGGTCTCCATGGGCGGTGGCGAGGCACCGCTGAGGATCGCGGAGCTCCTTGGCGCCGTCGTGACTCGCACCAGTGGCGCGCTCACGGACCGCGCCTTGGCGCTGACCAGTAGGCTATACGGCGAACTCTCGCGACTTGTTCGGGCGGGTGAGGTTTCAGCCCGTGACGTCCACAGCTTCCCTTCCTGCGAGACGGGCCTCCCCGGAGACCTCCGAGGCGAGGTTCGGGCCGAATGGAGGGAGGCGCCCCCATGGGAGTTCTGGTTCGACGAGGCGGCCTTGATGGATTTCCCCGCCAGGCATGGGTCCGCCTCAGGCCGACCCCAAGGAATGATCCGCGCACCAGCGCGGAAACCGCCCCGGTCCCCCCACCGACGACGTTTCGGAGGAGGCGGTAGCCACCCCCTCCGAGAGACGGTCCACGCCGCAGGCGTGGTAGCGAAGCGCGGCTCGCGGAGGGGGTGGCTACCGCCCCCCTCCGAAATACTTCCCCACAAGCTCCACCTTCTCCGGCCACCCCAGAAACGCCGACTCGAACCCCATCCGCGCGACGGAGACCAGCTCGTCCCACGTGAACCCCAGGTGCTCGTGCGCCAGCCAGTACTCCTCGGTCAGCGTCGTGCCCGAGACCAGCCGGTTGTCGGTGCACAGCGTCAGCTGCAACCCGTGGTCGAAGTACCGCCGCACCGGGTGCTCGGCGAAGGTCTTTGCGACCCGCGTCTGCACATTCGAGGTCAGGCAGATCTCGAGCGGAATGCGGTGGTCCCGCACGTACCGTTCGAGTGACGGGTCCTCGTGGAGCCGCGTGCCGTGGCCGATCCGGTGCGCGTCACAGTCGAGCAGCGCCTGACGGATCGAGACCGGCCCGAAGGCCTCGCCGGCGTGCACCGTTCGCGAGAGGTCGTGCTTCGAGGCGATGTGAAAGGCGTGGGCGTGCATCGAGGCCGGATTGCCGGCCTCGCCCGCCGCCAGATCGACCGCGATCACCCCGCGGTCCTTGTAGGCGATGGCCAACTCGGCCAACTCGACCGAGACGTCGGGGTCGAGGTGCCGGAGCGCGCAGACGATCACGCCGCTCCGCACACCGACCTCGGCCTCCGCCCGGCGCAGGCCGGCCAGGGTCGCGTCGAGGACCTCGTCCATCGAGAGCCCGCCCTGCGTGTTCAGATACGGACTGAAGCGCACCTCGACCCACTTCACGTTCTCGGCGGCGTGGTCGATGGCCAGCTCGTAGGCGATGCGCTCCAACTGGGGCGCGGTCTGCATCACCGAGAGCGTGGTCGCGAACTTCTCGAGGTATTGGTCGAGGTCGGCGGAGTCATCGGCCCGCATGGCGGCGGCGAGAGCGGCCGGCTCGTTCGCGGGCAATGCGACACCACTCTCGGCGGCGAGCTCGAGCATGGTCTCGGGCCGGATGGATCCGTCGAGGTGCACGTGGAGCTCTGCCTTCGGCAGGGCGCGGAGCCGCTCCCGGGTGACGATTTCAGTCATCGATGAAGGGTCGAAGGCAGAAGAGAGGGTAGAAGGGGGCGTCCGCGTCAGCAGCTCGGGCCGACGTTACCGGGCACGAAACCCTTCTCGACGTCGATCAGCGGGGCGGGGTAGTTGCCCGAGAAGCAGGCGTTGCAGAACGGACCGGCGTCGGCGACGGCGCCTTCCATGCCCTCGAGCGAGAGGTACCCGAGCGAATCGACCCCGAGCTGCTCGGTGATCTCGGGCACGGTCAGGCTCGAGCCGATCAATTCTTCCCGGCTGGGCATGTCGATGCCGTAGAAACACGGGGCCTTCACGGGGGGCGAAGCGATGCGGAAGTGCACCTCCTTCGCTCCGGCCTGTTTCATGAACTTCACGAGCGAGCGGCTGGTCGTTCCGCGCACGAGCGAGTCGTCGACGACGACCACGCGCTTGCCGTCGAGCACCTCACGCACGGGATTGTACTTCATGCGGGCGCCGAAGTCGCGGTCGGCCTGCGACGGCTTCAGGAATGTGCGCCCCACGTAGTGATTGCGCAGCAGTCCCAACTCATACGGGATCCCGCTGGCCTCGGCGTAGCCCAGCGCGGCCGAGTTGGCCGAGTCGGGCACGGCGATCACACAATCGGCGGGTACGGGGTGTTCGATGGCCAGCTGCCGCCCGAAGGCGCGGCGGGCACGGTCGACGCTGACCCCCCACAGGCGCGAATCGGGCCGCGCGAAGTAGACAAGTTCAAAGATGCAGGGCGAGGGTTGGGGAGCGGGGGCCAACGGGCGCATCTTCGTGATCTTGGAGCCCTGGATCTTCAGCACCTCACCCGGCTCGATGTCGCGCACGTATTCCGCGCCGAGAATGTCCAGCGCGCAGGTCTCGCTCGCGACGACCACGCCCCCGTCCTTCTTGCCGAGCACGAGCGGGCGGAATCCGCGCCGATCGCGCACGGCGTACAGCGTATTGCCGACCGAGAGGACCATGCTGAAGGCCCCCTCGAGATGCGTCAGGGCATCGTCGATCTGCAGGTCGATGGAGTCGTGGCGGGATCGCGCGACGAGGTGCACCACCACCTCGGAGTCGTTCGTACCCTGGAAGATCGCGCCCTCCCGCACCAGCCAGCTGCGCAGGTCGTGCGCGTTGGTGAGGTTGCCGTTGTGCGCGACGGCGAGCTCCCCCTCCGAATACCGCACGGCGATCGGCTGGGCGTTGCGCGCCCCGCCGCCGCCCGCGGTGGAGTAGCGCACATGCCCGAGGGCGGTACTGCCCGGGAGTCCGCTGAGAGCCGCGGCATCGAAGACGTCGGCCACCAGTCCCAGTCCCTTGTGGACCCGGGCATTGCCGTCGTCGTCGATGGCCACCATTCCGGCCGCCTCCTGGCCCCGGTGCTGCAGCGCGTACAGTCCGAGGAAG
>CBDUEZ010000436.1:0-2887 GCA_965366355.1 uncultured bacterium
CCGCCCGGTGGGTGTGGGTCGTGGCCCTGGCACTGAGTACGACGGCGCCGCTGTGGGGCCCCCGGGTCTCGAGCCGCTCGGTCGCGACGCCGGACATGGCGGGCGCCGCGGTGGCGGCGGCGGGGGTCGATGCGGCCGCCGTGGCGGCACCCGCGGCCTGGCAGCGGGTGTGGACCCGGGCACGGGCCGAGATGGTGCGGCCCAGGGCCGCCCTACCCTGGCTCTGGTGGGCTCTGGGACTGGTGGCCACCACCGTCGTGGGTGTCGGACTCGTGCGCCTCGAGCGCCGGACCGACCGGCTCCCGAAGGGGCAGGTCGAGGGCGAAGAGGTGGCTCTTTCCGACAACTTCGGCCCCGCCCTGGTGGGCCTGCGCCGACCCCGAACGGTTCTGCCGAAGTGGGTGCTGTCGATGGCCCGCCGCGAGGTCGAACTCATCGTGGCGCACGAACGGGCGCATCGAGCGGCGGGAGACGGCCGGGTGCTCGCCCTCGGGCTGATGGCGGTGGCCGCCTGTGTGTGGAATCCGCTGATCTGGCTGCAGTTCCGGCGGCTGCGCGACGCCGTCGAGATGGATTGTGATCGGCGCCTGCTTCGCGAGGGCGTCGCGTTCCCGGCGTATGCCCGGGTGTTGGTCCTGGTCCGCCTGCGCGCCGCCGAGGTCGGTGGTGGTGCGGTGGCCCTGGTCGAGTCGAGTTCATCCCTGGAGAGGAGGTTGAGGACGATGCGTGGATTTACATGGACCCGCCGACGGGTGGCCCTGACGGGCGCAGCAGCCCTGGGCATCATGGTCATGGCGTGTGAGACCCCGGCCCCGAGCGCCGTCGAGGTCGAGGTCGACGCTCCGGCAGAAACCGAGGTCGCGGCCGAATTCAGAGCGCAGAGCGGGGCGACGGGTAGCCTCACGGAGACGGGCAGCCTCATTCGGCTCCGCAGCCCGGATGCAGAAGGCGAGGGCTCCCCGGGGGAGCCGCTCATTGTGGTCGACGGCGTCATATTGAATCAGGGACGGCTGAGCGACGTGGGCACCCTGGACGTAGGACGCATCGAGATCGTGAAGGGTGAGGCGGCCCGGACCATCTACGGAGAGCGCGGCCGGAACGGAGTGGTCAACATCACGACCAAGGCCAACGTGGAAGCCGAGGGGGTCACAGCAAAATTCGAGGAGACCGACGCCTCGTTCGGCGAGATCAAGGCGCGGGAGGTGCCCACGGAGACCCGCAATGTGCCCACCGGGGTCGCGAGCGTACTGACCCCGCTGCTGAAAGAGCGGGCGGGTGAGGGGGGGACGATCCAGCGCCGGGGCGGCAACTAGAGCCCAGCGGTACAATCCCCCACCGGAACTCGGTGGGTCGAGGGGGGTCGGCTTGGAAGTCGGCCCCCCACTCTTTTGCGACCGGTCACCGTGCCCGCATTCGTTCCCCCCCGGCTTCACCGAACCGTTGGCTACGTGCGGCAATGGGGGCGTGAAGGGTGGGCCGGACGGGAGTGGGAGCTCGAGTTCGACCGCGGCGACCGGCGGCTGCCTGCGTCCATCTTCGCGCCGGCGGGCGAGGGCCTGCCCGATCATGCCTGGCTCGTGCTCCACGGCATCACGCGCCCCGGCCGCGCCCACCCGAGCCTGCTCCGCTTCGCCCGCGCGGTCGCCTCGAGCGGCGCGTTGGTGGTGGTGCCGGAAGTCCCCGAGTGGATCGAGCTCTCTCTGGCACCGGAGAAGACGCTACCGACGGCGCTCGCGAGCCTGACCCTTCTCGAAGACGAGTTGGGCATTTCCGCCGCGCGCACGGGGCTCATGGGATTCTCGTTCGGCGCCCCGCAGGGGCTCGTGGCCGCGAGCGACCCCCAACTGGTCGATCGTATCGCCGGGGTGGCGGGGTTCGGCGGGTATTGCGACCTGGAACGGGCGGTGCGCTTTCTCTTCACCGGTGTGCATGAATGGCAGGGTTCGTCGGCGCTGCGCCGGCCCGATCCGTATGGCCGCTGGATCGTGGCCGCCAACTTTCTCCTGGATGTGCCGGGCTACTCGGGAGCCGAGGCGGTCCGCGACGCCCTGCTCGAACTCGCCCAGGAGGTGGGAGAGCAACAGATCCCCGCATGGGACCCGGTGTTCGATCCCATCAAGGACCGGGTCCGAGCCCGCCTGGGTCCCGACGAGGCGCACCTCTTCGAGCGCTTCGCGCCGCATTCATCGGTCTCCTTGACGTCGTTGGAAACGCGCGATCAGGACGAAGCGGAGCTCTGGGCCCAACGCTTGACCGAGGCCGGCCGGCGGGTGACGCCACTGATCGATCCCCTACGGGGCCTGGGGCGCACACCCGAGCACGTCGAGCTCCTGCACGGGTTGGGCGACGACCTGATTCCCTATACGGAGACACTGCGTTGGGGGGAGCGGCTCACCGCCACCCGTCTCCACCACGGTCAGCCCCCGCCTCGCACCACGATCACGCCTCTCTTCGCGCACTCCCGCGAGGAGCCGAAGTTGAATCCGGTGCGTATGGCGCGCGAAACGGTGCGGTTCGTGACGGCGTTGTCGCGGATCCTCGCCATTCCTTGAGGGCCCCGTTCCTTGAGGGCGCCGGTCCTCGGTCAGCGGCTTCGCAGCAGGAACTTCGCGACGCCTCGCACCTCTTCATCGCGGTCGTCGACGAGGGTGTGAATGATCTCCCACGCCTCGTCTCGATCCAGCGCGGCGAGCGCCTTGACGGCGGTGACCCTCAGGTCGGTCGAGCCGCGACCGAATCGCGATCCGGCGGCCCGCTTCTGCAGCGCGGGGAGCGCCGCCTCGTTGCCGATGCGGCCCAGCGACCGGAGCACTACGAGCAGCACCGCCTGATCGGATTCCGCCTCGACCCGGTCGAGGAGGAACGGCACGGAGGCGTCGTCTTGCAG
>CBDUEZ010000437.1:0-2867 GCA_965366355.1 uncultured bacterium
GAGTTCGATCTGAGCCAGCCGATTGCGACGCCGCCGGCCCCGTGGGGCGCGAACTAGGGGATGTCGGTGGCTGGGCCGCCCACACCCCCTACCGCTGCGCCCCCATCGTGACCCGCAGGCCGAATTGCGCCTGCCACTGCGAGTCGGGGGTCAGGGTCGACCAGGGCTCCGAGGCGCGCAGGCTGCCGTCCGCGTCGCGGAACGGGAGCACGGCGCCGGCCCAGTCCGAACGCAGTGTGCCGATTGCCGGAGCCCTCACCTCGGCCCTGGAAATGGGCTCCAGGAGTGAGACGACCGGGCGAATCGACTCGATGTTGCCCCAGTCGTGGTTGATCAGGTTGAGGAGGTTGATCATGTCGCCCTCGAACCGCATCTCGGCTCCCAGCGCGTGGAAGGTGTGCGAGACGCGCAGATCGAGCCGGTTCTGCCAGGGCGCCCGGCAGGCGTTGCGGCCCATGATCTTGCCGCGCGCGTCGGCCAGACACTGCTCGTTGCGGATCGCGCTGCCGAGCAATTGGTAGGTGGCGGCTCCCGACGGCAGTTCGGTCACCGGATCCGGCACGTAGACGAGGTCGTTGGTGCGGTCGAACGCGGGGCCGGAGCCGGGATACCCGTCGCCGTTGAGATCACCCCGGTAGACGTATGAGTAGGGCAGCCCCGATTGGCCCGTGTAGAGCAGTGACAGCTGCGTGTCGTCGAGGCCCGGGAACGGAGCGCCGTAGACCGACAAGACGACTTTGTGGGGACGGTCGAAGTTCGACGTGGTCACCTGCGGGCGATTGGGATCGAAGTTGGTGGGGTTGAAGCCGTAGTTCGAGATCATGTCGGAGGCGACCAGGCTCATGCGGTCGTACGACTTCGAGAACGAATAGCCGGTCTGGAAGGCGAGCCTCTCGG
This sequence comes from uncultured bacterium, assembly GCA_965366355.1. Classification (GTDB taxonomy): domain Bacteria; phylum Gemmatimonadota; class Gemmatimonadetes; order Longimicrobiales; family Gaopeijiaceae; genus Gaopeijia. The sequence continues at coordinate 898 of CBDUEZ010000437.1, forward strand.
TGAGATTGCCGCGGAGTTCGGCGGTGAGGGCAAAGGCCCAGTCCTCGCTCTCGTTGAAGGCCACCAACACCTGCTGGTACTCGTTCAGCTCGCGATTGGGCACGAAGCCGCGCTGCGAGGGCCGGCCGAAGTAGCGCCGTTCGAATCCGCCGTAGCCGTCGAGGGGTCCGAGGTTCGAGGCTCCGTCGAGATTCAGCTCCGTCAGAGCCACCTGGTTGATGGCGCGATTGAAGAGGAGTCCCATGGAACCACTGATCCCCTCATTGAGCTGCTGGTCGACGGTGACCGAGAACTTCAGATCCTGCGGGTATTTGAAGTCGTCGGCGAAGACCGTCACGGTGCGCCCCCCATCCAGGTCGCCGCGTTCGCATTCGTTGAGCGGCGGGGCGAGCGGATCGAAGAGGGGCACGGTGTTGCCCGTCGGAGGATCGTCGGTGATGCGCCCGATGCACGACGAGGTCACCGACCGCATGCCGTCGTTGTGAAAGGCGTTGGAGAGCCAGACATAGGGAAGCTGGCCGACGAACAGTCCCGCGCCGCCCCGCACCTGGGTGGTGAGGTCACCTTCGCTCTGCCAGTTGAATCCCCAGCGGGGCGCCAGCAGCACCTGCCCCGACGGAAGGTGGGCGGTGCTGTAGCCGAACTCCTCGAGAATCGCCGGGTTTTCGTCGGGAGCATCGAGAACGAAGGGCACGTCGGCGCGCAGTCCGAAGTGCATGGTCAGCCCCTTGCCGGCCCGCACTTCGCGTTGGGCGAACGCCCCCCATTCCGAGACGCGAATGCCGACTTCCGGATCGAGCCCGGGGGCGAGGACCGCCCGTTGATACCGCTGCGGGGCGTTGTTCTTGAGGTCGCCGAGATTGGCGAAGAAGTAGTCCCCGAGCGCCCCGGGAAGAAACCGATGGCGAATGTCGTGAAACGACCCCGCGATTCCGAGGGTCAACGCGCCGCCGTCGCCCTGCACGATGTTGAGGCTGTTCGTGAAGCTTACGCTCGTCTGCTTCAGATCGTTGTCCTGCGCGAAAAACTGGGCGCCCATGCGCACGGGCCGTTGATAGCTGGCTCCATCGATGCTGCTGATGAGGTCGATCTCGATCTGGGGCCAATCGACCATCGGGGTGCTCGCGTCGGAGGCCGTTCTCACCGTCAGCTCGAATTCGTTGGCGACACGGTCACTGAACGAGGTGAACAACTGGAGTGAGGTCGAGTTGCTCGTTCCTTCGCGGACGACCGCGTTCGACGACAGTTCGTACGGCTCGAAGCCCGACCGATTGGGACTCTCGTCGTTGCGAGCGTGCGCGAAGATGTTGCGAATGATCAGGCGCGAGCCTCCGCCGAGATTCCAGTCGATGCGGGCGAAGATGTTGGCCAGGCTCGTGGAGAGGGGATAGGCCTCGGCGAGTCCCGGGTCGATGCCGTGGCCCTCGAGAAAGGTCGTGACCTCCTCCAGTGTCTCCGGTCCGACCCGCACCAGAAGCGGATCGTCGCGTCCCACATTGTATCCCGACGGCGGCTGATGCCGCTCCTCGAACTCGCCCGAGACGAAGAAGTGGGCACGGTCGCGGACGATGGGTCCCCCCACCGACAGTCCGAAGAGAGAGCGGTCCACGCCCGACGCCTCGACGGGTCCCGTGGGTAGATTCAGGTCGCCGATCAACGCCTCGGCCCGGTGCACCCCGAGCAGCCGCGTGTGCCAGCTGTTCGTGCCGGTCTTCGTGACGGCGTTCAAGACGCCCCCGGTGAAACCCGAGAGCCGCACGTCGAAAGGGGCGACGAGCACCTCGTATTGGGCCACCGCGTCGAGAGGGATCAGCTTCGCGCCCGCCTGCCCGCCGGGCACGCCGCCCGCGGTCTGCCCGAAGAGGTCCTTGTTCAGCACGCCGTCGATCAGGATGGAGTTGAAGCGGTCGTTCTGACCGGCGATCGAAAACCCGCCCCCCTCGGTCGTCTTCACGAGGGGCGACAGCACC
>CBDUEZ010000438.1:0-2829 GCA_965366355.1 uncultured bacterium
GAGGTGTCCATCCCGCTCATGGAGCGGCCCCTTCGGATCCTCAGCGGCGAGACCCCGCACACGTCGTATCTCAAGGTGAGCGAGGGGTGCGACCACACTTGTGCGTTCTGTGCGATCCCGATGATGCGGGGCCTGCATCGGTCCGCCCCGCTTCATGAACTCGTGGCCGAGGCCCGGAGTCTGGGGCAGGCCGGCGTCCGCGAGCTCAACGTCATCTCGCAAGACACGACCTGGTACGGGCGGGACCTGAAACGCCAGGATCCCAACGCGCCCCTCCTTCCCGACTTGCTTCGCGCCCTGTTGAGCGAAACCGAGGTCGACTGGTATCGCCTGTTCTACATGTATCCGTCGGGGATCACCCGCGATCTCGTAGAACTCATGGCCCGGTCGTCGCTGGTGGCGGACGGCCCGCGGCTGGTGCCGTACCTGGACCTTCCCCTGCAGCACGGTTCCGACCGCGTGTTGGCGGCGATGCGGCGACCCGAGAGGCGGGCCACCATCCGCGAGCGGGTCGCCTGGCTGCGCGACGCGGTGCCGGGCATCACGCTCCGCACGACGGTCATCGTCGGATTCCCGGGTGAGACCGACGAAGATTTTCAGGAGCTCCTCGATCTGCTCGAGGAACTCCAGTTCGATCGGGTGGGTGCGTTCACCTACTCGACCGAAGAGGGCACTCGAGCCGCCTCGCTCCCGGACCAGCTTCCGGAGTCCCTCAAACGAGAGCGGTTGGACGAGCTGATGGACCTGCAGCGTGGCATCTCGTTCGAGCGGAACCTCGAGCAGGTCGGATCGGTGCAGAGGTTGTTGATCGACCGACTGCTCGACGACGACGAGGACCCCGACTTCGTGGCGGTCGGGCGCACCGAAGGGCAGGCACTCGATGTGGATGGCGCGACCCAACTCCTTCCGGCGGCCGAGGGCGTCGTGGGAGCCGGCCGCTTCGTAGACGTCGAAATCGTGGACGCATTGGAGTACGACCTGATCGCAAAGGTGGTGGAGCCGTGAACGAACGAGGTGGTGTGGGTACGACGTGGCGGATGCTGGGACTTGTGGCCGGCCTCGGGCTTGCGGTGCCGGCCGCCGGCCAGGACCTGGCGGATTTCGATTACGAAAACCTCGGATTCCGGGGTATCGGACTCGATCTCGGGTGGATGGTGCCGTCCCGGGTCGAGCCGACGGTGGCGTTCGGCGCCCGCATGGACCTGGGGTATCTCGGGCCCGGCCTCCGCATCTTGCCCACGGTGAGCTACTGGTCGTCGCGCATGGAAGATGCCGAGGTTCGCGAACTCGAGGTGAGACTCAACGAGTTGGTCGATCGGCAAAGCCCGCCCGGCACACCGCCCGCCGACGTCGACCTGGGACAGATCGACTGGTCCGACTTCACCCTGGGGCTCGACGCCCATGTGGTCTGGTCGGTGCCCTTTGGCCTGCTGACCGTACTGGGAGGGGGGGCCTCGGCCCACATCATGAATGGGGACGGGGAAGCCGTGGCCGACACCTTCATCGAAGATCTCCTCGACACGGTGACGGCGGGTTTCAATCTCCACACCGGTCTGGAGTACCCTGTGAACGAGAGATTTCGCATGTACGGCACGCTGCGGTACGAACTGCTCGGTGATCTGCGCTATGCCACGATCGCCATCGGAAGCCAGATCATGTTCGGACCTGCCGCGCCCGGCGAGATTCGGCCATGAGTAGCCCTGGACCCAAGCTCCGCGTCGGAGTCGTCGGAACGGGGGCGGTGAGCCAGCTCGTGCACCTCCCGATCCTTCGCGAGAGACCCGATGTCGAGGTGCTTGCCGTCGCCGACCAGGACGAGGCCAAGGCGAGGGCGATTGCGGGTCGATTCGGGGTGTCGCGGGTTCTCGACGACGAGGCCCTGTTCGGCGATGGTGACATCGAAGCGGTACTGATCTGTACTCCGAATCACCTGCACGAAGATCAGGCGGTCGCCGCGCTGGAGGCCGGCCTCCACGTGCTCGTCGAGCGGCCCATGGCGCTGACCGCCGAGGGGTGCCGCCGCGTGCTGGAGGCGGCTCGCAGTTCACGCCGAATCGTGGTGGTCGGAATGAGTCACCGGTATCGCCCCGATGTGTCGGCGATGCGGGGGTTCGTGCACGGCGGAGAACTCGGCGAAGTGTTCGCGGCACGAGTCGCCTGGATGAACCGGCGCGTCAACGTGCCACGCACGACCTGGAGGCAGCGCCCGGAGGAGGCGGGAGGCGGTGCCTTCATGGATCTCGGCGTGCAGTCGCTCGATCTCGGGCTCTGGCTTCTCGGTCAACCGCGGATCACGCGGGTGTCGGCCGTCATGACGCAGGGGGACTTCGAAGTCGAAGATGCATGCACGGCGTTGCTCGAGACCGAAGACGGCGTCGCCTTGACCGTCGAAGTCAGCTGGAACTTCAACGCCCCGGAGGACCGGCATTTCGCGCGGGTGCTCGGCACCGAGGGGTCGGGGTCGTTACCCCCGCTCGAAGTGTTCAAGCAGCTGGGGGGACGGCCGATGGACGTGACCCCCAAGCAGCCCCGGCCCTCGGGGGCGAATCCCTACATGAACGCCTACCGGCGGGAGATCGATCATTTCCTGCGGGCGGCCCGCGGTGTGGGCACGGCGCCGACCCCGGAAGACCAGGTTCACCTCATGGAGGTGGTCGAAGCCGTCTACCGCTCGGCCACGGAGCGAGTCGAGGTGGTGCTCTGAGCCTCGGGAGGCGGGTGCGGATGGTCGGGGGGGCGCTGGCCGTCCTGGTAGGTCTGGGGGTGGCCACCGTAGGATCGGTCGCCGCGCAGGATGCCACGTCACCGGGGGCGGTCACTCCCGGTGTG
>CBDUEZ010000439.1:0-2798 GCA_965366355.1 uncultured bacterium
TGGCGCCCGCGGCCAGACCCGTACGCTCCGCGATCTCCGTGTAGTCCAATCCCGCGTCCCAGAGCAGCAGCACCTCGCGATCCCGCTCCCCCAACCGGTCCAACGCCCCCTTCAGTCGACGCCTCCGATCCGCCGCCACGGCCTCGTCGAGCGGATCGGGTCCGGGCGCGGCTTCCGAGAGTCCCCCCTCGATCACGGCCAGGTGTTCGCGGCGACGGATCGAGGTTCGCGCTTCGTCACGCGCCAGATTGGCGGCCACCTGGAAGAGCCAGGCTCGAGGCTGCTCAGGCTCCTCGCGCAGAGCTCGAACGAAGGCCTCCTGGGCGAGGTCCCGAGCCCGCTCCGGGTCCCACACCTTGCGGTGCAGAAACCGGACCAGGCCCGGGAAGGTACGCCGGTAGACCTCCGACCAGTCGATGCTCAAGCGTTTCTCCTCATCGTCGGCGGGATCTCAGGCCGACGGCCGAAACGCCCGCACCAGGCGCGCGTGGTCGGCATTCGACAACGTCGCCAGTCCCTCGTCGGCGACCTTGAGCCGCAGGCCCGTGCCCATCACTTCTACGTGGCCCGCCCCCAACACCGGCTCCAACTCGGGGAGCGCCCGCAGGAGCGAGAACCACGCCTCACTGAACCGCTCGATCGTCACCACGGGCAGAGTCTCGTCTCGGCCCAACTCGACCCACACACCCCCCTCGCGTCGCAGGACTCGCCCCGCGAGCACCGTGGTCTCGCTGTCGGTATCGTCGAGGATCCCTTTCGCGAGCGCATCGACCTCGTCGGCGCGGCCGGCAGCGCGGAAGAGCCGCGAGCGTTCGGCCATCTGGACGGCCTCGGTCCCGGTCCCCGAGGCCACCGCCTGACGAATGCGGGCCGCAGACGACGGGGTGCTCATTCGCGGTGACGGCGTCGCCGCCCCGTTCGAGGCCAGGCCCGGCGAAAGCAGATCGGCCGCCACGATCGGCGCCTCGGGCTCCTGCACGAGAATGCTGGTGAACGGACTCGGAAGTCCATAGCGCAGGGCCGTCGACCGGATTTCCTCGACCAGCTCCGGCGACTCCCCCTCGGTCCACAACTGCCGCGACAGGTGTCCGACCTTTCTCGCCGCCCACAGCCGCGGCAGGCCCGCGTTGGCGACCTGCACCCGCGGGAACACCGCCGAGGTCTGGATCCGCCGAACGCGTCCACCGCTCCGCCCCTCGATCACCACGGCCCCCTCCCCTTCACCCCGGTATCGCGCCAGGAGCACCAGGGTCTCGCCGGCGAAGACGTCGGGAATGTGAACGGGAAACCACTCCGAGATCGCCACGGGTGCCTCCACGATGCTGAGGTCGGTCAACACGGGGTGCGAGATTCGGGTCGCGAGCAGGGAGAGCGCACGCTCGACGTCTTCGCCCGGCTCGACATACTGGGTCGTACCCCGAGTCGCCTCGGAGAGTCGGTCGAGCAAGCCCGTGTTCACATCGTTGCCGACCCCAAAGGCGAAGATCCGGTAGCGGCCCCGTTTGCCTTCGGCCGAATTGCTGATGCGAGCGGGGTCTTGTTCCCCGACCGTGGGGAGGCCGTCGGTGAGGAAGACCACGACGGGCAGGCGATCGCTGCCGGGCGCCACTTCGAAGGCCGCGTTCAACGCGCCCTCGATGTTCGTGCCGCCGTCGGCCCGCAGATTCGTGATCCACCGCCGGGCCTCGGCGAGGGAGGTGCGATCGGCGCTCCGCCACTCCGTGTCGAGTCGATTCACCCCATTGCTGAACGAAATGAGCCGGAAGCGATCGTCGGGACCCATTTCGTCGAGCAGGCCCTGCACGGCGGTACGCGCTTGCTCGATCTTGGAGCCCGCCATCGATCCCGACACATCGACCACCACGACGAGGTCGCGGGGCTCCGGATCGGCCGTGATGCGCGGCGGTGTCAGGCTCAACAGCACGAAGCCGTCTTCACCGGCCGGCCGATGCGGCAAAACCGACAAGCCGACGACGTCGCTGCTGCGGGGCAGGAACACCGAGACCCGCCCCTCCGCCTCGGGTACGTCGACCCAGAGGGTGTCGGCCTGGCGCTCGAGCTCGAGTGCGTGGCTCGGAGAAAACGGATCGAGAAAGTTCGACGCGGGGGTCACCGCCATGTGGAGAAAGACCGGCGCCGGTGCTTTCGTACGGGCCGACTCGCCGCCCCCGTGCGTGGGAAGGGTCGGTCGGAGCGCGCCGGAGGTGCGAAAGTGGAGGCTCTCCCCGGCTGGCTCGAGCACCTGGGAGTACCGCAGCGTGACCCGTCGTCTCTGTCCCGGTTCGATCGGAAACACGCGAGCGCGGAACAACCCCTCGCCCATGTACTCGATCAGCGCGGGGTCCGCACGTCGACGGACGATCTCTTCGTAGATCCGGCGCGCCTCGTCGGCGTCCATGACCTCGCCACGCAGTTCCGTCTCGCCCTGGTAGAGCGACGCGCCGGCGAGGGCGGCCCCGGCGGGAAGGGGGTAAAGGTAGTGCCCTTCGGCCACCCGCTCACCCGAATTCAGAAACCACTCATCGACCTCGATCGTGGCGATATTCCCTTCGACCGCGACGGTGACTCGACTCTCGACCCGCTCGACCGAGCCCATTCCGGGACGAACGAGATCGATCCACCCTTGTGCGAAAAGAGCGGTGGGGCCGAGCCCGACGGCGACCAGGACGGCGATCAGGGTACGGGCGGCGAGTGACATGTCACACCTCGGGTTGCAGGAGACGACCTTCAACCAGTGTGACGTTTGGGTGCCCGATCCTTGCACATCGGGAATAGAAAGGGCGGCCGCCCCGGGGGAC
>CBDUEZ010000440.1:0-2794 GCA_965366355.1 uncultured bacterium
GCGGACGGCGGACTCGAACTTCCCAACCGACCGGTCGTGTGGTCGACGAGCGACCCCGCGGTCGCGACCGTCGACGATGCGGGCATCGTCTCGGGCGTGGCCGCTGGGGTGGCCACGATCACGGCGACCGTAGATGAAGTCGAAGCGAGTGCCTCCGTCGCGGTCGGAGGACCGGGCGGCATCAGCGCAACGGTCGAATACGCCACCTTCCTGGGCCGCGCCGGGCTGGAAGAGGCTCGTGAACCGGTCGTGTTTCCCGATGGGCGCCTGCTCTTCGGTCTCCGGACCTACTCGGCAGGGATGCCCGCGACCGCGGGCGCAATCCAGTCGGAGTTCGGCGGGGGACTCGGAGACACGTTCGTCGCGATTCTGAGCACAGATGGGTCGACCCTGCTCGCCGGCACATACCTCGGAGGGTCGGGGCAGGAGCGCCCCCCCTATGGAATGGAGCTCGCGTCGGATGGCGACATCGTTCTGACCTCGGGGACGGATTCTCCCAATTTCCCCGTCACGGCGGGAGCCCTCAACCCGACTCTTGGAGCGCCCGAGACCAGCGGGTACGCCTGCCGCCTGTCGCCGGACCTCACGACCCGACGCTGGTGCACCTACATTCGAGGTTGGCCGCGAGGCGGGCTGGCCCTGACCGCAGAAGACGACCTCGTGATCACGGGACGCATTCGACCGGATGCCGGGTTCCCCTTCACCGCCGGCGCCTCTCAGACGGAGGTTCGGGGACGCGACGACGTCTTCGTGATGAAACTTCGGGGCGACGGATCGGGCATCATTTTTGGTACGGCCCTGGGGGGCACCAGCACCACCGCCGATGGCGAGGTCGGCCTCTCCGTGAATCTGTGGAGCGACGACATCGTGATCGGGGGAATTGCGAGAAGCTCCGACTTTCCCACGACGGCGGGTGCGCCGGCAACCACCTTCCAGGGGGTGGGAGATGGATTTCTCGCCCGCCTGAGCTCCGATGGGTCTACGCTCAAGTACAGCACGCTGATGGGGGGGAGCGGCGACGACGAGACGAAGCACCGCAACGAAGTGTTGCCCAACGGCGCCATGGTCGTCGGTGGCGTCACCCATTCCCCCGACTTCGTGGGGGCTTCGGGGACTCTCAAAGGGAATTCCGACGCGTGGGTCGGCGTTCTGCCTGCTTCGGGAACGGGGTATGATTTCTTGCGCTATCTCGGCGGCAGTGATGACGACCGGGCCATCGACCGGGCCGTGGACGACCAGGGCCGGATCTATGTGGTCGGCTTCACCAGGTCTGCCGACTTCCCGGTAACGAACGGCGCCCTGCAGACCACGTTCGGCGGAGTGCAAGACGCCTTCCTGACGATCCTCGATCCGTCGGGCGACATTCTATATTCGACCTACATCGGGGGCACCGACTTTGAGATCGGCCGCGGCGTCGAGATCGGATCCGACGGCGCCGTCTACCTGGTGGGTGGCACTTCCTCCAGCGACTTCCCCGTCACCAACGGGGCCTGGCAGACGACCAACAGTGGAGGCCAGGATGGGTTCGCCATGAAGCTCCGCATCATCGGTTAGCGGTCTCCGCGTCTTCCCCCGATCACCCGTCCCCCCTATCTTCGTCGGCTAACAACCCATCCCGCCCCGTACGTCCGCCGGCTCCGCAGCCGCCCGGGTCAGAGACGGGGCCCGTGACACTCGTAACGGCCCGAGGGAGATATGCGGCTCTACGAAATGGTGTACATTTTCGACGCCACGCTCGACGAAGACGGCGTCAATCAGAAGCTCGAGAAGTTCCATGGCGTCCTGGCCGATGCCGGCGCCACCATCGGTGAAGTCGACCACTGGGGCGCCCGGCAGTTGGCCTACCCGGTAGCAAAGCACAAGTCCGGCTACTATGTGGTCGCGCACGTCGAGGCCCCCGCGGATTCGCTCAGGGAGTTCGAGCGGATCGTCAAGCTCGACGAGAGCTGCCTGCGCTACCTGGTCGTCCTGAACGAAGGCGAGCCCACCACGGGCCTGTCGATCCTTTCGGAGGCCCGTCCTTCCGCTTCTGAAGACGCCGAAGACGACGACGAAGAGGAAGAGGAAGACGATACCGACAGCCCGCCCGAGTTCCAGGGTGGCCGCGGTCGTCGTCGTCGTCATGAGGGCCCGGCGATCGTCCTGCTCAACTACAAGGACGTCTCGACCCTGTCGCGGTTCCTCACCGAGGGTGGAAAGATCCTCCCGAAGCGCACGACCAAGGTGTCGTCGCGGTTCCAGCGCCAGCTCGGAACGGCGGTGAAGAGGGCGCGTTATCTGGCGCTCATTCCCTACATGCGCGATCACGAGGCCTGACGCTCGTGGAGCCGGCCACTCCGTCGGGCCTCGATGGCCCACGGGACCGGGGCGAATGGAAGCGAGTTGCGGGGCTTTTTGCTCTTCTCCTGGCCTTCTCGGCGGTCTCGCCCATGGTGCTGGTCGGTCTCCCGTTCGTGTTGCTGGTGCTCCTTTTGCCGATTCGTCGGTTGGGGGCGTTGGGGCTGGCCGCGCTGGTATTGGTCCTGACGCTCGGGGGAAGCCCTCCGTCGGGCTTGTGGTATGCCGAGCGAGGGTGGAGTCTGCTGCTCGGAGGCTGGTTCGTTGCCCTCACCTTGAGGTGGCCGAAGGTGGCGTTCGCGCCTCGGGCCATGGGAGCGGCGTTCGGCGCGCTCGCCACCGGTGCGGTGTTCTTCGCCGCTCGTCCGATGGCCTGGGCGGTGTTGGACTGGAAGATCGGCGAACGCATCCGCGCGGGTGTGGCGACGGCCCTCCAGACGATCCAGGCGGTGCAGGG
>CBDUEZ010000441.1:0-2721 GCA_965366355.1 uncultured bacterium
CATGAACGGGGTGGGAGGCGACGCCTTCGCCCTCGTCTACGAGGCGGCCACGGGTGAGGTGCACGCCCTGAACGGCTCGGGCCGGGCGGGCGCCCTGGCCAACCCCGCCTTCTTCGCCGACGCGGGGGTCACCGAGATGCCGCAGGTGGGGCCCCTGTCGGTCAGCGTCCCGGGGGCGGTGGCCGCATGGGCCGACGCTCTGGAGCGCTTTGGCAGCCGGCCGCTGGGCGAGCTGCTCCAGCCCGCGATCGACTACGCCCGGGAAGGGTTCCCCGTCTCGACCCGTCTCGCGGCCGACTTCGAATCTCAGGGCGGAGATCTGTCGGAGGCGGGCCGGGCCCTGTTCCTCCCCGACGGATCGGCACCCCCGGTCGGCAGCCTGCTGCGAAATCCGGCGCTCGCGACCACGCTCGAGCGGATCGCCCGCGACGGCCGAGCCGGCTTCTACGAGGGCCCCGTGGCCCAGGCGATCACCGCGTTTCTGGACGATCAGGGCGGCTACCTCCGGGCCCCCGACTTCGCGGAGCACCACAGCGACTGGGTGACGCCGCTCTCCGTTGACTATCTCGACCACACGTTCCTCGTGCTCCCACCCAACACCCAGGGACTTACGCAACTACAACAGATGGAGATGGCCAAGTCGTTCGCCTTTGGCGACATGACGCACAACAGCGCGGGCTACCTCCACACGCTGATCGAGATGAAAAAGCTGGCCTTCGCGGACCGCGACCGCTGGATCGCCGACCCGACGACCTCCGACCTCCCGATCGATCAGCTCCTGGATCCCGACTACCTGCGGGAGCGGGCCGCGACCATCGACGCCGATCGGGCCGCCGACGGGGTGGTATCGGGCGTGGGCCAGCCAGTGGCCGGCCGACTGGACCTGGAGGGGCGCGACCTGGGCGACACCGTCTACCTCACGGTGGTCGATTCCGACGGGAATGCGGTGAGCTGGATCCAATCGCTGTTCGCCGGCTTCGGATCGGGCCTCCTGGAGCCCACGACCGGGGTCGTTCTGCAGAATCGAGGCGCGCTGTTCACTCTCGAAGCGGGACACCCCAACCGGGTCGCACCGGGTATGCGGCCCTTCCATACGCTCACACCGATGCTCGCGCTCAGAGGCGGAGAATTCGCCTTCACCATCGGCACCCCGGGCGGCGACTCCCAGACGCAGTCGCTGCTCCAGATCGTGCACAACCTGCTGCTCTTCGGGATGACGCCGCAGGAAGCGGTGGAAGCGCCCCGTTTTCGGAGTTACGGGGGACTCCGTGGGTCGATCGAAGACCGCATCGGCACCGGCGTGCGCGAGGCCCTGACGAGTCGCGGGCACGCGCTCACGGTCGTGCGCGGATGGACTGCCACATTCGGTGGGGCGCAGATGATCCTGGTCGACCCCTTTTCCGGCACCCTCACGGCCGCAGCCGACCCTCGGCGCGAAGCCTACGCGGTAGCATACTGACATGAATCGAACCTTCGTTCTCGCCGCTGCCCTCCTGGGCTTCATCGGCGTCGCCGCCGGAGCCTTCGGAACGCACGCCCTTCGCGACGCGCTGTCGCCGCGGGACCTCGAGATCTTCGAAACCGCGGTGCGCTATCAACTGCTTCACGCGGTGGCGCTTCTCGGCATCGCGGCCGCCGCGGCCCGGTGGACGGGCCTCTCGGGGGTGCTCAGCCTCGCGGGCTGGAGCATGATCGCCGGGGTTCTCATCTTTTCCGGGTCTCTCTACGCGCTGGTGGGCACGGGAGTGCGCGGGCTCGGCGCCATTACGCCGGTCGGGGGACTGGGACTGCTCCTCGGGTGGGCCGCCCTCGCCTGGGCCGCGATCAAGGCACCGTCCGTCGGCGGCTAGCGGTGATGAGCCCGGGCCAACGCCAGCCCCTCCGGGGCCCGACGGGACGATTGACCCAGGCGCGCCGACTTCTGCGCGACGCGGATCGCGTGCTGGTCCTGACCGGGGCCGGCATCAGCGCGGAGTCGGGTGTGCCGACCTTTCGCGACGCGATGGACGGTCTCTGGAGCCGCTTTCGCCCCGAGGAGCTGGCCACACCCGAGGCCTTTCACAGAAATCCCGTGCAGGTCTGGGCCTGGTACAGCTCCCGGCGGGCCCGGCTGCGTGACTGCAGTCCGAACGCCGCTCACCACGCCCTGGCGCGGTGGATTCTCGACGCGCCCGGGGCCCGCCGCCTCTATACACAAAACGTCGATGGACTCCATCATCGGGCCCTGGTCGCCGCCCTCGACGGCCACACGCCGCCCGACGAGGCCGCGCCGCGCGAGTTGCACGGAGACATCTTCGTCGTGCGGTGCTCGGAGTGCGCCTGGCGCGAGCGAAACGAGGAAGAGATCGAGGCCTCGTCGATCGAGACGCTTCCGCGCTGCTCCGATTGTGGCGCCCTCGCCCGCCCGGCCGTGGTCTGGTTCGGGGAAGCCCTCGATGGAGCGCTCCACCAGCAGGCCGTGGCCGACGCCCAACGCGCGACCGTGTGCCTCTCGGTGGGGACGAGCGCCCTGGTGCATCCGGCGGCCTCCCTGCCCCGAATCGTGCTCGGCGCGGGGGGAGAATTGATCGAGGTGAATCCCGAGCCGACGCCCCTTTCTGCGCACGCGAGCATCTGCATCGCGGGATCCGCCGGATCGGTTCTTCCCGAGCTACTGGATTGAGCCCGCCCACAGGCCGATCCTACGGCTCATGGTCATCGGCGCGAGGAACCCAGTTCGGC
>CBDUEZ010000442.1:0-2700 GCA_965366355.1 uncultured bacterium
AGGAGTGCCGCCACGCACCACACTCCGGGCATCCTTCACCCTTGGGGGCGGCGCGGGGCGACGCGGTGCGACGCCCATCCTGATGTTCATCAACGTGGGGGGGTGGCCGATGCTTGAGGGGATGGCGCGAATCCACGCGAAAGGCGGGCCCATGTCACACATTCCTACACCGACCGTTGGAGAGGGTCGTGCTCCGGCGCCGACCGTCGTCGAGGAGCGGGATCTCGCGGCGCGGGCGCGCGCTCGGGAGGTCTGCGGGGTGGAGCTCGCTGGTGAGTTGCGGGCCGCCGGAGACCACATCGGCATCGATCTGTCGGGCTGTTCGCTCGATGGGGCCGATCTGACCGGGATGACGCTGTTCAAGGCCAATTTCGCCGGCTCTTCGTTACGGGGGACCGACCTCTCCGGAGCCGAGCTCTCAGGCGCGAATCTGGAGGGTGCCGATCTCGAGCGTGCCCTGTTGGTGGGGACCGGACTCGGCCACGCGCGACTCCACGCGGCCCAGGCCTTCGAGGCCGATTTCACCAACGCCACGCTCACGGGCACGGACCTCTCGCACGCCACGCTCCACTGCGCCACGCTCGCCGGTGCCCGAGTGCGCGAGGCAGACCTCTCCGACGCCGACTTGCGGGGCGCCGACCTGCGGGGCGCACACTTGAGCCTGACCGCGGTCCCCGGAGCGGTGTTCGACGACGCCGACCTTCGCGGCTCGCGTCTCCGTGCGATCAGCGGGTTCGAATCGGCGTCCTGGTACGGCGTCGACATTCGCGACATCAACTTCGCGGGCGCCTATCGCCTTCGTCGCCACATCGTCGACGAGAACTACCTCCGGGAGTTCCGGGAAGGCGGCCGGGTGCACCACGCGCTGTACTGGGCCTGGTGGCTGACCAGCGATTGCGGGCGGAGTCTGGGGCGTTGGATGGCCAACATTCTCGTCGTGGCCACCGTCTTCGCCGGCTTGTTCTGGCTGGTGGGCATCCAGACCGGCGTACATGAGCGCTCGCCCCTCACCTTTCTGTACTACAGCGTCGTCACGCTCACCTCGCTCGGGTATGGCGACATCGTTCCATCGTCGTCGCTCGGGCAGATTCTCGTCATGCTCGAGGTCTGCATGGGCTACATGATGCTGGGGGGACTCATTTCGATCCTGGCCAACAAGATGGCCCGGAGGGCCGAGTAAGATGCCGTTCTGGAAACGAAGCCCCGATCCCAAGGCCGAGTTGCGGTCCCTCATCGGGGACTACGAACTGCCGAGCTTTCCCGCGGTCGCCATGTCGACCCTGAGCCTCCTCCGGCAGGAGGCCGACATGGCCGACGTCGCCGCGAGCCTGATGACCGATCCGGGTCTTACGGTTCGGATCCTCCGGACCGTGAATTCGGCCGCCTTCGGAATGCGCAAGAGAGTCACCAATCTGCAATACGCGACCAGCCTTCTGGGACGGTCCCGGGTGGAGTCGCTGGTGCTGTCCGCTGCGGTCGGGTCGGTCTTGCCCGACCCGGGCGTGATCGACCTCGCCCCGTTCTGGCGCACGTCGGCCCGTCGGGCCTGTCTGGCCAGTCGGATCGCGGCCCGCGTCGACCCCGGCTCGCAGGTCGAGAGTTTCACGGCCGGCCTTCTTCAAGACATGGGAGTCCCGGTGCTCGCGGCATCGCACCGAGACCGGTATGCCACGCTCTGGGCCCGCTCGGAGTGTGACACCGAGGTGACGCTCCACGAGCTCGAACTCGACGCGTTCGGCTACGATCACGCCCACGTCGGAGCGGTGCTCGCCGAGTCGTGGAACCTCCCCGAGGCCCTCATCACCGCGATCTCCGACCACCACGCCGCCGGCCAGCGCGCCCCGAGGGCGGTCGAGGCCGTCGCCCACGTTCGCCACCGCGAGCCCCCCGACGAGCTCGACGAGCTGCGTGATCACTGCCGGTCGGCGCTCGCGCTCCACTCCGACGATCTCGACCCCATTATCGAGGCCGCGGGAGCGGCCTCCATCTCCCTCGCCGAATCGTTCACCGAGGCGGCCTAGGCGGGGCACGGCGCGTTGGGCGGCCGAGGTGGGGGTGGCGGGCGAGGTGGGGTGGCGGGCGCGTTGGCGGGCGAGGTGGGGTGGCGGTTCGCCTGCGGCGTCGTGTGATTTCCTGCCGCAAAGCGATCAAGGACGGGCTGAGCCCCCTGCAATTGCGCCCTTTGCGGCTCTATGAGATGGGAACCGCACTCGACCGGTCGACAGCGCGAAGGCCGATGCGCCCTTTTCAGTTCATGGAGCAGCTAAGGGCGCAATCGCGGCCTGGGATCGTCGCGGCTGATCGCTTTTCAGCGCCCGCACCTAGCCAACAACGCCCGCACCTAGCCAACCCAGCACAAGCACCACCCCAGTCGCCCCAAGCAGAATCACGGGCGCCCCGCCCGGGGCGCCAACCGCCCCCGCCACTCGCCGAAGGCAGACAGTGGTTCGCCTTCGGCGCCTATCTTTGTGGTCGGGCGGGCTGCCGGGTCGGGGGGGGCTGCCGGGTCGGGCGGGGCTGCCGGGTCGGGGGGGCTGCCGGGTCGGGCGGGGCTGCCGGGTCGGGGAGGCTGCCGCAAAGCGATCAAGAGCGGGCCGATACCGCCGCGATTGCGCACTTCGCGGCTCCATGAGATGAGAACCGCGCTCGACCGGTCGACAGCGCGAAGGCCCGTGCGCCCTTGTCACTTCATGGAGCGGC
>CBDUEZ010000443.1:0-2622 GCA_965366355.1 uncultured bacterium
GATCGCCATCGCCTGGCGCCGTCTCGACGACCACCCGGGCGCTGGCATCTATCGGGGCGCCGCCGCGTCCGTCGGGGGCCGGCTGGTACTCCTCGGCGGCGCGGAGAACCCCTACAACTACGATGGCGTCGGCTACGACGGTGTGCCGGCGGTGCCCAACGCGATGGCATGGTCGTTCGAGCCGCGCTCCGAGGCGTGGAGCCCCTTCCCCGCTCCGCTCGCCACGATGGATCACCGGGGACTGGTGCGGGCCGGTGACCGGCTCGTCCTGGTCGGGGGCCTGGATGGGGAGCGCCGGGTTTCGGCGCGGGTCTTCGTGGCTCCGGCGAGTGAGGGGCCGGGCCGATGACGGAACCGCCTCTCCCTCCCGTCGGCGAATACTGGCTGCGGCGCGGCCCCATGGTCGGAGGTGCGGCCCTGTGCCTGCTGGCGGCCCTGGGACTCATCGTCGGGGGCGTCGTCGCGGCGGATCCGAGCGGGATGGCGGAATGGGGTGCGGTGCTCGTCGCCTTCACCATCGGAGCGATGCCCATCGCGGCGATCGGCGGCCTGGCGCTGAGCTGGCTTCGGGGTGGGCCGTTGCTCGAGGTGTCGGAAGAGGGACTCCGGATCAAGAGGGCCGGCCTGTGGATGATCCGGCCCTTTCGGAAGGTGCCCCGATCCGAACTGCTGCCCTGGTCGGACATCGTGGAGATCGTCCCGATGCCCAGGGCCGATCGGGCGGTGGTCATTCGGGTGCGGGGGCGCAAAGAGCCCTGGTGGGAGCGGCTGCTGCCGCTGGGCATGCCTCGGGGCATTCGCCTGGGACTCTCGTTCGTCGGGAGCGACCCCGTGGGTCTCACCCGCGACCTGATCCGGTGGAGCGAACACCGCCTGGCCCTCGAGGTCCGGACCGGGTCAGAGCGGCCGTTGCTCGAGGTCGATGATCCAGAGGTCGGGCGGCGCATACATCCGGACCGGCACCTCGACGCCTCCGATCCCCCTTGAGACCACGACCCGCCCGAGAGGGTGCTCTCGGAGCCCGCTCGAATACCGCCGGCACAGCTCGCCGGTCGGGAGAACGAGGGGCCCCCAGGGCGAGGCGATCATTCCGCCGTGGGTGTGACCGCACAGGTAGAGGTCGAAGGGGTACAGTTCGGGCGTCTCGAGGCCGTCGGGCGAATGACACACGACGATTCGGGCCGGTTCGGAGTGTGCGATCGGGGGCGCGACGCGGGGCGGTACCTCGGGGGCTCCGGTCCAGGGGTCGTCCAATCCGGTGATCGACAGGCCGTGTTCTGGAAAATGCACGTCTTCGTTGCACAGAATCCGTACGCCGCAGCTCTCGAGGCGGCCCTCGATGTGGCTCCGATGGGTCCAGCTGTCGTGATTTCCCATCACTCCGAACACCCGGGCTACCCCGAGCGAGCGGACGAAGTCGGCGAGGCGATCGAGCCGTGCAGGAGTCGCCTCGAGAAAGACGTAGTCGCCCCCCAGGAGCAGCACGTCGGCCTCGCTGGCCCGAACGAGTTCTCGCGCACGGTCGAGGGTGTGCCGCGAGGTGGTGGGCCCGATGTGCAGGTCAGACAAGAAGGCGAGCCTGAGCGGTCGGGAGCCGGCCGGTAGAACCGCAAGCCGCAGCCGGAGGGCGTCGACTCGTCGTGAGCCGGGAAGACGTCCCCACAATCGCGCGGGCCAGTCCTTGACGAACGCCCTGGAGAGAATTCGCTCCATGAGCGCGTGAACGGGCCCGTCGCCGGGCATTCTCCCTTCGGGCCCGTCGCTCACCGGTGGTCCAGGGTCGGAGCGATGCGGACTACGGCGCCACCGAGTGGAACTCGAGCGTGCCGCGCTCGTTTTCCTCGGTCTTGGCGAGCGACCAGGTCGACTGAAACAGAAGCAGCGGTCGGTCCCGGCTGTCGCTCACGAGGGCCCGGTCGTAGCCGGCGGCCACGCGCTCGATGTCGCCGGCAGGGCCCGTCACCCAGCGCGCGGCGATGTAGGGCAGTCGATCGAGGGTGGCCGTGACCCCGTATTCGTGCTCGAGTCGGTGCAGCAGCACGTCGAACTGCAGCGGTCCCACCGCCCCGACAATCGGTGCGGGACCGGCGATCGATTCGGCGAAGAAGACCTGGGCGGCCCCTTCCTCGGAGAGCTGCCGGAGTCCCGTGTCGAGGTGCTTTCGTCGCAACGGATCGCCGATGCGGACCCGGGCGAAGTGTTCGGGCGAGAAGCGTGGAATATCTCGATACTCTCCCCCGCCCGCGGCCGACAGCGTGTCGCCGATTCGGAGCGAGCCCCGGTCGTGGATGCCCACGACGTCGCCCGGCCACGCCTCTTCGATCGCCTGGCGGTCGCGCGCCAGGAAAGACTGCGGCTGGGCCAGGCGCAGCGACTTCCCGCTGCGGAGATTCGTCACATCGGCCCCGGCCTCGAAGCGCCCGCTGCATACGCGCACGAAGGCGATCCGATCGCGGTGTTTCGGGTCGAGGTTCGCCTGGATCTTGAAGACGAAGCCGGTGAAGTCCGGGCTGTCGGGAGCGACCGGCCCTTCGCTCGTCTCTCTGGGAACCGGCGACGGTGCGAGGTCGAGAAAGGTGCGAAAGAAGGGTTCGACTCCGAAGTTCGTGAGCGCGCTGGCGA
>CBDUEZ010000444.1:0-2618 GCA_965366355.1 uncultured bacterium
TCGAGATCGTGTCGTGCACCATGCGCGACCTGCGCATCAAGATTCCCCGCGCCGAGCTCTCGAAGATCGAAAGCATCGACGGCTTCGCCGAGGCGCTCCACCAGTACGCGGCCTGACCATGCGCGACGCCTATCGATTCAGTCTGGAGGACTTCTTCTTCAGCGACAGCACGTCGATCGCCGAGCCACCCTCGGACTTCGATGCGTGGGTGGAGAGCCCGGAGACGCAGGCGTGTTTCGCCTTCTTCGAGCAGCCGTTCCTCGCCGGTCCCGATGCTACGACCACGGTGAGGAGCAACCTGGACGATCAGCGTCGCACGGTCATCAACTTGACCTCGTACAACTACCTGGGCCTCTCGACGCACCCGGAGGTGCTGCAGGCGGCGCGGGAGGCGCTCGATCGATACGGACTCGGCGCCGCCGGAGCACCGGTCCTGTCGGGCACCTACGACCTGCATCAGGACTTCGCTCGCAAGCTGGCGGCCTTCAAGGGCTACGAGGACTGTGTGCTCTTCTCGGGCGGGGCGGCGGCGAACTACGGGGCGATCCAGGGACTGCTCCGCAGGGGCGACCAGCTGGTGCTCGATCGTCGGGCCCATCAGAGCCTGATCGACGGCGGCAACATGGCCAAGGCTCGCCTCCACTTCTTCGACCACAACGACGCCGAGTCGCTGGCGCAGACGTTGGAGAAATGCAAGGGAAAGCGGTGCCTGGTGGCGGTCGAGGGCGTCTATTCGATGGACGGCGATCTCGGCGACCTGCCGGCCCTTCTCGACGTGTGCGAGGCGTTTGGCGTGCCCATGTATGTCGACGAGGCGCACTCGGCCTTTCTGTTCGGCGAGACGGGGCGGGGTGTGGCCGAGCACTTCGGCGTCGACGACCGCATTCCGATCAGCTTCGGCACCATGAGCAAGGTGCTCGGCGGGGTCGGGGGTTTCGTATGCGCCGACCGTCGGCTGACCCGCTACCTCAAGGCCTATTCGACCCCCTGGATCTTCTCGTGCGCCTGTTCGCCGCCCGTGGTCGCGGGATGTATGAAGGCCCTGGAGATCGCCTCGTCGTCCGACACGCTTCGGCAGCGGCTGTGGCACAACGTCGATCGGTTTCGATCCCAGCTGGCGTCGCTGGGACTGAACCTGGGCGAGTCGCAGTCCCAGATCATTCCGATCATCATCGGCTCGAGCGCCGCCGACCTCTTCGGCCTCGCGGGTGAGCTGCAGAAGCGGGGACTGTTTCTGCAGCCGGTCGATTTTCCGGCGGTCCCGGCCGACTCCCGGCGCTTTCGCCTCTCGGTGAGCGCCCAGCTGACCGACGCCCAGATCGATGAAGCCTGCACCATCATCGAGAGCGTGATTCCCGCCCGATTGAGAGTGGCTTGATGGAGTGGGAAGCCGACTTCCGTCGCGCCCGCCGGGCCCCATTGCTGGCGCCCGAGACGCGTCCCAATGGGATTCGGCTGGGTCGCGACTGGCTTCACGGCGTGCTTCCCCACCGCGACCCGCTCCTTCTTCTCGATGCCGTCACCGGGGTCGATCTCGACTCGGGCCACATCGTCGGCGAGCGACACCTGGATCCGGCCGATCCGGTGTTCGGCGGTCACTTTCCGAGCGTGCCGGTCTATCCTGCGTCGCTGCAACTCGAGATGGCGGGGCAGTTGGCGCTCTGTTTGCACCATGTTCTCGAGGGCGGATCGGTGCGTGGCTCCCGGTCGGCTTCGGCGCCGTCGGCGGCTGCGACCGCCCCGACCCCCGACCCCATCGTCGTCAGCGGTGTGCTTCGGGCCAGCTTCGTGGGCCCTGTCCGGCCGGGCGCCACGGCCACCGTCCTGGCCCGCATGCTCTACCGCGACGATCTGATCGGCGCCGCTCTCGTGCAGACGTTGTGCGACGAGCGGGTCTGCAGCGCGGCCGTCCTCGAGGTGGTCTTTCCATGAGGAGGGCTCGATGCCTCGGGTGAGAATCGACGGGCGCCCCGTCTTCGTGACCGGTGCCTCGAAGGGAATCGGGCGCGCGATCGCGCTCGAACTCGCGGCGGCGGGGTGCCCTCTGATGTTGGTCGCGCGCGGCGCCGAGGGGCTGGCCGCGGTGAAATGGGAGATCCAGACGCGTCACCCGGGCCTGCCGGTCGAGGTGTTCTCGGCCGACGTCACCGAAGCGCGCGCGATGGCCGACGCCGTGGCCGCGATGGTGGAGCGCATCGGGGCTCCCGCGGGCGTGATCTGCGCGGCGGGCTTCGCGCGGCCCGGGTATTTCGAGGCGATCCCCGACGAGGTGGTGCGGCGGCTCGTCGAGGTGAACTACCTGGGCGCGGTGTTCGCCGTTCGGGCCGTGCTGCCCCACCTCGAGTCGGGCGGATTCGTGAGCCTGACGTCGTCGGTGCTGGGCTACCTGGGCGTTCGGCATGGCGCCGTATGCCGCGACCAAGTTCGCCCTCGTCGGCCTGGCGACCAGCCTGCGGCAGGAGCTGCGTCCGCGCGGCATCCACGTGTCGGTTCTGTGCCCGCCCGACACCGACACCCCCGGATTCGCCACCGAAAACAAGACCAAGCCGGTGGAGACCGCCGAGCTGTCGAAGTCGGCCGGACTCCTGCGCCCGGAGTTCGTGGCCCGCAAGCACCTC
>CBDUEZ010000445.1:0-2574 GCA_965366355.1 uncultured bacterium
TGACACCGGTCACGTTCACGCTTCCGGTCACCACGTCGGCGAGAGATCTCGCCGACTTCCTGGTGCGGGGTCGCATCCACCGCGCGGTTGTGGTGGAGGAGGGACGGCTGCAGGGCATCGTCACGACGATGGACATCCTGCGCGCCGTAGCCCACGAACGGATCTGATTCAGCAGACCCCCACAGGAGTTCACATGTTTCGTAGGTTCGTATTCCCCGCAATGGCGGGGCTCGTGCTCGGCGTGCCCTTTTCCGGAGCCGCGTCTTCGCAGGAAATCGGCGCAGCCGCGTTGATTCCCGAGGACTCCGTACAGCTCGTCCTCTCCAGGTTCGAGACGCTGGAGCAGATGGTCGGCTCGCTCCAGCAAGAGGTCATGGAAGCGAG
Source organism: uncultured bacterium (assembly GCA_965366355.1). Taxonomy (GTDB): domain Bacteria; phylum Gemmatimonadota; class Gemmatimonadetes; order Longimicrobiales; family Gaopeijiaceae; genus Gaopeijia. Next base: position 385 of record CBDUEZ010000445.1, read on the forward strand.
CGCGGAGCTTCAGGCCGAGCAGGCCGAGGTCTCGGCGTTGGTGGAGGCGGCCGTCTACGAGCTCGACCCCGAACTTCGGGCCGACATGGAGGCCCGCATGCCGGCGATCCAGCAGGAGGCCCAGGAGGCCCAGGCCGCCGCGAATACGGCCCGGCTCCAGCAGTTGGAGCAGGAATTCGTCGCGTTGCGCACCCGCGCGGCGGAAGCCGAACAGGCGGCCCTCGAGCAACCCGAGATCAAGTCGAGGGTCGAAACGTTTCAGGACGCACTTCTCGCCGAGATGGCGCGCGTCAATCCTGAGATCGACGTCACCATGAGCGAACTGGAAACGCTCGCCGAGCGGCTCAATCTGACCCTGAACGGGGGATGATGGGTCGATGACGGGCGCGGGCGACTCACCGACCGAGGGTCGCTCCTTTCGTGCTCACCGGGTTGCGGGGGGGCACTCCGCTCGGCAACGGGATCCCGCCTTCGGGCGTAGGGTAGACACACCCTCCGCCTCCCCCTTCGAACGGTTGCCGATGTTCCCCTCCGCGCACCTCCTCACGCTCCGGATCCGACGGGGTCTCGCACCCGCGGTCGGAGCGGTCGCTCTCGCCTTCATCGTCGGGCCCTCGGCCGCGGCATCCCAGTTCGGCGGGAACGGTGGTGGGCCACGGGTTCCGAACGCCTTCACCGTCGGTGCCCGGGGGGGATACGACTTCAAGAGCGATGCGCCGCTGATCGGCCTCTTCGCCCGCACGTCGGTGGTCTCGCGAGTTTCGCTCCAGGCGACCGGTGACCTGACCTTTCTCGATGGCCTGACCGAGCGTCAGGCCGGCGCCGACGTTCTCGTACGGCTGGGCAGCCAGGGGTTCCACGTGGGCGGCGGTCCTGTGTGGCGAAACTCCATCTTTCCCAACGCGGAGGGTGTCACCGAGGTGGGCGCACCTCGCGAGACGATAGTCGGCTACTCGATCGTGGCGATCCTCGGCGGGATTCCGGGTCGCGGACGATTCCTGAATGCGGTTGAATTCCGGTATACCGTGGTCGACGAGCTCAAGCCTCAGTTGCTTTCACTGCAGTTCGGACTTCCGCTCGCGCGGTGGTAGCGCCCCGGACGTCAGCCCCGCTTGCGGGGTACACCTCGGAGGGGCTGTGCGAGAAGCGGATTTTCGGGCCAGGCGTGCTTCGGGTAGCGACCCCGGAGGTCTTTCCGCACGTCGAAGTAGGCGCCCTTCCAGAAGCTGGCCAGATCCTGCGTGACCTGTACCGGCCGAGAGGCCGGCGACAACAGGTGAAGCGTCAGAGCGATCGCGCCCCCACCCACGCGCGGCGTATCCGATAGACCGAACACCTCCTGCAGGCGGACCGAAAGAATTGGCGCCGACGGATCGCTGTAGTCGATGCGGCGTCGCGAGCCGCTCGGCACTTGAATGTGCGACGGGGCGAGGGCCTCGAGTCGGCTGAACGCCCGACGATCGATGCGTCCCCGAAGGGCCGCCCCGAGGTCGACGCGCTTCAGATCTCCGAGGGACCGGAGGCCGGCGAGATAGGGGAGCAGCCAGCTCTCCAGATCGGTCAGCAAGGCGTCGTCGGAGCAGGCCGGCCAGCCCGATGCGTCGAGGCCATGCAAAAACTCGAGGCGATGCTGCAATTGCCGGACCTCGGGCGTCCAGGGGAGAACCCCGAGGCCTACGGCTCGAATCCCCTCGCACAGCGCCCCTGAGATCGCATCGCGAGGTGGGTCGGAGAGAGGTGAGACCTGAATCGTCAGCGCCCCCAGCCTCCGCACCCGTCGAGCCCGCACTCGCCCGGATTCGGGGTCCCAGACCACCTCATCGCGCACCGTCATCTGACGCCCGAACAGTTCTTCGATCGCGTCGGCGTCCAGCGGGGCAGCGAGGTAGATCCGGGCCTCGGCCCCAGAGCCGTCGAGTCGGACCGCGACCAGGGACTCCGCGGTGACCAGGGGGTCGTCATCGAAGAGCGACGCACCCCGACCGTTCCGCAGCAGAAAGCGCCCCGGTCGTTCGGGTCTGCGCAGCCCGACCCGGTCGGGAAACGCCGACGCGACAAGCCGACCCGGTGTCGCTCCAAGCGCTGCTTCCGACGCCCCCTCGGCCACACCGCCCCGCCGCGACCCACCCGAGCCGTCCGGCAGGAGGCGCTCCATCAATCGATCGGATTCCCTCACCACCTGCGCCATCA
>CBDUEZ010000446.1:0-2542 GCA_965366355.1 uncultured bacterium
GCTCTACCTCTATCCGGGCCGAAGCCATGGGATTCCCGATGCGCGCAATCGGCTCGTCAAATCGGTCAGCGAAATGGCCTGGATGGACCACTACGTGCGCGGCATCGGCGACAAATTCGACTGGGACATGGTCTTGAAGACGCTGGAAGAAAAGGCCGAGCCGGACCCCAAGATCGTGTCGGAGAACTGAGCATGCCTGTTCCCACTTCTGGTGTGATCGTCGGCTCGATTCTGTCGCTCTTTCCCGAGGGCGCCACGCCCGGCGATGGGCCGAAGCTGGCCCAGGCGGTGGCCGGTGTGCTCGGCGACGCCTGTTCAGGATTCGTCGAGCGGGTGAAGATGGCACCGGGTGTGCCGTGCGCCGTGTCGCCGCCCGCGATGATGGGGACGGTGGCGGGTGTGGGCACGCTGATCGGTACGGGCCTGCTCGAGCCCGAGCTGAGCTTGAAGGCCGAGTCGGCCGCGCGTGCCCTCAACCTGATCCCCGACGACACCAAGATGTTCGCCTCGTCGCTGGCCCGACTCACGCATGTGGGCTTCACGCGGTTTGCCGCGATCGCACAGGTCATGCCCGGGACACCCGTCGTGGGCGGGATCACCGGCGCACCGATGTCGATCACAGCGCCGGGGGGGGTCGTAAGGGCGGAGTTGGACGGCATCGCCCGCTCTCTCAACCCGCCGCGCCCCCCGATGCCGCCGACTCCACAGGGGACCGGTTCGTGGACGACGGCTCGTCCGCAGATGGGGGGGCGACCGACCGGTGCCCCCATGATGGGAGGCCATCGAGGAATGGCCCCGCCGCCGCCTCCCCCGCAACAGCTGAAGCTGCAGCTGCCCCCCGACTTCGCGCAGATCGTCGCCAGGGCCGTAGAGGTGACGCTGAATCATGTCTCCCAGATGGTACTGGTCGCGCCCGGCATTCCCGTCGTCGGCCAGGTCACGGGGGCGCCGGGCAACCTGATGTAGGGCTACCCGAGTTGCTCCGCGAGAATGTCGGCGTTGTAGCCCACGATCAGCCGCGTCCCGGCGCGCACGACGGGTGCGCGCAACTTTCCCGAACGGCCCAGCAGCAGGGCCAGGAGTTCGGCGTCGTCGGGTCGTTCGTGGGTCAGATCCAGGTGGAGCGTCTTCTTGCCCTTCGCGACGTAGAGGTCGGTGATGCCTTCGAGGACGCCGAGGGCATCGTCGCCTTCAATGGGTTCCCTGGTGGCGCTCGTCACGGCGCCGTCTTCGATATCATTCTGCTCGAGAAACTCCCGAGTGCGGGTGCAACTCGTTCAGCCAGGGCGGTGGTAGCGCCATTCCAGTCGCATCGTGTTCCCTTGGGTCAAAGTGTCATTGCGCCGGTTCCTACGACCCGCCGTTCCCCAGTCCCGCCCCGACATCGACGGGGGGCTGGTCCATCCAGTAGTAGTGCGGAAGGGCACGCTGCCGGGGCCACGTCTCGTCGAGCGTGTCGCCGTCGTAGATGCGGCCGTTCTTCATGACGGAATGGATCGCGGCGGCGTTGCGAATGTCGCTCAGCGGATCCGCATCGAGGATCACGAGGTCGGCGAGTTTTCCCGCCTCGATCGACCCGAGGTCACCGCCGAAGCCGATCGCCTCGGCCCCGAAGATCGTCGCGACTCGCAGGGCGTCGTGCTGCGACATTCCGCCCGATTGAACGCTGCGCAGCTCCCAGTGCCAGCCGATGCCGTGCAACTGGCCGTGGCCCCCGATGCCCACGCGTCCACCGGCTTCCAGCAGATCGTCGAGGAAGACGGCGTGTTTGCGAAACACGTGCTGCTCGTCGCGGAACCAGCCGCCCGTGCCACCGACTCGGCGGGCCGCTTTCGACTCCAGGTCCTCGTAGGGGTTGAAGCGCAGCATCTTCTCGTCGTCGAGCGGGCTCTCGCGCGTGAAGTAGTAGTTCTCGGCCCACGGCCCCCCATACGACACGAGCAGGGTCGGCGTGTAGGTGGTCTGCGTGGCGTTGAAGAGCCGCACCACGTCGTCGAAGAGGGGCGCGACGGTGAGCGAATGTTCGATGCCGGAGTAGCCGTCGGTCGCGTGCGTCAGCTCGAGCTTGAAGTCGAGCCCGCCCTCGGTCGTGGGGCGTAGTTCGAGTTCACGGGCCGCCATGATCAGCCACTGCCGCTGCTGGCGATTGCCCGACATGTACATCTTGAACGTGTTGAGCTGGTAGTAGTCCCTGTATCGCGACAGCACCTCTTTTGCGTGCTCGAGGCTCTTCACGTTCTCGCCCGCGAAGACGCCCGGCCCGGTGTGGTAGATGCGGGGACCGATCATCTCTCCCGCCTCGACCCGGTCGTGATAGGTCAGAATGTCGGTCTGGGCGGTCTGCACGTCCTGCGTCGTCGTGACGCCGTACGCCAGGTTCGGCAGGTATTGCCAGACCTGCTCATTGTGGACGTTGGTCAGGAGCCACTGGGTGTGGTAGTGGGCGTCGACGTACCCGGGCACGACGGTCTTGCCCGAGATGTCGATAATCTCCGCGTCGGAGGGAACGTCAACCGATCCACGGGCGCCGACCCCGACGATC
>CBDUEZ010000447.1:0-2511 GCA_965366355.1 uncultured bacterium
CCGGCAGGCCGCCGCCATGGGGGCCACTCCGGCCGACCTCGTCACGACGATCCCCGACCAATTGGCCGAGGCCCTCGTTCCGCTCGCGATCGTGCAATGGGTGCTCGACCACCCCGACAACGCGTATTCCCTTCGGGCGATCGCCGACGGCACCGCGCCGACGGCTTTCGCGCTCGACGTCATCGACGCCCTTCTGGCCCGAAGTGGTCTGCGGGCGGAGTTGGAGGCGAGCCTGTCGGCGCCGGCCGCCGCACGTGCCGGGTCGCCCACCGGGGCCACGCCCGCGGTGGCCCTCCCGGCGTCCCCCGGGCCGCCCCTCGCTACCCTGAGCGTCGCCGACTGCACACCGGCCACCGTCGGTACGGACACTCAGATCCTGAGCGACTGCGTGGACGCCTGGGCCGAAGCCATGGCAGTCCTCCGGGGCTTCACGCCGCCTCGGGAATTGGCGCTCGCCGTTCACGCCGAACGTACGACGCCCGCCGCGCGTGGCGCGGTGCAGAACGTGCTGGCCACGATCGCCTGGGCGGCCATCCAGGCCGAGATCGAGAACGCGGCTGCTCTTCCCAGTCAGATCGTGTTGCAGGTCGAGGCGACGCCGCTCCGGTTCCTCGAAGACCAGCCCGGCCCGGGCACCTGGAATGGTACGGTCAGCGCGACCAACACCGGGTGGAACGGAGCCCTTCTTCAGTTCGCCTTCTTCGTCCACAGTGCCTTCCTGGCTCAAGGAGATCCCTTGGCCGACGCGGGTCTCGCGGCACCCCTGGATGCCGCGACCCTGTCCCTGCTCTTCGCCGGAGCTCTCCCGACCTACCTACCGGCACAAAACATCCCCCAGCGCACCTTCGGGCCCGTGCCGGTCGAAGACCCACAGTGGTCGGAATCGAGACTCGTCCCGGGCGCGTCTGCGGCCGCATTGAACAAGACCGGGCACACCACCTTCGATCCGATCGCGGTGGGGTTCGATCAATTGGAGGTGAAGGCCCCCACCATGGGTTTTGGCGGCATGGTGAAAACCAGGACGACCGAGGTTTTTGTCGACTCCATCATCGTACGCGTCGAGCCGTCCGACACGGTGATGAGGCCGGGTGACCAGGCCACCTTCCGGGTCACCTTCGTGAATGCCGTCTCACCCATGCCTTCATCGTTCGCCGCCCAGAGGGGCACGGTCCTGGGGTCGACCCCGACCGGACCGGCGACCGTGGACGTCGTCTATCGCGCACCTGCCGCAGCTACCATGGCAGTCCCCGATGTGCTCGAGGTAACCCACGACGCCGTCACTGGGGCCCGTGCCAACGGACCCCGGAGGGCTGGATCAGCCCTGATCCGCCTTGGCGGTGTGACGATCTCACCGCTGCCCTCGTGCATCGATACCGGTGAAGTCGTCTCCTTTTCGGCGGTCGTTCAGGGGGTCGTCGACCAGACGGTCCGCTGGACGGCCGACGACGGAAGCATCGGTGCCGACGACGGGGTCTACACGGCCCCCTCGACCCGGCCCGCCGACGGTACCGTCACGATTCGGGCCACCAGTACGACCCTTCCCGATCTCTACCACGAGGTGGAGATCCCCGTCGGCTGCACCTGCAACTTCGGCTTCCGCCTCGGGAACCAGAGCTTCGCATCGCAGAGCGGCGACCGAATGGTCTTCGCGAGTTTCGACGGGCGCCTCACGGGTCTGACCCTGACTCGCGCCTCGGAGGGCTGGACGCTGCGCATGATCCCCGGGGGCCTGCAGCCCGCCGACCGCCCGAACGCGCCCGGAACCTGGCTCATGGCGGTTCAGGGTAACTTCGGCCTGACGCTCGCCTCCGACGTCATCTATGGCACTCCTTCGGATCATCTTGCCGTCGCCGACCTCACGACCTACCTCCCGGCGCAGGCACTCCGCGGTCGGGTCACGGGCACGGCCGGACTCGTCAGTTCGGCGACACCCGGACCCATCAACTTCGACTGGTGGTTCGCGATCCGATATGCGCCGGGCGAGTTCACCTGTACGGTTCCATGAGTATGAACGGCTCTTGCGTCGGCCGAGTTCGACCGCGCAGTCTACGGTTCCTGCTCACCACGAAGGGGACCGCATGCGAGAAGCGACCGGCCCCCCGGGAGCCGCGATTCGACCTGCTCATCGCCCCGGGCGCGCGTGATGGATCCGCGACGGGCCGGGGAGATCACGCAGCTCGCGTCGCGCTGGAGCGAGGGCGATGTCGAGGCGCTCGATCAGCTGATCGAGCTCGTCTACGACGACCTTCGAGCCATCGCGCATGGACACCTCTCGAGGGGCGGGCGCGACGGTATCGTCGACACGACGGTACTCGTGCACGAGGCGTATGTGCGCCTCGCGGGTGCCAGTGGGGGCACCTGGGAGAGCCAGGCGCAGTTCTTCGCCTTCTGTTCGACGGCGATGCGCCGAATCTTGATCGACTTCGCGCGACAGCGAGGGGCGGCGAAGCGTGGAGGAACCCGGATCCGGGTTCCGCTGGAGCACGACACCGCATCGGTCGAAGCCGGTGT
>CBDUEZ010000448.1:0-2415 GCA_965366355.1 uncultured bacterium
GAGGTTGCGGTACTGCGAGAGGAAGTCGGTTTCGGTGGGGTGGTCGTCGTAGGTCCCAAAGGCCGCCCCCACCCGAGGGCGCTCCTCGAACAGCTGGACGAAGCGAGACAACACGTCGGTGTGCACGCAGACATCGGCATCCACGAAAACGACGAGGTCACCCTTCGCCTGCGTGACGCCGAGATTGCGCGCGACGCCGGGGCCCTTCGGACCATCGGGGACGCGCATCACCGCATGCCCGCGGGCAGCCACGAGATCGGCCGTACCGTCGACGCTTCCGTCGTCTACGACGAGGAGCTCCCATCGGTCCGGGTCGAGATCGGAGGCTTCCAGCGCGGCGAGGCTTCGTTCGAGCATGCCGACTCCGTTGAGCACCGGCATGATCACCGTCACTGCGGGGTCGGTCCCGCCCGGTGGAGTGCTGGACTCAACGGGTCGCATCACTCGCCGCGGCGGTTCGCCGGGTGCCCACGTCGGCCTCGGCCGTGGCGGCGGCGTCCGCCTGGGTCTTGGGCTCGAGCCGCTGCTCCTCATGGTATTCGAAGTCGGTGTTGACGGCCCAGAGATCGTGGGCAGCGCCCTCCATGTTCCAGAGAGCCATCATGGCCGTGAGCATCGAATGGTCGGCGTTGTTGTACTTGTGCATACCGTTCCGTCCGACCGTATGCAGGTTCGGGATCGGGTCGATGTGCGCACGCACGCCTTCGACGCAGTCGCTGTAGGCGCCGTCGTAGATGGGGTAGGCCTTGGGCATCCGGATCACCGCGCCGTCGACCACGGGGGCCCGTTTGGAGACGTCGAGCTCGGCCAGCTCCCTCTTCGCCCGCTCGATCAGCTCCTCGTCGCTCGCATTCCAGAGTCCGTCGCCTTCGAAGCAGAAGTATTCGAGGCCCAGGCAGGTCTTCCCAGCCTCCGGCACCATGGCCGGGCTCCAGTTGTTGAAATTCTGGATCCGCCCGACTTTCACGCCCGGGGTGTGCACGTAGATCCAGTTGTCGGGAAAGAGGTCTTCTCCCTCCAGGATCAATGCAACCACCAGAAAGTCCCGATACCGAAGCCCATCAGCGGCCTCGAGGGCCTTGGGCGGCGCCTCGGGTTCGAACGACCGGGCCAGCGTGCGGAGCGGCATCGTGGAGATCACATGATCACACGCGACCGTCTTTTCTCCATCACGAGTCTGCACCCGGACCGAGGTGACTTCACCGTCTTCGACGATCAACCCGTCGACATAGTGCTCAAGCAGGACTTCGCTTCCCATGTCACGGATCTTGTCGGCGCAGGTCTCCCACATTTGTCCGGGACCCAGCCGCGGATACTGAAACTCATTGATGAGCGTCTTGATCTTCGTGGACCGCTTGTTGATCGACGCGGCCGACAGAATCGCTCGGGCGAGTGACAACCCCTTGATGCGCTGTGCTGCCCACTCGGCGCGAATCTCGGTGCAGGGTATGCCCCAGACCTTCTCGGTGTAGGTCTTGAAGAAGATCTCGTAGAGACGCTTTCCGAACCGATTGGTGACCCACTGCTCGAAGTTGTCTTCTTCGGGGTAGGGCCGAAAGTGCCACCACAGGTAGCTCAGAATGATCCCGATCGAGTTGAAGAGCCCGAGCCCGAAGAGGGCGTTCGTGGGCTTCAGCGGGTAGTTGAAGAACTTCCCACGGTAGTGGATTCTCGAAAGGCGGGGCACCGAGATGAACTGGTCGCCGAGGATCTCGTGCCAGAGGGCCTCGACGGGTTCGATCTTCGTGAAGAACCGGTGTCCGCCGATGTCGAAACGAAACCCGCGATACTGAGCCGTCTGGGAGATTCCGCCGAGAATGTCGTCACCCTCGAACACGGTGACGGAGTATCCTTTCTGGGCGAGAAGATAGGCCGAGGTGAGCCCTGCGGGCCCCCCACCGACGACCACGATGTGGTCCCCTTCTCGAAGCTGCTTGACCCTCCGCGGCGAGGCCTCGGAGTAGCGGGTGCTTTCGGGATGAACCATCAGCGTGCGTGGGGAGGAGTGTCAGGGGTGTTCGGGCCCTGCATGCCAGAATCGGCCAGTGCGTCACAAGCTGAAGAATCATCGGAGGTATCGGCCTCGAATGGTAGGTCCGAGGCCGGACGTTTGACCGAGAGCGGAGATATCAGCCACGATCTGTGGCGCGACTGCAACATTCTGTTGCGATCCGTCTTCGTTCCGTGAACGGTCGGACGGGCCCGGAGTCGGGGGCGTCCGTTGCGGCGAAGGTCGTCGGGGCTCCAGCGCACGGGCGACTTCTCCTGAACAGCGGGGGATCGACGCGGCGGGGAGGGTGCCGCGTTCGAGGGCCGGAGGTGCAGAACGCGTGCCAAGGTGAGCACGCGCGCTCTACATTGCTCCGCCTCCGCCGCTCCGCCTCCGACCCTCCGACCCCCGACGCACGATGTCGC
>CBDUEZ010000449.1:0-2386 GCA_965366355.1 uncultured bacterium
GCGACGAGCCACCGCGCCGCCGTATGCACTCCCTGCGAAAAGCCGAGCACCACACCGCGGGCGTCGTGGGCGGCCTCGGCCCGCACACCCGAGACGACCTGTTCGAGATAGGCCACATAGTCGGCGATCTCGGAGTCGCGCGATTCCCGGGTCATCCACGACGCACCCACTCGATGCTCGGGCCCGTGCTGCCCTCCGTCTTCATCGACGTAGAACCGACTCAGGCCCTCGGGAGCCACGATGCGACGCGATCCGTCGGCCAACGAGGCGAAGCGTCGCACGAACCGCGATGCGAGCTGCCGGTAGCCGTGCAGAACGAGCCACCATTCGCCCGGCCTCTCGACCTCGGCGCCCAACTCGACGACCCGGGCGCTTCTCGACACGGTGAGAAGTCGTTCGGTCAAGCCATCCATGCGGCCACGGTATAGATCAACGTCCCGATGTGCCCGATCGCGAAAAGAACGAGGAGCACGCGGGCCCATCGCCGATCGACGAGGCGGAGACCGTGCAGGGTGAAGGCGAGGGCGGGCAGCGCGAGCAGGCCGACCACGGGAGCGAAGTGAGCGGCCACGGCCGGAATCGGATCGAGAATCCGACTCGGACGATCGAGGAGGCCCGTCACCCGGAGCAGCCATCGCAGGCTCCACGGGTAGAGGGTGATCATCAGGGGTGTGGCGAGAAGTGCGTTGATGAAGAACACGCCACCAGCGCGGGTCTCGACCCAGGGGGACGCCTCGGTCATGCCGCTCCTTCCTCGCCGGATCCCGCCTGATCGATCGCCGCCTGGAAAACTGCGTCGAGACGCTCCAATCGATACACCTCATCTTGAAGTTCGAGTAGGGACTGGTGCCACGGCCCGTCGACCTGCACGAGGGGCGCCAATTGAAACGAGAGGTCGGTGTCGAGGTCGAACGCCGGCACCTGGTCGGGTGGCTGACACATCGAACCCAACACCTCGTGCAGCAGTCCCAGGGTGCGACGGCGCACCGCCAGGATCGCGTCGGACCTCGGAATCACGAAGTCGTCGTAGGGGGCGATCCGGGCCTCGTAGAACGGCTCCGGAGAGTCATCGAGCCCCTGATTGATCCGGAAGCGGTGAGTTCCGTGCACCATCACGAGGCACCGTCCATCCGGAAGCGCCTGGTGTTCGCAGATCTCCGCCACACATCCCACCTGGCCCCGCTCGTTCATGAACGGGCCCCTGTCATCGGCGTCGTGGTAGATGAGGCCGAATCGTCGATCCCCCTCCAGACAACGAGCCACCATGCGACGATAGCGCGGCTCGAAAATGTAGAGCGGCATCGCGGCGCCCGGAAAGAGCACGTCGGGCAAGGGAAACAAGGGGATCTGATGCATGACGCGCCCCTACCCGTTCCGCGCCGGAAAAGTTCAATGGTGATCGAAGACGAGTCGACGAAGGTCCCGGCCGAAACGAACGCGGACCCTTCGACTGAGCAGCACTGCAACCACCGCGAGTCCGATCGCGAGTCCCCACCAGACCCCGGGAGGCCCCACACCGCCTCGGAACGCCATGAACAGGCCGATCGGGAGTCCCACACCCCAGAATCCGAACAGATTGATGAGCATGGGAGCCCGCGTGTCGCCGATTCCTCGGAGTGCGGCAGCGGCCACCACCTGCACGCCGTCGGCGACCTGGAAGATGCCCGCGATGGGGAGCAGCGAGGCCCCGAGCGCGATCACCGCCGCGTCGGGGGAGTAGATGCGCGCGAGGGGCCCGGGGGCGAGCAGAAAGATGAGGGCCGTGATGCCCATGACTCCGGCGCCCACGAACAGGCCCGCCCCCGCGGCGCGCCGTGCACCCCAGGGGTCTTCGCGCCCGACGGCCCGGCCCACGAGTACGGCCACGGCCTGGGCGATCCCCACCGGGATCATGAAGGTCAACGAGGCGAGATTGAGCGCGACCTGATGCCCCGCGACCGCCACGGTCCCCATGAGCCCCATGGCCAGCCCCGCCGTCGCGAACGCTCCAAACTCGAGTTGCAGCTGCACGCCCGTGGGCGCCCCGAGCCGAACCATTCTCGCCAACGGTGCCCACCGCAGGCTTTCGGGCCGGAGCGGAACGAGGTGGGGCCGAAGCGCGGGCCACGCGAAAGCGCCGATCGTGGCCGCCATGACGAACCGCGAGCCCGACGAGGCCCACCCCGCACCGACCGCCCCCAACGCCGGGGCTCCGAGATTGCCGTACACGAGCACCCAATTGAAGAACACGTTGGCGAGGTTGGCGACGAGCATCGCCCACAAGACCGGGCGCAGGCGTCCCATCGCCTGCAGCACCTGCCGCTGCACGATGTAGAGATAGAAGGGCAAGACACCGGGAATGCAGGCCAGCGCGCGTCGCTCTACCAAGATGCCACAGTGATGCTGA
>CBDUEZ010000450.1:0-2381 GCA_965366355.1 uncultured bacterium
ATCGCTCGGACGATAGAGCATGGGCTCCGGGGGACGGGCCGGTCCCATGTTCTTCAGGTCGGCGGCGACGCCCACGATCCGGACCCAGTTCCATTCGCCGTCGGTGCGACCGTCGAGTCCCGTGTTGACGAGCTGGCCCACGGCGTCGCCGTCCGGGAAGAACTGGCGCGCGAGGGTCTCGTTGACGACGGCGACCCGCTCCGACTCCGGCCGGTCGGTCGACTCGAAACCGCGACCGTCGACCAGGTCGATGCCGAGCACCGGGAAGTAGCTCTGCGAGACCACGTGCCACCGCACGCTGGGCGTGCCGGCTTCGTCGCCGCGCCCCAGCACCCGCAGCCCCGCCCCCGCCGCCGCCTGCACGGGCAGGAATTGTCCCCACGCGACGCCGGCGACGCCGGGCTGCTGGGCGAGCCGGTCGCCGATGTCGGCGTAGAAGAGCGACTGCTCCTCGAGGGAGCGGTCGCTGCCCCCGGGCAACCCGACCGCCAGGGTCGTCAGGCCGGCCGGGTCGAAACCCAGGTCGGTAGACTGGAGGCCGAGCAGGCTGCGCAGCAGGAGCCCGCTGCCCATGACCAACACCACCGCGAGCGCGATTTCACCGCTCACGAGCACCTCGCGCAGGTGGCGATCGGCGCGCGATCCCGAGCGGGCGCCCGCCCCGCGGTCGATGGTCAGGCCGGGCTGCGAGCGCGACGCACTCAGCGCCGGCACAAGGCCAAAGGCGATCGCGACCGCGAAGGCCACCACGATCGCGAAACCGAGCACCGCGCCGTCGATGGCCAGCGCCGAAGTCGCGGGGAGCAGTGGGTCGACCGTGGGGCGCATCAGTTCGACCCCCAGCCAGGCCAGTCCCACACCGAGCAGGCCGCCGAGCGCAGCCAGACCCAGCGCCTCTGCGAGCACGAGAGCGACGATGCGACTCTTCGGTGCGCCCAGCGCTCGGCGCACCCCCCATTCCCGCGCGCGGCCCGCGGCCCGAATCAGCGCGAGATTCGCCACGTTGGCCGCCACGATGAGGAGCACCAGCGCGGTCGCGCCGAGCAGCAGGAGGAGGGGGGTGTTCAGGTCGCCCACCTCCGACTCCTTGAGCGCCCCGATCCGGAACTCGGCGTCGCCGAACGCCTCGGGGTAGGTCGCGCGGAGCTGGGCGCCCAGGGCGTCGAGTTGGCTCCGGGCGAGTTCGGCCGAGACCCCGGCGTCGAGCCGGGCCACCACGGAGTGGTACCAGGCGTCGCGAATCAGCGGGGCCTCGGCGCCGAAGAAGGAGGCCCCCGGAATGTCGAAGCTCGCGGCCGTCCACAGCAGCGCCTCGTCGGGATACGCGAAGCCCTCGGGCGCGACCCCGACCACCTGATACGACTCCCCGTCCAGGCTGAGGGTGCGACCGAGCACGCCGGGGTCGTTCTCGAAGCGTCGGGTCCACAGGGCATGGCCGATCACGGCGAGTCGGGCGCCTTCGTCGACCGTGGCGGGACCGAAGGTGCGACCGAGCACCGCGTCGACGCCGAGGGTCTGGAAGAAGTTGGCCGACACGTCGGCGAAGCGAACCCGCTCGGGCGGTCCGTCGCCGATGAGGTTGCCACTCTGCGTCAGGTAGGCCGACACATCGGCGAATCCCGCGACGGCCGTGCGGAGGTCGACGAAGTCGGCGGGTGACGGATTGCGAAACGCGCGCTCCGAATCGGCCTCCCACACCGTGACCAGTGCGTCGGGATCATCGAAGGGAAGCGGCTGCAGGAGCACCGCGTTGACCACCGAAAAGATCGCGACCGTGGCCCCGATGCCGAGGGCGAGGGTGCCCACGACCAGGGCCGCGTAGGTCGGCTGCCGGGTGAGTCCCCGAACCCCCTGCCACACGCTTCCCCACAGCCCCGTGATCGCCGATCGGCGGGCCCGGCGGCGTTCGATGCGGGCACACTCGGCCTCGACCTGGGCCCGATCGCCGAAGGCCGCCTCGGCCCGGGCACGGGCCTCGGCCTCCGGGAGTCCCTGGGCGATGCCCTCCTGCGTGCGCTCCTCGAGGTAGAACTCGAGTTCGTCGCGAAGCGGGTCTTTCATCACGAGCCTCCCGTCGAGGGCAGCTGCACGTCGTCGACCGCGCCGCGAAAGCGCGCCCACTCGGCCTCGATCTCGGCCAGACGAGTCGTCCCCTTGGCCGTCAGGTGGTAGTACTTCGCGCGCCGGCCCGCCTCGGTGCGCCCCCAATCGGCGCCGATCAGTCCCCGCGCACGGAGGCGATGCAGCGCTGGATAGAGGACCCCTTCCGCGACATCGAGGACGCCGCTGGAGGTCTCGCGAAGAATCCGGCCGACCCCGAACCCATGCATCGCTCCCGCCGCGAGCACGCGCAGGATCAGGAGCTCGAGTGTGCCGGTGAA
>CBDUEZ010000451.1:0-2369 GCA_965366355.1 uncultured bacterium
GGTCGCTCGTCGACCACACGACCGGTCGGTTGGGAAGTTCGAGTCCGCCGTCCGCGGACGCCGTCGCCGAGAGTTGCACGGTCTCGCCGACACCGAGCTGGACCTGGTTCGGCGTGACACCCACGGAGATCGCTGCGGCGCCGAGGAGGCCGTAGACACTGAATTCCGAGAGCGGTGCCGAGGCAGACGATGCCTGAGCATCGACGGCCGAGCCATCGATCGGGACCCACTGCCCCGCGGTCTCCCGGTGAACCCTCACTTCTTCCGGTCGAACCCCCGCGGGGAGCGAGGAGGCGTCGAACTCGAGGGTCAGTGTGACCGGCGCCGAGAAGCTGAGGCCGTCGGGAGCGAAGTCGAACGTGGTGCCCGGAACCAGCAGGGGTGTTGCGGTTCGAGTCACCGGAGTCACTTCGATCTCGGTGTCCGACGATACCGCGCCCGGCGAGAACAGGAGCTGTACGGCTCCCGATTCGAAGACGAGCGTGCCCCCCGCTGGCCCGATCACGTCTACGCTCGTGATGGGCCCGGCCGGGGGATCGTCGCCGCACGCCCCGGATGCCAGGGCGAGCAGCGTCGAAAGAAGCAGAGACGTCGTTGAAGCAGCGCTGACACGAAGCATGGTGCACACCGGGTGGGGTCGGAATTGGGCGGACGGTTCCTCACTCATGCAAGATGGGGGCCGCCGGGCGCCACCAGGGGCCTCGATCGAGCGGTGTGGCCGGCGGCCTCCTACACGTTGAACCGGAACAGCATGATATCGGCGTCCTGCACGATGTACTCCTTCCCTTCGCTTCGAAGCAGCCCCCGGTCGCGGGCGTTCTTCCACGATCCGATCTCGGTGAAGGTCTCGTAGGCGATCGTCTCGGCCCGAATGAAGCCACGCTGGAAGTCGGAGTGGATCACCCCCGCGGCCTCCGGGGCCGTCGATCCCAGGCGAGTGGTCCAGGCCCGCGACTCCTTCTCGCCGGTCGTGAAGAAGGTCAACAGGCCGAGCAGGTGGTAGGCGGCATGGATCAGCCGGTCCAGACCCGGCTCGGCGAGTCCCATATCGGCCAGGAACTCCGCCTTTTCCTCGGGCTCGAGTTCCGCCAGCTCCGACTCGATCGCCGAACAGATCACGACGACGTCACCGGCGTTTTCCTCCTCCACGACGGCACGCAGCGCAGCGACCCAGGCGTTGTCGCCCTCCGGCAGATCGTCCTCGGCCACATTCGCGACGTAGAGAACCGGCTTCGAGGTCAACAGCTGGAAGCTCTTCAGGATCTTGCGATCCTCGGCGTCGAACTCGAGGCCGCGCACCGGTCGGCCGTCGCTCAGAGCGTCGAAGACCTGCCGCAGCACGGCCTGCTCCTTGATGGCCTCCTTCTCGCCGCTCTTCGCCTTCTTGCCCACCCGGTCGAGGCGCCGCTCGACCATCTCCAGATCGGAGAGGGCGAGTTCGGTCTCGACGATCTCGCGGTCGCGGACCGGATCCACCTCGCCCAGAATGTGCGTGATGTCGGGGTCGTCGAAGCACCGCAGCACATGCGCGATCGCGTCGACCTCGCGGATGTTGCCGAGAAATTGATTCCCCAGTCCCTCACCCTCCGACGCGCCCTTCACCAAC
This sequence comes from uncultured bacterium, assembly GCA_965366355.1. Taxonomy (GTDB): domain Bacteria; phylum Gemmatimonadota; class Gemmatimonadetes; order Longimicrobiales; family Gaopeijiaceae; genus Gaopeijia. Next base: position 1,607 of record CBDUEZ010000451.1, read on the forward strand.
CCGGCGATGTCGACGAACTGCATCACGGTGGGAACGATGGTCTTCGATCCGGTCACTTCATGGATCTTGCGAAGGCGCGGATCGGGCACTTCGACGGTGCCCACGTTCGGATCCACGGTGCAGAAGGGGTAGTTCTCCGAAGGCGCGCCCGCCGATGTGAGCGCATTGAACAGCGAAGACTTGCCGACGTTGGGCAGTCCGACGATACCGACCTTCAGCATGAACCCTTCTCCTGGAAACCGAAAAAAGCCGCCCACCCTTGCGATCTCGGGCGTGCGGAGCCCAAAACGCTACCGGTACGGCCGGTATCGGTCAATCCGATGGCCCGAGGATCGACCCGCGGTCCCCACGGTCCGAGGGGGCTGCGGCAACCGCCCCGGGTGGGTACTTTTCATCACGACGGTCCCCCCGCCCTATCGCCCCCCGCCCCACTCCGGATGCGCCCATGGCGGCCCTGTACCTCTTCTCGCTGGTTCTCGGCGGAGGATTTCTCCTCCTCTCGCTTCTCGGTGGCGAGAGCGATGGTGACGTAGACTTCGACGGGGGACTCGACCTCGGCGATGCCGGCGATCTCCAGTTGGACGGGCTCGAGATGGATGGGCTGGCCGGCGACGGGCTGGAGATCACCGGCGACGCGATGGACGCCTCGGGTGACCTCGGGGATCACGGCCAGGACGCCGCGAGTCGGATCTTCTCGATCCGCACCGCCGTCTACACCCTCTTCGGCTTCGGGGCGACCGGGACGATCCTGACCCAGCTCGGG
>CBDUEZ010000452.1:0-2302 GCA_965366355.1 uncultured bacterium
ATGGAGATCGAGCCTGCCCAGTGCTTCGACCTTTCCACCGGTGTCCCGAACCCCGCCGCCGAGGTCTCGGAGGATTGGCTTTTCAGCCTCGGGTCAAACGGGCGCTTGACGCGGGTGTCGAGGGGCGACTTTCGGAGTGGGCGCCGCGTGAGAATCTGGGCCTCTCCGGATGGGTGTGGCACCTACGCGGCGGCCGCCCTGCTGGCTCCGTAGCGGCGGCCCGATCCACGCGATCCCCGGCGAGGCGCAGTCCCCCCAACGCCTCGACGGGCGCTACCTTCGCCGCGCCCGGAGAAGGTGCAGCAGGGACTCACCGAAGCGCCCCCGTGAGCGGGCCAGAAGGAAGTCCCCCGATGCTCCATGAACGTTGCCTTCGGTAACCTGCATCAACGGCTGCAACGCACGATCGTACACGATCAAGGATGTCGCGCGTTCTCGCCCATTCGGGGTCCACAAAGCCACCCAGATCCTCTCGTCCGCGTCGATGAAGGGACGGGCGACCTCGTGGCCGATGTCGGCGCGAGCGACTTCGCGACCATCCGGACCGAGCACCAGGAGCCACGTCTGGCCGTCCTCCGCGAGCACGATCAGGTCTCCGCGTGCGTCCCCGACCAATCCCCCGTTTCGATTCATGGGTCTTGCGTCTCCGTTCCGCACCTGCAGTATCGCGGGCGGCGTTCCCTCATAGGACCATATGCGCCCGCCCCCTGGCGCGTTGGCCGCGACCGTCCGGGGAAGAACCTGTTCCCCATCGGTTCCTATGTCAGCGGGGGACTCGAAGGCCGTAATCAGTGCGCCTGATCGGAGAATGCCCAGGGGCAGCTCGGGGTGCGGCTCAAAGGGGATCTCGTAGCGGGAGGTCTCGACCAGGGCGCCGTCTTTGTCGAAGGTGGCGGCCTGGCCACGCCAGGTGACGGTATGGATGCGCCCGTCGTTCTCGGTGAAGAATGGCTTGCCGCCCCCGGATTCTCCGGGCCCAGATCCTCCATGGTCGTCTACATCCCAGCCGCGTCCGGTCATCAAATCGACCACCACCAGCCGACCGCCAGCGCCATCCACAAACGCGACCGTCGTCGAGTCCACCATCTGGCAGGGCCCATCGACCGCGCCACTAACCCCCTCCCATCGTGAGTTTCCAGACCGAGACTCTGGGCTCCCCCCGGTCCGTCTCGTCGTAGGTGAACACCACGCCATCCCCGCCGAATCCGTAGGCATGGCCGTCGAGCACCGCCTGTGCAATCAGCTGTCCGGAGGCTGGATCGATGACCTCGATCACCGTGTCCCAATACGCAGCCTCGTCGAGAATCGTCAGTTCCAGACGACCGCTCAGCGGACTCACGCCTTCCCCGATCGCAGTCGCCCAATCGTCGTCGGCCCGATGGAGCATGACCCAGATGCGGCCGCCGCGATCCCGATCAACGGCCCAGACCCCCGGATTGGGCCGCTCCTCGCCGCGGAATCCGTAGTCGTCGTGGGGCGGGAACCAGTCGACCTGCCTTTGCAGCCGGTGCGTCCGCTCACCATCCTCGCCCCACCGCTCGACGACGTACTCGGTCAGCGGCGCAGCCCACACTCCTCCACCCGTCGCCTCCGTGACACTCCGACTGATCAAGTCGAAGTTTCGGACGTCTTGAAGGGGTGGATCGGCTCCGAACGATTCCCCGATGGAGCCATCGGGCCGGATCCGGTGGAGCGGCAGACCGACCCTCACTGGCGTCGGATAGCTGCTTGCCACCACCCAGGATTCACCTGCGGGCGTGATGGCCGTAGCGTGAGCGGAGAAGGCCGTCGTACGGAGAACCTCGAATGACTCGCTCAGGACCGTGATTCTTCGGTTGCCCATGTCGTAGACCTCGAACGACCCGTCGCCGTTCCTCCACACGTTCCGAATGAGCTTGAACTCACCGGGCCCTTCTCCGCGCCTTCCGATCGATTGAATGAGAGTGCCGTCCGGCCGGTAGCGCTTCAGCCTGTCGCGATCCGCGCGATCGGAAAGCAGGATCGAACCGTCATCGAGAAGGACGACCGCGTTCGGGCGACCGACATAGGCCGCCCCGCCGGCCCCGCCCAGAGTGGCGAGCAACTCAACCTCGAGCGGGCAGGCCGAAACGCAATCCCGGATCACCTCCTGTGACGCAACCGGGGCGGGAGCCAGGACGCCGGTAGCCATCCAGAACGCGAGGCACGCCGCAAAGTGGACGGGACCCTCACTCACGAGGGCGGGCGAACGGAAGAGATCCATGATGAGCCTTCCTACGGCGGGTGCCCGACGATCTTACCCGCTACTCTCCCCGGAGCGCCA
>CBDUEZ010000453.1:0-2272 GCA_965366355.1 uncultured bacterium
CATCGTGGTGCTCGAAAACGTCTTTCGACACCGCGAGGAGGGGAAATCGGGACTCGAGGCCGCGGCGCTGGGCGCCGAGGAAGTGCAGGGCGCGATTACCGCGTCGACGCTGACCACCATCTCGGTGTTCGGCCCGATCATCTACGTCGAGGGCGTGGCCGGAGAGTTGTTCGGCGATCTCTCGCTGGCGGTCGCCTTCTCGATGGTCGCGTCGCTGGTGGTCGCGCTGACCCTTCTTCCGGCGCTGGCCGCGCGGTTTGGAGGAGCCGACGTCGCCTCGGCGCCGCTGCCTCCAGAGCCCCGGGTGCGCCCCGTCGGGTTTTTCGGCTGGGTGCAGTGGGCCTGGTTCGCGATCGTCTTCGCGCCGTTCAAGGTCATCGGCTTCGTGCTTCGGCTGGGACGGTCTCTCGGCGGCTTCTGGTGGTCGGGAATCGGTCAGACGATCGGGCGCGCGACGCGGCCGGGTCTCGATGCCTTCGATCGCGCCTTCGATCGCTTCGCGACGCGCTATCACACCGTCCTGGTGTGGTCGCTCGAGCACCGTGGGCAGGTGCTGGGGCTCTCGGTGGCGGCGCTCCTCGCCACCTTCGCCCTGGGCACGGTTCTGCAGCGCGATCTGCTTCCCGCGGTCGACCAGGGGGCCTTCGACATTCGACTCCAGCTCGAAGAGGGGGTCGGGATCGAATCGACGGCCGCAGCGGCGGAACGAATCGAGGCGGCCCTTCTGGCCGACCCGGGGGTCGAGGCGGTCTTCGCCCGTGTGGGCCGCGATGTGCGGGCCTATGCGGAGGGGCAGGAGGAGACGGGCCTCAACACCGCCCGCTTCCAGGTGCGATTGCACGAGGGCGTACGGACCGATGAGGCGCTCGCCCGCCTCACCCCGCTCCAGGCCGGGTTTCCACCGGGCGCCCTGTCGTTCCAGGCCGGGCAGGCCACGGCTCTCGGCACGATCCTCGGCGGCTCCGACGCCGACGTCTCCGTGCGGATTCGAGGCGACAATCTCGGGCTGCTCATGGGGCGGGCCGAAGAAGTGCGGGCCCGGCTCGCCGAACTGCCGATGCTCGGCAATGTGCGGGTGGGTGCCGAGGAGGGCACCCCCCAGATCGACGTCGAGATCCTCACCGAGAAGGCGGCCCAGTACGGGATCGAGCCGAGCGCGGTGTCGGCCACGATCGACCGGGCGCTGAGGGGCGATCGGGCGACGGAATTCGTCGACTTCGATCGCAAGATCCCCGTGGTGGTCAGCTACCCGCAGGCGCTGCGCTACGAGCGTTCGACCCTCGAGGGACTCAGGGTGGAGGGCGTCCCGATTCGGGAGCTGATCGAGATCCACGACGCCATTGGTCCCGCCGAGGTGCGGCGCGAGGAACAGGGCCGCGTGATTCCGGTCTACGCCGACGTGGTCGACGGAGGGCTGGCCAATGCCATCGAAGCCATCGACGCGGAACTCGCGGGTTACACCAGTTCACGAGAGCTCCGCATGGAGGTCGGTGGTGAAAACGAGGAGATGCGCCGTTCGTTCCGCGATCTCACCTTCGCCTTCGCGCTCGCCCTGATTCTCGTCTACATGATCCTGGCGGCGCAGTTCGAGTCGTTCGTACATCCGTTCACGATTCTCATGGCCGTACCCCTCGCCCTGGTCGGTGCGGTGCTGGCGCTCTGGGTGTCGGGCCAGGGGCTCAATACGATGAGTCTGATCGGGGTCGTGATTCTGGTCGGGATCGTGGTCAACGACGCCATCGTGAAGGTCGACTTCATCAACCAGGCCCGCGCCGGTGGCATGGGCCTCATCGACGCCATCCTGGAGGCCGGTCGGGTTCGACTACGGCCGATTCTCATGACCACCGTCACGACGGTGCTGGGTCTCCTTCCGATGGCCCTCGGTATCGGACGGGGTGCCGATCTTCGGGCCCCGCTGGCGATCGCCGTCATCGGGGGACTGACCGTCGCCACGCTGCTCACTCTGATCGTGGTTCCGGTCGTGTATGCCTCGATCGAGGGTGTCCGCATGCGGTTCACGAGCGGGGCGTCGACCGATGCCCGGCTCGAGCCGCTCGCCGCCACAGGAGCCGAGCGATGATCCGACTCAGCATTCGGCGACCGGTCGCGGTCGCCATGACCTACACCGCGGTGGCCCTTCTCGGGCTTTTCTCGTGGCAGAACATTCCCATCGAATTCCTGCCCGACACCCAGCTGCCGCGCCTCACGGTGCGGGCGAGTTGGGCCGGTTCGAGTCCCGAGACCGTCGAGGCCTTCCTGACCTCGCCCCTCG
>CBDUEZ010000454.1:0-2267 GCA_965366355.1 uncultured bacterium
TGCGACATGATCCTGGCCCGCGACGACGCGCGCTTCGGCTACCCCGAAGTGCATCTCGGATTTGTGCCGGCGATGGTGCTGTCGATTCTGAGGCGCAAAGTGGGGGAAGCCCGTGCCTTCGAGCTGGTCGTGCGAGGTCGCCGAGTCGATGCCGTCGAGGCCCACCGCCTCGGCCTCGTGAACCACGTGTTCACCGCCGCTGAGTTCGACGGCGCCGTTGCCGATTTCCTCGCCGACCTCGCCGACCTCCCGCCCTCGGCGCTCGAGCTGACCAAGCGGCTCTTCTACGGCGTGGACGGCGTGTCGGTCGACGAAGGCATCCGGCGCGGCGCCGAGGTGAATGCCCTCGCCCGCCTCACCGAGGCCTGCCGTGCGGGCGTACGGGCCTTCCTGGCCCGGGCGCGGGGGCGCGACGGAGCCCAGGGATGAGGGTCGATCGGTCCCGAGACCGGCCGGTACACCACCTGGTGTGGAGGGTACGGCTGCTCGGAGTCGCGGCCGTTCTTGCGATCGCGGGGATGATGCTCGAGAACCCCTGGATGGTGAATGGTGCGATCGGCGTCCTGCTCCTGACCTTCGCGTTGCGCTTCATCGGCCGGGCCGAGGACCCCGACGACGTCGAGGAAGAAGCCCCGGAACGCGAGGCCTAGAACCGGCGGGCGGCCGATTGGACCATTCGTGAGCCCCATGCCTCCACCCACATTCCCGGAGCCGACCGTTGCGCCGACGCGGCGCCCGGGTTCGTCGCACCGCGCTCCCATCACACCCGACGTTCAGCCCCGATGGACCGTCTTCGTACCGGACTGCTCCACCACTTCGGGCATCCCGGGTTCCGGTCCGGCCAGGAACCGCTGGTGCGCGCCCTGCTCGGGGGTCGCGATGCGATCGGCCTCCTGCCGACGGGGGGAGGCAAGAGCGTCACGTACCTCCTGCCGGCGGCCCTGTCCACCGATCTGACGTTGGTGGTGAGCCCGCTCGTGTCGCTCATGGCCGACCAGGTGCGGCGTGCACGCGAGGCGGGGCTGCCCGCCGGGGCCCTCCACGCGGGAGTCGCCGCGGGCGAACGACGCGATCTCGTGGCCCGGGCCCTGGCGGGCGAGCTGCGGGTGCTCCTGCTCGCCCCCGAACGGCTGACGAGCCCGTCGATCGCGCCGCTTCTCGACTCGGGTCGGGTGGGGCGTGTGGCGGTCGACGAGGCCCACTGCCTCATTCAGTGGGGTTTCGATTTCAGGCCGGCCTACCTCAACCTCGCCGGCATCGGGAGTCGGCTCGGGTGCCCGGTGCTCGCGGTCACCGCCACGGCGACGCCGACGGTGCGTGCGGCGATCGAGCGGGTGCTCGGGCTGGACGATCCGGTGCGGGTGGTCGGGTCGTTCGATCGGCCCAACCTGCGGTGGCGCGTGCACCGGGTGCGGCGGGAGGAGGACCGCTGGACCCAGGTGCGGCGCGCCCTCGCGGCGCCCGGGGCGGCGTTGGTGTATGCGCCCACGCGCCGAACGGTGGAGGCGATTCGCAACGCCCTGGCGGGGCGGGGCGTGGGGGCCGAAGCCTATCACGCGGGACTCGGAGCGGAAGAACGATCCCGTGTGCAGGCGCGGTTCCTCGACGGCGACGTGCGGGTCGTCGTAGCCACCAACGCCTTCGGGATGGGGGTCGACAAAGCCGACGTGCGGCGCGTCGTGCACTGGGCTCCGCCCGCGTCGCTCGAGGCGTGGTACCAGGAGGCGGGGCGCGCGGGCCGCGACGGCCAGCCCGCCGACTGCCTGCTTCTCTGGGCGCCCGACGACCTTCGCTTCCAGGCCCGCCTCGCGGCCCGGGGAGCGAGGGACCGCGCCGCCGACGACTCCGCGGTCGATCGTCGCGATCCTCGTGTGGTTCGGCACTGGCAGCGCGCTTCCCGGGGGCGACTGAAGGCGATGCGGCGTTTTCTCCGCAGTCGCCGATGCCGCCGGCGTGCGGTGCTGACCTACCTTGGCGAGAGCGAGCCACCTCTGACCTGCTCCGGGTGCGATCGATGTTGCCCCGAGACCTCCCTTTGAGCCCCGTCCCCGGAGCGGTATCTTCCGTCCATTGCCGCGCCCCTCCATTCATGCCGCGACCCTCTTCGCGCCGCAACCCAACGTCCATGGACCGGTATCTTTCAGACCATCATGTCGCCCTTCGCGCCCGTGTGGCCGACTTCGCCCGCGAGGCCGTGGCCCCGGTAGCGCGTGAACTCGACGCCGACTCGCGCTTCCTGTGGGACAACATGAAGACCATGGGGGAGA
>CBDUEZ010000455.1:0-2186 GCA_965366355.1 uncultured bacterium
CGTCTCGCGGCGGACTGGATCATCGGCATGCAGAGCGCCGACGGCGGCTGGGGCGGTCACCAGATCCTGCCTCCATCTCGACACGGCCGTGACGCGCACCTCGCCCAACTGGAACGGTTGGGCGACGAGCGTTGCATCGAGTGTGGTCGCGGCGCCGGCACGCACCTCGACGGCCCGCTCGAGCACCTGGTAGGCGATCGCCTCGAAACGAAGAAGCTGAGGGCCGGTCGCGAGTTCCACGCGGTAGCGGCCGTCTGCGTTCGAGGCGGTGAGAACGATGCCATCGACCAGCGAGACGCTTACACCCTGGACCGGTGTCACCCCATCCGCCTCGACGATCCGGCCCTGGACCGTGCCGGTCTCCTGGGCCTGGGCGAGGGCGGCCGTCAACCCGATCGCGAGGAGCGTTGCGCCCCAGACCCGGATCGTCATCGATACTCCTCTGAAGAGGGGAGGGGTCAACCCGTGATCCAATACGAGAATGGACCGGTGAAGTTGAACCAGATTCCGCCGATCAATCCGAGGACCACCACCCGCGGCATCGACAGCGTCTCGACGCGTCGCAGAAGGAGGGGCAGGGAAAGGGCGAGGAGAAACTCGGCGAGGATGATGAACCACGGGGTGGTTCCGAACAGCATGGAGACGTTTTCGTAGTGCCAGAACTCGGCGAACTTCGCCAGCGACTCGTAGAGGGGCATCCAGGTGCCTCCGACCACGGCCAGGCCGAGACTGGCCCGGATCAGCCCCCATTTTCGGGTCGCGATCCACCCCATGAACCCGAACTGGACCAACGCCGGTCCGTACATGAACGGCATGTAGGCCGGCGACATGTGGATCCGCAGGCCCGGCGGGTAGATCAACACGTCGCGAACGACCCAGTACGCGTCGCCCCACAGCTCCACGAAGCCGAGCACCAGGGAGAACACCAACAGGCGCGCGATCAAGCCGTCGCGGTACCGCCAGATGTGCCACAGGAAGGCGGCGATCTGCGCCGCCGTGAGAAAGGCCGCGAAGCCGCTACCCTTGGGACCGAACACGGCCGAGACGAGGAACCCACCGAAGAAGAAGGTCGTGGTGCCGAGGATCAGCAGGACGCGAGCGCGTCCGATGCTGCGTCTGGTCTCGCGGGCGAACAGCGGTGGAACCATGCAACCTCACGTCGGAGGGCGACCTGAAGGGTCGGCACCATCTTGCCTCGGGCGCGTGCGTGGGGCAAGCGCGATGTTGGGGGCCCTCATCGGCCCGCGCGCCGCCGGCAGAACTGTGATCGTGGGCCGGTATTCTGTCAGCTGGTGCCGGCCGATATTCTGTCAGTTGGCGCCGGACTGCGTGGTGTCGGCGTGCGTCGTGGGCCACGCCCAGCGCGGCCCAGCCCGCACGTTTCGGTGTGGAGTGAGGCATGGGGGCTGGCGGCGGGCGGAGGCGCATTTCGTTCTCGGGGGTGACAACCCCGACGAGGAGGATCCGTGCCCCGACCCCACCACCGTTTCGCCCGTCGCGCTTCCGGCGTGACTTTGCTCGCGCTCCTCCTCTCCTGCGGCGGCGAGGGTGGCTCTCCCACCCCACCCGACGATACCGGGCAGACGGTGACCGTGCAGGTCGCGACGACCGGTGTGGATCTCGACCCCGACGGCTATACGGTCCGGCTCGGGACCCGCTCTGCTCCGGTGGGCGCCAACGGGACGGCGACCTTCGACGGTGTCGCGGCGGGGAGCTACGAACTGCGCCTGGACGGGGTGGCGAGCAACTGCCTCGTCGACGGGCCCGCCGTCGCCACCGTCTCGGTTTCCGCGTCGGCGGGGACCCAGGCCACCTTCTCCGTGGGCTGCGGACTGGATTTCGGCGATGGAATGGCGACGGTCGCCTGCGAGGGACTCTCGCCGCCGACCTCGTCGGGTGTCCCTCTCGACCCAATCGGCATGGGCACCATTCCCTCGACCCTCGAGGCGCCGCTCGTGGCCCGGGTACAAGACGCCGACGGCACGGTCGAGGGCTACACCTGGCTCGACGTCGAGACCGGAGGGAACGCCACGCTCGTGACGCCGCCCCATCCGCTCGAGCCGCTGAGCGGGGGCTCCGTGTGGATCCGGGTGAGCGACGGCACCGTGGCGTGCCCGCCCTGGGAGTGGATCATCGAGCCACTCGCCGCCGCACCGGGAGAGATCGGGTCGACTGTCGACGCGCTG
>CBDUEZ010000456.1:0-2071 GCA_965366355.1 uncultured bacterium
CAGAGATCGACTCCGCGCCGAGCTGGGGGCCGAGCCCAGCCGGGAGACGACGACCCTCGCGCGGCGGCTCGCCGAGGGAACCTGACCGCGGCGGACTCCCGACCCGTCGTTCCACAAGCGGTGACGGACGGTTCACCCCGGGCACTCCTTGGGCCGGAGCTTCGTCGGAGGGACTACCTGGGAGGGTTCTTCTCCAGGACCAGTCGATACGCCTGATGTTGATTGGTGAGGAAGTTGTGCGCCACACCCCAGAGATAGAGGCGAAACTTGGCGTATAGTTCGCGGCCCCAGCGCCGGGTGATCTCCTCCTTCCTCGCTTCCACATTCTCCGCCCAGGCTTTGGTCGTCAGATAGTAGCTGTGCCGGTCGTTGTGCACGGCCAAGAGCTCCATGCCGCTCTGCTGGATCTCGGCCATGAAGTCGTGGATGCTCAGGCTGCAATGGTTTCCGGGGTAGATATACCGGTTCATGAACGTATTGTGCACGAACTTCCGGCGGTCGGCGCTGCCGTCGAAGTAGGCTCGGCCGTGGGGTTTGAGGAGCCGCTCGAGCTGCCGGACGACGCGCCGGTAGTCGGGCATGTGCTCGATGACCCCGAGAACGACGATTGCATCGTAGGGCTCATCTTGGTATTCGAGGAAATTCGCCATCGTGGCGCGGCAGGGCAGCTTCTGCCGTTCGATCAACTCGTCGAGATAGCGCAACGAATGATCGGCGATGGTCAGCGAGGTGACGTGAATACCCCGCTTGCCGGCGTATTCGGTGAAGGCCCCCCATCCACCGCCCACATCCAGGACTCGCATGCCGGGACGCAGGCGGCACGAGTCGATCGCGAAATCGAGCTTGCGCCGCATGGCGGTTTCGAGGCTCTCGTCGTCGCTCTCGTAGACTCCCTGTGAATAGGTGCGCGTCGGATCCAGGAAGGTCATGTAGAATTCGTCGTCGTACTCGTAGTGCTCGGCAATCGCCTTCTTGTCCTCTCCGGTCTGGCCCAGGACCATGGGCTTGAGCAGGCGCCAGAAATTGAGGATGGGATTTCCCTGCTTCACCATGCGACGCAGATCGCAGAGCTTGAGCATGTCCCCTTCGAGTTCGAGATCACCGGCCATATAGCTCTCGCACACCCGCACCTCGTTGAGGGACGTCAGTGCCGACAAGCCGCGACGGTTGTTGACGACGATGCGGAACGCCGCCTCCGCCCCTTTCTCGCCGAGGTGATGCCACGTGCCGTCCCACAACTCGATCCTGAAGGGGTGATCTACCTGGCTCCCGAAACGCTCGAGGATCAGTTTCACGAGCTTCCCGGACGCTGGGCTGATCGCGGCCTCTGGGGGGTCGAGGGCAACCCTGGTCTCGCCTGCATCCTGCTCGATCACGGCACTGCGTTCACTCGGTTGCACGACGCTCCCTCCGCTTCGGGTCGACTGATCGCGTGGCTCCGTTCTCTCACGCGCGAACCGACCGGACCGAGGATCAGGGGGTGAGCCGCGGGAGTAGGCGGCAGAGCGCCGGAGTCGCCAGCCATCCCAGGCGTTGCGGATGACGTTCCCGGTGGTGAAGACCCGTGCGGGCCTTCATACTAGAGAGGCCTTCGCGAAGCGAGGTGACGCCGGGGTGGTGAAATCGGTAAACACAGGGGACTTAAAATCCCCCGGGAGCAATCCCTTGCGGGTTCAAGTCCCGCCCCCGGCATAGTTGGTTTTGGTCCGGCTGGTAGGCGCGGGACTCGAACCCGCCGGGCCGCGCCGTCCTCGGCGCGACCCGCCTTTCAGGCTCGGCCATGATCCTAGTCCGTGGACCTCGCGCGGCGGGCGATCCACCAGGCCGCGACGAAGACGCCGATGCCGACGAGCATGAGGGCCACACCCATCTTCTGGATCCGCCAGAACTGATCCGCGAACTCGACCGCCGTCATCGCCGCTGCATCGGGCGATGGGACGTAGCTCTGGACCTCTCGGAAGCCGATCCACGCGCGTGCAATGAAGCCGCCCCCGAGAAGGAAGAAGACGAGCCCAACGAGGTCGAGCACGCGGCCGATGCGGGGGACGGGTGTCATGTCGGCGGGGGCAGG
>CBDUEZ010000457.1:0-2064 GCA_965366355.1 uncultured bacterium
GAGGCCCGTGTGGGCGACGAGGTGGCGCTGGATCCGGCCAACCTCTACCGCTCGATCAAGCGACTCCGGCGCGACGGCATCGTCGAAGAGGCGACCGCAGCGAACCCCGAGGGGCCGGCTGAGCAGCGCCGCGACTTCGGGCTGACCGACTTCGGACGCGCCGTAGTGCGGGCCGAGGCGGCTCGATTGGCGCGCCTGACGGCGGTCGCGCGCGCCGCCGATCTTGTCGATCCGCTGGATTCCGGGGCGTGACCACCCTCGCCGTGTGGGTCTATCGAGCCCTCCTCTGGCTCACCCCGCCCGACTTCCGGCGTGAACACGGGCAGGAGGCGGCTGCGCTCTTTCGGCGCTCCCTGGCCGAGGGAAGGGCCCGCCGGGTCGCGTGGAGGGCGCTTCGGGTCGTGCGGGGGTGGTGGGGGGTGGTGCAGGTCGCGGCAGCCGAATGGGCCGACGTGTTGCGGGGTCATCGTACTCGGGATGGGGGGTGGGGAGTGGTGGTGCGTTCAACGTCGTTGGCGGCCGCGCAGGCGGTGCGGTCGATCAAGCGGGCACCGGCCATCAGTCTGGGCGTGGTGGCCCTTCTGGGGCTGGGGATCGGTGCGACGACCACGGTGCTCTCGGTGGTCGACGGCGTCCTGGTTCGCCCATTGCCGTATCCGGAGGCCGATCGACTGTTGATGGTCGACCAGGGAGCCCACTCCTGGCCGGACTTCCTCGACTGGCGGGAACACGTCGCGGCGCTCGAGCCGCTCGTGGCCGGATCGGGGTTTTCGCTGACCCTCGCCGCCGATGTTCTCCAGGACATCGAAGGCGCCCGCGTGAGCGCGGGCTTCTTCGGCCTGTTCGGCGCGACGGCCGCGATCGGGCGCCTGCCCACCGATGCCGAACTCGAAGCGAAGGCCCCCGTGGCGGTCGTGTCGTATGCCGCATGGGAGCGGCGGTGGGGCTCCGACCCCGGTCTGGTGGGCCGCACCCTCACCCTGAACGGCTCTCCCATCGAGGTGGTGGGCGTACTGGCCGCCGACTTCGTGCCCCCGCGACCGGTCACCGGGTCTGCCGACGTCTTTCTTGCACTCGACGAGTCGATGGAACTCGCGCTTCACGACCGCAGCTGGACGGTCGTGGGGCGTCTCCGCCCGGGAGCGAGCATCGACCAGGCTCGAGTCGAGCTCCGGGAGCGCGCCGAGGCCGGGGCGCTCACGGTGCCGGAGGTCTATCTCGACCAGCGTGGCGAACTCGCCCGCACCTTCCCGCCGGTCTCACTCCAGGAGGCGATCGCGGGCGACGCCCGGGCCCCCCTGATCGTGCTGTTGGTCGGGGCGAGTCTGCTGATGCTGGTCGCCGTCGGCAACGCCACGAGCCGGATGCTCGCGCGCGCTGCGGCCCGCAGGGGCGAACTCGCCATTCGGCGCACGCTTGGCGCCGGCCGAGCGCTCGCCGGCCAGCTTCTTCTCGAGAGCCTGATGCTGAGCCTCGCCGGCGCCGCGGTCGGGCTGGGGGTGGCGGTCGGCGGCCTCGAGCTGATCCAGGCGTTCGATCCGGGTGACATTCCCCGGGTCGATGCGATTCGTATCGACATCCGTGTCGCTGGCCTGGCGGCCCTTCTCGCCCTGGTGGCCGGCCTGGGGGCGGGCCTCGTGCCCGCGATTCGTTCGGGGCAGGTCGCCCCCGCGAGCATGTTGCGTCGGGCGGGTGGTCGGGGTCGTATGGCCGGCTCGGCGGGCCGCGGATTGGTGGTCGCCGAGGCCGCCCTCGCTTCGCTGCTTCTGGTGGGATCGATGACCGTCGTGCACGGGCTGCGCGACCTTCTCCAGTCCGATCCGGGGTTTTCACCTGAGTCCCGTTGGACGGCCTCGATCAATGTAGGACGCGACGCCTCGGAGGCCGACCGCGCGGCCACCGCCGAGCGGATTCGCGATCGGCTCGCCACCCTGCCCGGGGTGCGGGCGGTGGGCGCCGGTGTGACCGTTCCGTTTCAGATCAGCGGGGGGAGCCGCTGTTGTTGGTGGGGGTCGTTGACCTTCGAAGAGCAGCACATTCCGGAGCTGTGGGTTCATCCGGTCA
>CBDUEZ010000458.1:0-2026 GCA_965366355.1 uncultured bacterium
AGATGATGTCGAGAGTGGCCGGCGTGGTGGTGGTCGAAAGAACGGCCTGCATCCATCCCGAACTCGGTCCTGTCCCCCATTCGATGCTCGAATGGAGTCCCGAGATCTCTTCATCGGAACTCGTGACCGCAAGTTGTCTCACGGCCGGGGCTGCGCCACCGGTCTCCGCGGGAATCACGACCGTCGACGGAGCCACCTGGATCGCCGGAGGTTCGCCCTCCGCTTCGTTGACTCGTAGCGACACGGTCATCGAGCCCTCGACGGCGTCCAAAGCCGCAACCGATACGACCGCCTCGTAGGTGCCCGCCGGAAGACCGGCCGGTGGCGTCGCGACGATCAACCCCGACATCGGGGTCGAGGTGCCGAACATCTCGATCGCAAGCCAGCCCGAGGTGTCGTCGAGATGGGTGATCTGTTGGGTGAGGCCCGACACCGAGTTCCCTTGCGTCGTCACGCTCATGGGATGCGTCAGCGGAGTCGTCGCGCCCTCGGTCATTTCGAAGGCCAGAATGCCTGGGGCCAGCACGATCGTCGGAGGGGGTGCGTCGGCCACAGTGAGACGCACCGGCACCTCGACCGCCCGAATCACGGGCGACGAGAGTGTCAGCAAGGCGTCGTAGGTTCCGGCCGGAACTCCCGTCGGGTCCACGTTCACGAAGAGGATCGCGTCGGTCGTGGTCGACGACAGGCTGACGTCGATCCAGCCGGGCTCGGCTGCGTCGATCGTGACCTGGAGACCGTCGATGGGCGCCGCGGTCGAGGTCAGTACCGCCTGATCGGAAAGCGGTGACCCCGAGCCCTCGAGGGCGACGAAGGCGAACGATCCGGGCTCGACCGACAAGGCGCGGGTGGCCACGACCGCGACTTCCGCCGAACCACTTGCCATGTCACCGACGCTGGCTCGGACTATGGTCGAGCCTTCGCTCTGCGCCCGCAGCGATCCGTCTCCAGAGAGCTCGACGACTTCCGGGTCGGCCACGCTCCAGTCCACGTCGTAGCCGAACAGCTCTACGCCGTCGACGTCGAAGACACGAGCCCCGAGCGACGACACCTGGGCCAGATCCAACTGCACCTGGCCCGGGGCAATTTCTACGCGATTGGGTTCGAGCACGACGACCGTGACCTGATCACACGAGGCCGTCAAAAGCGCTCCCAGAGCGGTCGCGGCGAGGAGGCCGCGGCGCGGGGCGTTCATCGAACACCGCCGAGGGGAAGACGCACGAGAGACAGACTTCCGTCGTCGAGCAGGCGGGGCATGAAAATCGGAGCGTCGGCGGAGTTCCGCACCGCAGCCGCCGGTGCATCGGGATCGCGCCGGGTGTGGAACCACCCGACTGCGAGAGCCAGTCCACCGCCGATCAATCCCGCCGTAAGGTGTGGCCGGGTCGAGGTTTCACCCACGATACGCCCGGCCGGACACGCCCCTCCCTCGAGGGCCGATGAACAGACGACGCGAATGTCATCGTGAAAAAGGCCGTACCCGATACTCAGGCCGGCGAGCGCGCCCCAGGCCGAACGGAGGATCGTTCGGCGCTGGGCGGGCGGAAGGGTCGGTACGATCGGCGCGACGACCTCGTCGACCTGAAATGGGTTGGCCTCTTGAGCCCGACTTTCGCCGGGTGCCACGAGAGCGCCCAGCATAAACGCCAGGCCCAGATGGGAACGACACCGCAGAAGCATTTAAGCCTCCTTGAGGGATGCGGAATATGCTGCAGTTCTTCAACGGTCGGCAGGGTACGCCGTAAGCTGTGTTAAAGAATTTTTTCCTTTCGGAGGGTGGGTGGGCGAGACAACAGGCAGTCTACCCGCATGAAACGTGGCGATCTGCGGGTATCTCGTGACCGAAATCGCTGCGAGCCTACCCGCTCCGTCGACGGCGGCGCGGCGGCGAGGTGGCGAATGTGGGGCCCGTAGGTTGCGGAGTGGGTGCGGTGAATGGGTGCGGTCGAGGTGCGGTCGAGGGTGCGGTCGAGGGTGCGGTCGAGGTGCGGTCGAGGTGCGGTCGAGGGTGCGGTCGAGGTGCGGT
>CBDUEZ010000459.1:0-2002 GCA_965366355.1 uncultured bacterium
AGCGCGATGGCGGGTGGGTGAATCGCGATGGCGGGTGGGTACAGCGCGATGGCGGGCCGCGCGCGGCTCACCCGCCCGCGATCGCGCCTACCACCCGGAAGACCTCCTGCCCTCTGAGCACCCGCTCGGGCAGCGTCGCATCGACCGGCTCGTGCGATAGATCCCGGCGCTCCGCGAAGTAGCGCATGTACGCCCGCCGGGCCCCGGTGTCCTGATCACGGATCGTGCCCCGAAGCTTCGGATAGCGGGCCTCCAGCGCATCGAAGAGTCCAGAGAGCGTCGCCGAGCCCTCGAGTTCGACCGTGACGAGGGCTGGCGCTCCCGATAGTGTGCGCAGGTGGCCCGGCAACTCCACGCGCACTTGGCTGACCCCCTGAACCGACGTCACGGCAACGCCTGCACCTCGACCGACAAGACGCGCGGGAGGTGGCCTGCGATGCAGGTCCAATGGTCGCCGTCGTCGGCGGAACCGTACACCTGTCCCCCGGTCGTGCCGAAGTAGATGCCACACGGGTCGAGCGTGTCTACGCTCATCGCCCCACGTAGGATGTTCTGGAAGAAGTCCTTCTGGGGCAGGCCGTCGGTGAGCGCCTCCCAATTACCGCCCCCCGTGCGGCTGCGATACACGCGCAACCGGCCATCCGGCGGGTAGTGCTCCCCGTCGCTCTTGATCGGCACGACATAGATCGTCTCGGGCTCATTGGCGTTCACGACGATCGGGAATCCGAAGTCGGAGGGCAGATTGTCGCTCACTTCGACCCACTGGTCACCCGCGTTGTCGCTCCGACAGACGTCCCAGTGTTTCTGCATGAAGAGGGTGTCGGGACGGGACGGGTGGAGGGCGATGCGGTGCACGCAGTGTCCGACCTCGGCCTCCGGATCGGGAATGTAGAGCGACTCGAGGCCGTTGGTGATGACACTCCAGGTAGCGCCGCCGTCGTCGGTGCGAAACGCTCCGGCAGCCGAGATGGCGACGAACATGCGTTCGGATCGGGTGGGATCGATGATGATCGTGTGAAGGCAGAGCCCGCCCGCACCCGGCTGCCAGATTCCACCCGTGGTGTGCTGGCGCAGACCCTCGAGCTCCTGCCAGCTCTGTCCGCCATCCGACGAGCGAAAGAGGGCGGCATCCTCGACACCGGCAAAGACCACATCGGGGTCGTCGTGCGACGGCTCGAGGTGCCACACCCGCTTGAAGTCCCAGGGGTGGGGCGTGCCGTCGTACCACTGGTGCGTGCCGGCCTCGCCCTCGTAGGCGAAGTGGTTGCCGACGGCCTCCCAACTGCGGCCGCCGTCATCGGAGCGGTGCATCACCTGCCCGTGCCAGTCGGTCCAGGTCGACGCGTAGATGCGGTTCGGGTCGGCGGGAGAACCCTTCAGGTGCATGGCCTGCCAACCGCCGAAATGGGGACCGTCGACCTTCCACTCCTTGCGGTCGTCATCGGACGTCAAGATGAACGCGCCCTTGCTCGTGCCCACCAGAACCCGTACTTGCCCCATCTCAACCTCCCCGACTCGATGTGAAATCGCCCTCCGACCGCGCCTTCCGCGACGGCCGAGGGACCACTCTACGTCGGGCCCCGCCCTTCGGTCCAGTTTCTCGATTCATGATCACGCAACCGAGGGAGACGGGGACCCAGCGGCGCATCGGTCCACCTCGGAACATTCGCAAGTAAGGCGAGAAAACGTTCCCGCGGGAACGCGTGCCCAGGCTCGAACGCCGACTCCGGACGGCGCCGCCGCGCCGAGAATCGATCACGGCCGGCCAAACGGATCCGGCATTGCGCTCTTCGCGGCTCCATGCGCTGAGAACGGCGCAGGCGGCGCTCGAAACGGTGAGTCCCGGGAGCGCTTTCCAGCTCTATGCGCTGGAAACGTATCAATCGCCGCACCCGTAGCCCGGTCGTGTGCGCTTTCCCGCTCCATCGCGCCCGCCGAGGCCGGTGCGCCCGCCACCGGCCGCTCACCCCTCCCCTCGACCGCACCCTCGACCGCACCCTCG
>CBDUEZ010000460.1:0-1845 GCA_965366355.1 uncultured bacterium
CGGTGTGGGCCTGGCTCACCACATACGGCTGCGCCTCGAAGCGCCCGGGGCGGCCGTCCAACACGAGCCCCGTGACCCGCCCGAACTGGCTCACGCGGCCCGGCCGCAGATTCGAGACGAAGCTGAAGCGGGTCAACTCGTTGTCGGTGGCTCGCCGGCGTCCGAACTGGATGCCCCAGGTCTGGGCGGTGTCGGCCGTCTCGTAGCGGATCTGTGACAGGGGAATCCGGAACTCGGAGATCCACCCACGCTCGTCGATGGTGACGGGAGATTCGTAGACGGCGTCCCAGGCCGCATCTTCCTGATCGTCGGCATACAGGTAACGATCGGTCTGAACCCCTCCGGCCGTCACGCGAAATCGGTACGCGGTGAGCTGATCCCCGTTGGGGTCGATCATCACTTCGAAGTAGTCGGAGCGCCCCGAGTAGACGGCATCTCGCCGCGCCATATTGCGGGCGATGGAGCCGGGGGCGTCGTCGTAGTTGATGACGCCCACGTAGAGCGCTTCATCGTCGTAGAGCAGCCACACCCGCGTGTCGTTGATGGCCGGCGTGCCTTCGTCGGGCTCCTTCTGGACCCAGTCGGCGTACGAGGGCGCCACCTGCCACACCTCTTCGTCGAGGCGGCCGTCGACTCGCACTTCGACGCCGGCGGGGAGACGATACGCCTCCATGGTGCGGCGTCCCGGCGTCTGGGCGAAGGTGGGGGCGGCGATGGCGGGCAGGGCGGCAAGAGCGATGAGGGTCGCGGCGCGGGAGGGGTTTGATCTCATGGGCGGGCAAGATGACGCCGCGCCGGCCGATTGCAACCTCAGCGCTTTGACTTCGACCGTCGACCCCCTACGCTGTGGCGATGAACAACCCAATCCTCTACGCGGGCGACTCGAATCTCGGCGGCGCGGCGGCCTATCTGGCCGGTGTGCTGACCCATGCGGGCCTCCCTTTCGACTACGTCTCCAGCGACACGCCACTGGCTCCGACGCTGGAGACGTGCGAACCCCGCTTGTACATCTTCTCCGACTACCCCGCGGCGAATCTTACGGACGCAGAGTTCCAGCGTATCATCGCCGACATCAACGCGGGTAGCGGTTTGTTGATGATCGGGGGTTGGGAGTCGTTTCACGGGGCCGCCGCCGGGTACGACCGCTCACCGCTGGTCGAGGTATTGCCCGTCCATATGCAGGCGTCGGACGACCGCGTGAACGCCCCGCATCCGTGTCTGGTCGAGAAGCGGACCGACCATTCGATTCTCGACGGACTGCCTTTCGCGCACCCGCCGGGAATCGGCGGATACAACCGGGTGCAGCCCAAAGCCGACGCAGAGGTCCTGCTCTCCGCACGGCATGTTTCGGTCGAAGTGCGGCGGAGGGACGACGAGGTCGCCCCCGAGTACCTCTTCACTCCTGGTGAGCAGGCTCCGCTCCTGGTGGTCGGGCGCCACGGCCTCGGTCGCACCGCCGCTTTCACCAGTGACGTCGCGCCGCACTGGGTCGGTGGTTTTGTGGATTGGGGGCCCGAACGTGTCCGGGCCCGGGCTTCAGGCGCCGGCGAGATCGAGGTCGGCTCACACTACGCGGAGTTCTTCGCTCGGCTCGTCCGTTGGACCATGGGCGAGGTGGTGAGCCCCGGCTAGTGGCATCGGGTGTCTCCGATCCACCATGAAGTGCAGTTGCTTGGCGACGGGCCGACGGCGCCACCTTGGCCCCACTCCTACTTGCGCAATCGACACGCTGCCTACATTGTAGGTTTCGTGCCCGCTTTCTCCCTCCGATCCTTTCGCATTCGTCCAACTTCCCGGACTCGCCCTCATGCCACTCGGTGACCCCGAACAGGTGCGGAACGACCC
>CBDUEZ010000461.1:0-1548 GCA_965366355.1 uncultured bacterium
GCTTCGGCCGGCGCCTCTACAACGACTTCCTGGTCGAGACGGCCTGGATCGCCCGCGAGGTCGGAGCCCCGGTCAAGCTCCTCTGGTCCCGCGAAGACGACATGCGTCACGACCTCTACCGCCCGGCCGGGTATCACCGGTTCGAGGGAGGCGTCGACGACCAGGGCCGCATCACCGCCTGGAGGAACCACTTCGTCTCGTTCGGTTCCGGGGAGCGGTTCGCCTCGAGCGCCAGCGTGCGCCCGACCGAGTTTCCAGCCGGGTTCATCTCCAACTTCTCGATGGGCGCCTCGCTCATGCCCTTCGGGGTGCCGACCGGCGCCCTGCGGGCGCCCGGCAGCAACGCCCTGGCCTTCGTCTACCAGTCGTTCATCGACGAGCTCGCCCACGCGGCGGGAGCCGACCCCGTTCAGTTCAGGCTCGACCTGCTCGCCACCAGCGGCGAGGACCAGGGCCTCGATCCGGCGCGTATGAGCGCCGTTCTCGAATCGGTGGCGGAGCGCTCCGGGTGGGGTCGCACCACGCTCCCGCGAGGCACCGGGATGGGTGTGGCGTTCCACTACAGCCATCGCGGCTACTTCGCCGAGGTCGTGCAGGCCACGGTGAGCCAGGCCGGAGACGTCACGGTCGATCAGGTGTGGGCGGTGGGCGACATCGGCGGGCACGTCATCAACCCACTCAACGCCGAGAACAACGCGCAGGGTGGTGTGATCGACGGGATCTCCCAGGCCCTCGGCCAGGAAGTCGTGATCCAGAATGGGCGGGCCATGGAGGCCAACTTCAACCGGTATCGGCTCCTGCGCATGCGTCAGGCTCCCAAGGTCGACGTGCACTTCCTCACGACCGACAATCCCCCCACGGGACTGGGCGAGCCTCCGCTGCCCCCGGCGATTCCGGCGCTGTGCAACGCGGTCTTCGCGGCCACGGGAATTCGGCCCCGGGCGCTTCCCCTGCGTAACGTCGACCTGCGCTGGAGTTGAACGAGGAGAGTCGCCAGCGCCGTCCGTCTCTCGATCGACTCCTGGAAGAGGTGCGGGCGTGCACCATTTGCGAGGCGGAGTTGCCCCATGGCCCGCGCCCCGTAGTCCAGCTTTCGGCCCGGTCGCGAATCCTGATCGCCGGTCAGGCACCTGGGAGTCGTGTGCACGCCTCGGGAATTCCGTTCGACGATCCGAGCGGCGATCGCTTGCGGGACTGGATGGGGCTCGATCGTGCACAGTTCTACGACCCCGACCTCGTGGCGATCCTGCCGATGGGGTTTTGTTACCCAGGGACGGGCCCGTCCGGCGATCTGCCGCCCCGACCGGAGTGCGCGCCCGCCTGGCGCACCCAGCTCCTCGAGCACCTACCCGACCTCGAGCTCACGCTCGTCATCGGCCGCTACGCGCAGGCATGGCATCTACCTTCGGCATCGCGTAAGGTGACCGAGGTCGTGGCGGCATGGCGGTCGATGTGGCCGACGTGCCTTCCGCTCCCGCACCCGAGTCCCCGGAACAACCGCTGGCTGAAGCAGAACCCGTGGTTCGAGTCGACCGTGATCCCGGTGCT